>CAVJZP010000005.1:0-54990 GCA_963654365.1 Oscillospiraceae bacterium
AATATCCACTCCATTCTGAATACTCACCAGTCCAGAGACCTTCAGCACGGCTTCCTTTCCCATCCCAAAAGTTCTTCCAGGTTCCGTCCATGGAAGTATCGACATCAAGATATAACTGTTCACCGGAATTAACTTGAAGATTCTTATAATAATAATAACCGCTATTTATGTTAGATGACGAAGTCGAATAGTCAGATTGGGAGAAATAATATTCAGTGTCCCAATAAATACCCTGTTCCTCTGTTTTTCCATTGGGATTTCCGTTCCAATCGAGAAGATTACCATCATCATCCTTTAAAAGATTAACATCGCGTCCATGTAATCTAACAACAGACTGTAATACAGTCCCATATCTTTTACCAGCTGAATAAACAGGATACAAAAAGATAACCTTATCACTTGTACTGTTTCCATCATTGTCAGCATTGTCAATCAAAGACAATTCATCAAAAGCAGAAACATAATTATAGTTTCCTTGTGAGTTGTAACCACAATTTATAGCACTAGTGATACTATATGTCCAGCCATTGAACAGACATTTATACTGATATAAATCTCTTCCAGTTGAAGTAGGATCCGATAATTTAGTGAAAGTCTCAGTAGAAATACACGTATCCGCATATCTGATCTTATATCCGAATTCACCGGAATCTTCACCACCATCCGCGTAATATCCGTACTTTTTTAAAATAGTATCAGTAGTAGCAGTAACCGTACTAAGTGTCTTCATGTAAGACTTGTACTTATCAACCGATAACCACTCATCTAATGTCTGGGTTCCTCTAGCATTATTCTTGATATAGTTTGCCCAGAAAGGAGAAGAGAAGAAGTAGACCGTATAGGCGTTATCATCCAACTGATAGTTGACCTGGATATCATCCATGTAACCATGGACCTTATCCTCGTGTTCTGCAAACTTAGAGCCAGAGATGAAATAGAACTTACTAAAAGCACTGCCTATGAAGAAGATAGAGCAGAATATCGATAAGAAGAGAAAAATCTTAGATTTCGTTTTCATTTATCTGTCCTCCTAGCTATTGGAAGAGACAATCAGATGGAACTTCAGATCGATCAATGGTGAACCTTTGGCAACACTGGTATTGATCTTATCCCACATACTGGAGAATGCAGCTTCACTAGTCGGAATACAGCCGCTGCGGTAAGAGATGATCATAGGGAGAGTCATCTCACCTTTGAAAGTGAAGGCTCCGGCAGCATAGGTATCGAATTTTTCCGTTGTCGTTGTGATAGTCTCATCATCAAATGCAACCTTGATCATCTTCTTGTCATCACCAGTTCCAATCGTTGTATTTGTCATATATCCGGATGTTGTCTTAGCGGTATCGCTATCCATAGCAGGATAGACAAGACGGAAATAGGTAAGGAAGGTGTCGGAAAGAGTGATCTCATAGGAAAGAGAATACGTAAACTGAGAGAAGTAGGCTTTCATCTCATCCGAAGTTCGGATACCATTGTTGAATATAAACTTTGCCTTGATCGGAGAAGCAAAAGAGACATCCGTCTGAGTGATGTAGATAAAAGGCTCAATATGGGCGTCTGTTGTGTTGTAGTCGATGAAGTTCTCATCCTCCTCTTCACCATAGGCTAAATAAATGGTGCCGAAGGAAGAGTCGATATCATCCTCAACGACGACCTTATGATTCGTTTTGCTCTGATCTTGGTTCTCACCGAAAAAGTATACGGCAAAACCAGTTCCGACCGCAGATAGGACAAGGATAAAGGGCAGGAACAGACCTAGAAACAAGTGTTTTCGCATCGATTAGAGTCTCCTCATTTTCTGATCCACACAGACAAAGACATGTCTTGTGACAGATCCGTTATAGGACTTGCTGTCATAGAAGCGGACAAAGTAATCATGATCTTCTTCCTTCGTTCCGGTATATTCGAGATAATCTGTGCCACCAGTGACTTCATGGATGATGAAGTACTTTCTGGCATCACCGACAAGATGAATCTTCAAAGGATACTTCTCATGATAGGAGAGAGTCTTTGAAATATTCGGTTTCTCCTGATAGAGGATGACATAGATGCCTTCTTGCATCGCACCCTGATAATGGTGCATGCCATCACCGAAGAATCCGCTCTGATATTCAAACGGATAGATGTACTTGCTGTCTCTGTGGATGAGTTTGAAGCTAGATAACGTCGTAGCAGAGATCTTATCCAGAGTAGGAGGCAAGATCTCGTTGACATAAGGGATGTGTTTCTTTTTCTCTTTGACAGGTGCGGCCTCTTTCTCAAGAGCCTTGATGTCATAGCCATCAAAGACAACACATTTCTCGCCTTCCAAAGCCTTGACAAAGCAGTACTTCTGACACAGAAGCTGATAGTAGCGGATGTTGTACTTTTCTGTCATCTTGGAATAGACAATGGAATAGATGATCAGAAGCAAGAAAGCAACGACTAAGGTGATAATACCGATAGAGGACTGCAGATAAGTCACAAAATAGCCTAGGGTCGCATTTTTGTAGCCTGTCCACTCTCCAACGATAGAATCAAAAGTCAAAGCCGTCTCACCGACCATGGTAGAAGAATTGCTGTCTCCACGGAACGTAAATCTCTTATGACCATCGGTATCAATACCGATATTGATAAGACGGTGAACGATTGTGATCATTCTCCCTTTTTCTGCGCTCTCCATCTTGAAGGCATAGACCTTCATAAGTTGGAGATCATCTTCCGATTCCACCTTTTTCAAGGTGATAAGGGAATTCTGAGAGATGCGGTTCTTCTCATCGAGAAGATCGTTCTCCTTCAGATAGGTATTTCCGGAATACGCTTCCGACATGGATGCTGTCTCAATGATAACAGCAGCCTGATTTCCGATGAATAACTGATTGCCATTCGTTCTGGAGATAGCTCCATAGACTGTCAAACCGATCAATCCGATATAAAGGATGCTGAGGAATACTGTCCAGAAATGAGAGAATCCTTTGGAAGTCTTCATCTCTCTCTGATAGGTATCTAATACCTCTTCACCATTCTTCTTTTTCTTGACGAGCTTGACATATCTCTTATCGACATCCTTCTGAATCTTGTCGTCTTCCAGTCTATTGACATATAAGAGTTTCTTCGCATTGACAAAAAGAGCAGCAATGCCGATAAAGGCAATTGCAAACAGGATAATGACGATGATACAGACTACATACGTCAGCTGAATTGCGCTCATTAAAATCATGTGAATCACTCTCTTATATTAAAATATCACAATTGAACCTACAAACATAATTTTCAGGGTAAACAAGTAGGTTCAATTGTGATTTATGTATCGTTTAGGAAGATATGACGGAACGACTATAGATTAAAGGTTTGAAGTAAGATTAGGCAGCAACAATGGTTGCAACGGTTTCGATGGTAAGTTTACCATTCTTGCTAGAATCAGAATTAGTGACAGCAGAAAGCATTGCAGAATACTCAGCATCCGTATGAGGCTCAGCAGTCTTCATCTCAGCATCAGCATCAGTATAGGAACTTCTCTTCTCATCATTCTTTTCAACATCTTTGTACTGATTAGCGTAAGCAACATAGACAAACTGGAAGTCAGCATCGCTAGAAAGAGTGGTACCGGAAAGATATTGTAATGTTCTAGAATAATCTTTGTTGGCTTCAGCAGAAATGGTCCAAGTGTAGGTGTAAACACCAGCAGTTGTACCAGTTGCCCAGGTACCTTTATCATTGCTAGTTCCTGTTCCCTTTGTGGTATCCATACCGACATAATTCTCAGCGCCATTAGAGAAAGTGAAGGTGGTGACAATCTGAAGCTTGCAAGCACCATTGAGGTAATCAACATACTGAGTGCCAGTATTCTTGTTGTACTTAATTTCGAAACTAGAAGCAGTTGTGGTGTTATTATCAGTTAAATAGATACCATTAGCAACAGCATCTTTTCCATAACCATTGGTGCCATCGTAGTTAGAAGCAGTGTCATGATTCTTATCTGTTTCAGAATTGACTAAAGAAGAAGAAGAAAGAATCTTTTCACGGACAGCCTTGGTCTGATCAAGGTGAAGATCAGCCTTAGTAACAGAAGTAGTCAAATTTCCGATTCTGACAAGATTCTCGACCTTGATGCTTCCAGTGGAAGAGACCTTATCCTGGTTTTCACCGAAGAAGTAGACAGAGAAACCGGAACCGATAACGGCAAGAGCGGCAAGTGTAGGTAAGACAATACCAGCAAAAATCTTTTTCATAAATTCAAACCTCCATGAATTTTGTGCGGTAGACTATACAAAACAACAATTCCTTTGTCAACAGTTTTACTCTCTCATTCCGTTAGCATGCATTTATTGGTTCCATTTGGACAAGTAGGCAATGAGTAGCTCATCCCTCTTCAATCCTTTATAAAGCAGATAACGAAACGATCAGGCAAGACTGTCAATTGCCACTTAACTGACTCCCCTAATAAGCCAGATAAGCAGAACTGAAATTTTGCGGTAGAAATCATACCCCCCCCCCCGCAAACTATGTCAAGAAAAAAAGAGCAAAATATTTTTTCAACACTTTTATTACTCTTTGTTCAATATAGGTATCGATACCCCATATAGGAACAGAAAGAGTAATCCCTATCCTTAAGCCAGGATAGGATAATACTGTCCGAAAGAACATTAAAAATAGGATAAATATATAATAGGTATATTATTTATATATATACTTATATAAATATGCTTAATCTTAGACATTACTATAGAATTTCGAGCATTACTCTATACAGTTGATTAAAAAGACTCTACATTTCATAACAATTTCCTTACTTTTGTATCAGAAAAATAATTTGACAAAAAGTCACTTTTGTCAAATCGACTTTTTCATAAAAATCATTCTTTCTCAAAAAAGAGTTGACTTCCAGAAAAATTCATAAGTGAAAAATAGTGTCCTTTTTGCATAGAAAATCATCATTTGTTTAAACATAACTTAAATCGTGTTTTCAAGCGCTAAAATAGTGCCAAAATTAATTTGACAAAAAGCCGTTTTTGTCAAATTGCTATTTTGTTGACTTTTCAACAAAAATAGTGTAAAACCGCTTACATAGAGTGCTAAATATCTGCTTAGTCCTTTTCTTCCTCTCTTCTTTTTTCCTCGGGAAGAAAAATATTGCCCAAGGGGTGCCATTTGACACTTTTTTCGCTATTCCTCTTTTTGATAATCTATTCGGAAGAAAGGAACATAAACCTATGAAGAAAAAAATTATCCTATTATCCGTACTAGCCATGTTGACGATGACTGGATGCGGAAAGAAAGAATCCGTTACAGAATCCACACCTGCTTCGAATACGACGGAATCTTCCAAGACAGAGACGAAACATGTCTATAGTTCTACCTATACTTATGATGAGGAGAACCATTGGAAGAAGTGTACAACAGCCGGTCATACCGACACTACCACAAAGGAAAAGCATGTCTATGACAGCAACCTAGATGAAAACTGCAATGTCTGCGGCTATACAAGGACCATCAAGCATACGTACAGCAGTGAATGGCAAAGCGATGAGAAGAGCCATTGGCATGTCTGTACCGAAGAGGGTCATAGTGATGTCGGTGATAAGGCGGATCATACCTTCGGTGAATGGACTGTCTCTGTTCCTGCTACCTATACAAGTGATGAGGTCTTAGAAAGAGCCTGCACCGTCTGTGGAAAGAAGGAAGAGAAAACGAATCCGGATTCTAAGCTTCCGAAAAAGAGCCGTGAACTCTCTGTTGCGGATATCGCAGATATCACCTATGATGGATTGGCGCATCCTATCACAGACGACATGATTACCAGAACGAATGATATCGGAGGCATCACGATCGAATACAAGAAAGATTATGAGACGGAATACAAAACGGATGCCCCTATCGATAGCGGAACATACGATTACCGTGTCACATTAAAGGGTACGGATGAATGGGAAGAGAAGGTAGTGACAGGAATTTTCTATATCACACAGTATGCCCTTGCTCTTACGAAGGCATCCTTTGACTCTCTCGGTGTAGATGATGACGGCGAAGTCATCTTATACACCTATGATGTATCGACCATCTCTAACGGAAGAGATAGCAAAGTCAATCTTCATGTTTCCAGCAGTTATAACACACCTGGAAGACATACCATAGATGCTGACGAACTCACGCTAGATAACGCAAACTATACCATCACCTATATCGAAGGAAGAAGCACGTATGAGGTAGTTATCTACGACACTGCTATTCGATTTTTAGCAGCAATCCAAAGTGTAACTACCGTAACCGGAAAAGGTGTCTTGATCACTACCTTGCCTATCATGCAAGGAAACATCGAGAAAGGGAGGTCCCTCTATGTCAACGAACTCGGAAAATGGATCAGTGTCAATTCGATACAGCTGACAAGCAACAAGGCAGATGTTGAAAAAGCGACCATCGGAGATTCCATCGCCATTCTGATCACAGGTGCAACAGAAGAAGAGTTGAGTTATGGCATGATGTTGACTTCCATCGGTGCATTAGATACGCATCAGTGCGTCTTTGCTGATCTTACCGGAATAGACACAGCTATCACATCCGGCAGTTACTACACTGCCTACTTCCCGGATAGTCAGACCTACCATAGTGTAAGAGTCACCCTATCCAATGATGTCAGCACTCTCAATCCTGGTGAAACCAATACGGACGCCCGCATCGATTTCGGAGATACAACAACAGCCTGGGTCGGAAGAGAGTTTGAGATCCAATCGGTCAAAAACATCTGTGCAACCGCTAAGGTAAAATCTATCCACGACCATGAGTCTACTTTAGCAAAAACTGGAAAGTGCACAGAATGTGGACTGAACAATGTCAAAGCAATCACTTTCAACAAGAACAATAAGGCAACCTCTGGATCTCTTCAATACTTCAAAGGGGAAGCCTATGTCTTCACTATCTCGATCCTACCGGGTTCAGAAGAAACAAAATATAAGTTTGCTCTCTCGGTTTCCACTAGTGAGAGCACAAGCGATTACGCGATGAATGTGACACAGACGATTGGAACCACCGTGACAGATATCACGAGTCAGTTATCGAATGGTGTTCTGACTATGCCTGCATCTACTATCGCCACAAAGAAAGGTATCCTCATCTCTACCACCATAGTCAGAGGCAAAGCAGGCTTTGACTTCACAACCGCCACCTTCAATCTCACAAAGCAATCCGAAGTAGCCGAACTATAAACTGAAATCAGGTCACTAGCAAGAGCTTGTGACCTGATTTTTTATACAGTAAGTTTGAATCAGACTAACAACTTATAAACTTAGTTTTAAAACGATATTTATCTAGCATCGCCTTTACTTGAGTTTCCACACCTTGCTTCTCGTTGTTCCTGTTGCTGTTACTAACCCCATCTCTTCCAATAGCAGAAGATCATTGCGAATCGTCTTTCTGTCAGCATTGATTTCCTTTGCAAGAAGAGAGATATTCTTTTGAGTTTTCATCAGCGCATTGATAATTGCCTTTTGCCTTTCATTCAAAGCATGATAAAGGTCTGGTCTATAATTTGCATTATCGATTGTGACAACAAAGAAAGAATTCCTTATCTGGAACATGACATGATTATTGCCATCCTTGAATAGCGCGTTGGTGGAATCGGTTATCTTTGCTAGTCCTGATCCTCTTCTGTTCATATATCCCATCTTCCAAAACACATCCGCAATATTCGGATTTCGTCTCATTGACTCAAAGGGATAATCAACATGCTTCGGAACCGGATCTCCCGAGACCATGATGCCTGGAGAAGTGATCTCGATTCGATCATCATAAATATTGAGGCATACTTCGGCTCCCAGATTATTGTAGTTTCTATGGATGAGGGCGTTAACCAATGTTTCCATAATCGCATCATCACTATAATCCGGCTCATATATGGTTTCGCCCTTCTCTTTATGCCACTTTTTCTTTGTGTTGGACCGATAAAAATCCATTGCCATTTTCAGTTGTCTGATCAGCGATCCTCCAATTTCCTCATCATCACTGGCTTCTTCCTCATTTGTTTTGTCTTTCCCATTCCATTTTGTGCAGAATACACGGCTGTGACGATAGGGATTACTATCAGCAAGAAGAATACCGCCATTTGTAAGGAACCCATCTTTTGTAGCTAAACCAAAGAAAACGAAATCCTGATCTGTAAAAGCTGTTCCGGTCCTTTCAAAAAAGTCACTCTTTAAAATCGAGAATGCAAAATCTGATTTTTCAAAGCCAGTAACGACTCCATCATAAGTTTTACCGGTCCCTTTCAAAATCAGCTCATTAAGAATGTAATCCGGTGCCTCTATTGTCGATGATCCAACCCTTACAAAAGCAGTTTTTGTTCCTTCGTTATGAAAATAATAAGGTGTGGAAACACCTGGATTAATGGACAATTCCAAAATAGTCTTATCATTCTCGGAATATGGAGTAATCTTATATACAATCCTCGGCGTTATGTGCTTGTCAATCAAGCCGGTGATTTTCTCTATCATTTTCTGAGTATCTTTGACTCCTGTGATTGTTTTATCGTCTGAAACACCAAAGAATATCTTTCCACCTATTCCATTTGCAAAAGCAGAAACAGTCTTAAGCCATGATTTTGGCTTTTTCTCCTCTAACATATCTTTGAAGTCATAGTCTGTGCATTCCGATATCAATTCCTCAATCATATTCGCACCTCTCTGACATCATTATCCATCAATTCGGGGAATTTGTCCAGTGAAATTCCCCAAATGATTCCCCAAATTCCCCAAATACTCCACAAATGAGTCTGAGAGTTATTTCTAATCTTTCAGACAGCCAATTGGAACGACATATACGCCATCTTCTCTTCTGACTCCATATCTTGTACCTGTTATGATCAATTTAAGATCTGGCATTCTGATGTTAGATTTTTCTTCCTCATTGTGCTTTTTGATGAGTGTTTCAATCTTATTGAGATGTTTTGCTCCTTCCTCAATCTCATTCGATCCTAATTTGAATTCAATGAGAGCATATCTTCCATCATTGAGATGTAAGACGCAGTCTGCTTCCAAGCCAGACTTATCACGATAATAGGAAACCTCTCCTTGCATTGCCGCAGAATATACTTTGATATCCCGAATGCATAATGTTTCGAAAATAAAGCCAAAACTTTTCAGTTCGGTCTTATAGATCGATGGTGATCCGCCTAACGCTGCAACCGCAATAGAAGGATCGACAAATTCTCTTTTCCTTCCGCTTCTCATCGACGTCTTGGATCTTATGGATGGACTCCATCCATAAATATCCTCAACGATAAAGAGTTTCTCAAGGACCTCAATATAATCATCCAAGGTGGCATCTGTAATACGGTTTGTGGCATTGATGTCTTCCAACAGACTCGTTTTCTTTGCCAACGTTGAAATATTTCTGGCGTAACTTCGCAATACTGCTCTCATTGTCTGAGAATTCCGTTTTACTTTATCTACCGTATTCATATCTTTGGTATAGATCTGTTCAAAGTAATCCTTAGCCACAAAAAGCGCCGCCTCTTTATCATCCATAAGGACACTAGCAGGCCAGCCACCTCTAGAGGCCGCAAAAATTATGTCATCCAATGACAGATTTGTACTGCATCCGTTTTTCAGTTCATTTTTATGATCAAAAAGATCCATCAAAGAGACCGAGCCATTCGACTCTCTTGACTCATATAGGCTCATCGGGTACATCTTCAAAGTAGAGATCCGTCCTGTACCCGTATGTTTTGTCTCTGTGACCCTTGACGTAGAACCCGTCAGAATGAAATGACCTTGGCCATGGTATTCATCGCAATAGGATCGGACAGCATCCCAAATATTCATAGCATCCTGCCATTCATCGATCAGACGTGGTTGCTGTCCATCCAAAAGAGCCATAGGATTGATTCCGGCAGTATAGATCAGTTCATCCTTATTTGGATCTCTCTGAAGCATGATCTTGCTCTTTGCCTTCTGCAAAGCCGTTTCTGTTTTTCCGCACCATTTTGGTCCAACAATATTTGTCGCGCCAAAAGCTCTTAGGCGCATATCTAACAGTTTATCAGCGATTCTAGAATAATATTCCATCTCTTTCATACAGGAAACCTCACTATTATTCTAAAATCTATTTCGGTTTTTTTCAACATTTCATTTTGGTTTTTTTCTTTTTGTCATTTCGGTTTTTTTCTCTTTTTTATTTCTGTTTTTTTCTATATAGTTTTCCTAACAATAAAAACAGAGTCATCTCTACTGATTTGGATTCTATATGCTTCCTTATCTAATAATGAAGAAGTGATTTCAGATACTCCTCTACATTCTTATGTTCGATTCCTTTTTATCGTGTAATCTTACTAACGTACACTTCATGATTTTAATAAATCAAAATTTCACGTCTTTGTAGACAAGATGCCAATATTGGTTTTTGTTATATTCTTTACCTTATCCAATAGAACCAAAAGCGATTGCGCTCCTATCTTTCATTAAAATGCCACCATTCCATTTGCTATACGGCCAACACAAAAGCACCGTTTTATCTATTCAAGAGGTTAAAGGTTTTCAAAAGTAAACAGAATGTTTGATATCAGAAACGATTGCGGTAAAACAAATACATGATGCATTTATTGATGACCAAATCGACTGATATCTCTAAGGTTTTTTGCAAACGACAAAACAGTTATAAAAAACAGCATTGTCAACAATCCGAATGTCGTGACAAATGAAATGATATAAATACTGCCTTCCATAGATCCATTGACATTTATCAGTGTGTTTTCCAGCACAATCAATGAAACAATAGAACTAGTGAAACTGACCATTTTCAGCTGACTTCGCCAAGGATTTTCTTTTGAGTTTCCCTTCCTCAGATTGACAACGGAAACAACGAGTCGCGAAAACACAAATGTCGCTATCGCAATGGAACCGATCTTATCAGCATGAATGGTTTTGCTATTATGAACCAGAAGGATAACCGGACCAATCAATGACAAATCCAATAACAGAAGAAAAACAAACGAAAGAATATATGTGATTCTCATTCTATGTTCAGAAACATGAAACTTGTCAGAGCAAAGAATCAAGAACATCTTCAAGAGCAGCAAAAGGAGATAGTATACCGATATCGATAGGTTCCACGCAGTTTTGAAATGAATTCCAGTTACTGCATTATATAAAGTAAAGAAGGCGGTGGAGATAATCGAAAACATCTCCACAGCCTTACTAAGTTTCTTTTTCATCATCGTTTCATTCTTGCCTAACCAGTTTCTTAATCAGATCTGCGACAGTCTGGACATCTAGAGTACAGTCATCGCGAAGCCACCGGAAAATAATGGCTTTGATGCCAGACGTAAAATAATCGAAATAGTATTCCTTATATCCATCATCGATTTCATACTTTGACAGAATTTTATCTATAAGACACTCATAGATATCGTTTTCCATCCTATCGGCATCGAACAGAGAAGAATTGCTTTTGACAAGCCGGTATAATTTCTTGTTTTTCTTGACGAATGTCAGATATGGAATCAAATACTCATCTTTGATGAACATCAGTTCTTCTTTGCTTGAATATGCTGGATTTTTCTTCTCAACTGAAGAGAAGGCTGTTCTGAATTCCTCATTTGAATTCGCAATGACTTCATCAAGCAGATCAGAAACATTCTCATAATGCAGATAGAATGTCGACCGGTTCACGCCCGCCTCTTTGCATATGTCTTTGATAGTGATGAACTCATAATCTTTTCTTTCCAAAAGAGTGAGCAACGCATCATCCATCTTCTTAGCTGTGTTGAAATATTTGCTTTCGTTTTTGTTCATGAGGCGTTGCTCCTTTCTTCTAGTCTTCTTTGATGATCTCTTCGGCAAGTCTTGTGATGTCTGAAGCGTATTTTTTCTTTCTCGAAGCGAGGATCTTTGCATACAGCAAATAGTTTACACCACAAAGAGCAAATCCGATAACGCCTAAGACGATTCCGAGAACCATACCGAGCGTTCCGCTAGGACCGAAGTCTGTCATGACAAAACTCATTCCCAAGCCAAGAATCAGCGCAGCGACAACACCAAAGCTATAAGCGAAGATAGTGGCTGGTCTTCTCACCTTCTCGTCCAGTTTCTTCAATTGCAGAGCCTTTCTTTCCTTTTTCGGAGCATAGTCTTCCGCAATGCGGTTCGCATAAACTTTGTCTAAATCTTTCATTTTGTTTCCCTCCTTGATTTCGACATGCTTATTTTAATTTCCGTGAAACAGCAATCGAACAACACGAAAAACAGAATGTGTCGATTTGATCTTCAATCTTCTGCCGATGATAACCATATCCTTTGTTTTGCAAGGCGCCGAATTTCGCTTGCAAAAGAAAAACCTGGTACCAAGGTACCAGGCAAAGATATCATCGATGGTGCCAACTGCCGGACTTGAACCAGCCACCTACTGATTACAAATCAGTTGCTCTACCGGATGAGCTAAGCCGGCATCTCGATGGTGAGTGCTACAGGGATCGGACCTGCGACCTCTTCCGTGTGAAGGAAGCGCTCTCCCGCTGAGCTAAGCACTCAAAATAGAGAGCTTACTTAGTATACCAACCTTAACCCTGTGTTTCAAGAGAAAAATTTTCTCGTTTTTTTCTCTTTACATCCATTCGGCATATTTATTTTTCTGACTATAGGTTATATAATATGCTTGTTCCATTTTAAGGGGGTATATTTAACATGAAATGGTTTAATTCTCTTCCTCGTTTAGTTCAGTTCATCCTTCTTATCATCCCGTTCGTTGGCTGGATCGTCGAAATCTATGTCCGTCTCACTGCCATGCTCCAGAAGACCACCACTGAGAACATCTTAGGCTTCATCCTCTTCTTAGTCTTCGGTGCTGTCTTAGCCTACGTCGATCTCTTCTGGGTTCTCCTCTTCCATCACCTCATCCTTGCGAAGTAATCGAACGAATACTCATCGCAATCCAAAAGCGGCCTTGTTCAACAGGCCGCTTTTTCGTTTGCTGTTTTATACGATTTTCCCTAGGAAACTGTCGATATTGTCGAAGTATCCGGAATCATATTCCTTCGTATGCATCTTCAATAGTTCCTGTATATCCTCTTCCTTGATATCATCCTTCTTCAGTTCGGAGCAGAGCTTTGTAATCTGCCAGGACGTATAACCCAAGGTATCCTTTGCAAAGCTCTTTGTTAAGTCTTCCGATAAGTTTGGAAGCTTTCTCTTGATGAGTTCTTCTCTTGTCTTCTCATCCGGAAGAGAGATAGCGACCACATCATCGAAGATCTTGTCGTTGACGACTCTCTCATCTAACATATCTGGACAGTTTGTCGTCATGACAAAGAGGACTCTCCTGTTTTTCTTCTTGATCCTTCTCATCTCTTTTCGGAAGTAATCCAGGAAGAGATCACAGATATCATGGGAGACCGTATTCTCTTCCCCTTTGGGGAAATAACAGACCGGATCCTCTAAGAAGATGATAGAGTTATCCTTGTCCACTGCCGCATTTAAGACACGGGATACAGAGTTGATGGCATCCGGATAGTTGTCATTGCTGAAGTCCATCAAAGGAGACAAGGAGAAGATCGTTGCACCTAGTTCCTTTGCCAAAGCCTTGACTAAGATTGTCTTACCAACACCATAGGGTCCATGAATGAGTAAGCCGTTGAGCTTTCTCTCCTTCATCTCATTCTTTTTCCACGGCTCGATGACATCGATCCGAAGATATTCCTTTGTCTTCTCCTCTCCGATGAAGTCAGAGAAGGATCTCTCACTCTCCCATCCAGAATAGTTCTTCCGTCCTTCCTTTAAGCCTCTTGCATAGGACTCCTTGTTGGCATATTCGTTTGCCAAGGAAAGATATTCTCTTCTGTCTATACTATTGTCAGAATCATTGTATAAGACTCTGGAAAGATGAGAGAGAAGATGATACTTCTCTTCAGCAAGCTCATAGTCTTCCTTCTCCATCGCTTCTTTCGCTTGTCGATAATACAGATTCAGATATTCTTTTTTCGTGTTGTCGATCATATTGCATTTCCTCTTCCATGAATATTATAGAAACAGAAAGAGAAAGAAAAAAGAGATTTCATCGTATAATAGTTAACCGAGGTACAGATATGAACAACATAGATAAAATCATTGCACTGCTCAATACATCCTATTCTCCGTTCCACGTCGTAAAGAACATCGAAAAGGAATTGGGCGATAACCATTACACCCCGTTACGGGAAAACGAGAACTATCAGATTGAAAAAGGAAAGAAGTACTACATCAAAAGGAATGATACTAGCATCATCGCCTTCTCTGTCCCGGAAGACTTCTCCTTTGAGGATTCCTCCTTCCTTCTGACAGCGACGCATAACGATTCCCCTACCTTCAAATTAAAGCCCTCTCCTATCATCCACAGAGGAAATCTCATGCTTTTGAATACCGAGCCCTACGGAGGCGGAATCTATTCCACATGGTTGGATAAGCCTTTATCCTTTGCTGGACGCGTCCTTGTCGAAAAGGACGGAAAGATTGAAGCAAAGCTTCTATCGATCGATGAGGATCTATTGGAGATACCGAGCGTCTGCATCCATATGAACCGTGCAGTCAATAACGAGAACAAGGTAAACCCCTCTGTCGATACCCTTCCTATCTTCGCTAACGATAAGGAAGACTTCTCCTTCGATGATTATCTTTTAGAGAAACTAGGGCTGAAAGAAGAAGGATATCATGTCTTAAGCCATGACCTATTCCTCTATAACAGAGAGAAAGCAAGGCTCACCGGAAAAGATCAGGACTTCTTAGCCTCTGGAAGATTAGATGACCTGTCCGCAGCCTATTCCACTCTCTTTGGATTCCTCTCTTCCGATAAGGGAAAAGCAATAAAGGTCTATGCCTCCTTTGACAATGAGGAAGTCGGAAGCCTCACAAGACAGGGTGCCAATTCCACCTTCCTGAAAGAGACCTTGAAGAGAATCCTTGTCTCCTTAGGAAGTGAAAAGGATGACATAGAGAAGACCATTGCCTCTTCCTTTATGCTCTCTATCGATAACGCACACGCCGATCATCCCAATCACCCCGAATACACGGATAAGACTACCCATGTCGAGATGAACAAGGGAATCGTCATCAAGTACAACGCCAATCAGAGCTATACAAGCGATGCCTATTCCTCCAGCATCATCAAAGCCATCATGAGAAAGCATGACATCCCCTATCAGGAATATACTAACCGCTCTGACTTAAGAGGAGGATCCACCTTGGGTAACCTCAGCAACAGTGAAGTATCTCTGATCACTGTCGATATCGGACTTGCCCAGTTAGCGATGCATTCGAGCTATGAGATCATGGGAAAGAAGGATATTGATCATCTTGTCCATTTCGTAAAGGAATACTTCGGCACTCCTCTTATTATCCATGGTGAGACCATAACCTACTAAACTAAAAACACGGACATACTATTTCAAAAAAAGATAGGAAAATCCGTGTTTTTTCATTGAAAACAAAAACCTTCTCACAGGGAGAAGGCTACTTTGCGATATGGTGGGTCTTAGTGGGCTTGAACCACCGACCTCCCGCTTATCAAGCGGACGCTCTAACCAACTGAGCTAAAGACCCAATTCAAAGGCGACAAATATGATACATGAATCCAATATCCATGTCAAGCAAAATCAGAAATTTTGCCATCCCTGTCTTTTGATCAAATCGATAATCCCATCAAAAACAAGCAGAAATCGATGATTTTTCACTAAAAGTTAGCCAAAACTAACCATTTTAAGCCCATTTCTTTCCTTCTAGCCTTGAATAAAATGCGCAAACAAACTAAAATAAAAACATGATTGGAGGATCTACCATGAAAAAAGTCAAAGTTAATCAGGATTTATGCATCGGCTGTGGCGCTTGCACAGGAATCGCCGCTGACATCTTCACATTCAATGATGATGGCAAGGCTGAAGCCACCGGTGTTGTCACCGCTGACAATGAAGCCAGTGTCGATGAAGCTGTTGCCGGATGCCCGGTTCAGGCTATCGAAGCTGAATAATTCTCAACAAGACAAAATAAAGGCCGCCTGGTTCAATAGGCGGCTTTTCTTGTGTTCTGTCTTTGGATGACAATGGTCATGCGGATGACTTTGGTGACTTCCTCATCGTATCCGTTGACCTCACGGAAGATCTCATTTCCAAGTCCGTCCGTCCAGGCATTGCGCACAATGGTCTGTCCTTCCTGATAGGAGGAAATATGGAACTTTGCACCCGGATGGGAGTTTTTCATATAGTCGACAATGACAGCAGAGCTTTCGCTGTCCGTAAGGATCGATACCTCATGGATAGATCCATAGTCATCGATTGTCATATCGAATCGGTAATCGTACTGAGAGAGGAAAGCCGTCGTCTTGTTTCCGTCCTCCAGTTTTGTCTTTCTCGCGTTCTTTTTCTTCAGATGCTCAATTCTTAACTCCGTCAGTTCCTTGGCCTTGGCAAGGCGGAATGCTGTCTTTCTCAGGTTCACGCTGAGCTTATCGTCTCTTAGCTCATAACGGTTGAGGAAGTAATGCTCCGCAAAGAGACCATACTTGCAGAAATGGAAGATGATGTGATGGAAGAAGATTTCATAAAGGAGACAGACGCTCATGCTCTTGACAAGGTTATAAGGCATGAAGATACGTAAGACAGAGAGATCATAGGAATCATGGACAGCGAAGAAGGAAGAATATTCCTTCGTCAGCTGACTGACATTTACCATATAGATTGTCGTCCACTGATAATCGTTGAAGGCAATCGGAATCAAAAATGCATATTCCAGAGATAGCATCGACAAAGAGACAACAACCGAGACAAAGACATACCCTAAGAGTCGAAACCAGATATTCTTATGGAACATCCTTAAGCTTCGATCCATCAGAAGCATGCCAAAGAGAAGGAAGAAGGACATCAGCAGATTGAAGATGCCTTCTAAAGGAATCGGTGTCGTTATAGAACTGAAGAAAGTCAGCATCACAAGACCAGTCTTGAATACAGCCACAAACAAAGCTGCCCAGAATCCATATAAAGCATAGGTAGCCAAGACGACGACATCGCTTGCCTCAATCGGCATGACACCGTAATAATCCATTCCCGGAATCTTGGCAAAAAGAGCAAGAGCATATCCTAAAACGGAAAGAATCAAAATGACCAGGAGACGGACAGAGTTCTCCTTCTTGGTGAAAAACGGTCTCGATTTCTTTTCTGGCGAATTAATATTCTCCATCTGTGCTCCTCTTGAAGTCGTTATGTTCCTTATCGTATCGGCACTGAGCCATCAAAGCATCGATATCCTCTTGGGGAATCTCGATGACTTTTCCCTCTTCTAATCTTCCTAACAGGATATTTCCGATTCGGATGCGGACAAGCATTCTGACCGGATGGTCCAGCGTCTCCATCATATGACGGATTTCACGCTTCTTTCCTTCTCTGAGGATGATGGATAAGAGCGCTCCATCCTCTTCTTCACGAAGGGCAGTCGCTTTGCAGGGAAGAGCCGTATATCCATCCTGCATGACATAGATGCCTTTTTCCAACTGAGGGATCTCATCGCCTCTCAGCTTATTCTTCACTTTGACAAGATATTCTTTCTCCGGCGCGGAGGAAGGATGGGTGACGAGATTTGCGAATTCGCCGTCGTTGGTCATGATCATCAGTCCCGTCGAATTGTGGTCTAGTCTTCCCACAGGGAAGACACGTCCATACTTCTTCGGAATATAGTCCATGACCGTTTCTCTTCCCTCTGGATCACTCAGAGTAGATAAAACATTGTAAGGCTTATTGAAAGCGAGATAGACAAGTTTCTCACTTCCCTTCTTATTCACAGGATTTCCATCCACAACGATCTCATCCTCTGTTGTGCACTTGAAACCCTGTTCTGTGACAACCTCACCATTGACAACAATCTTTCCTTCGGAAAGGTACTGTTCTGCTTTTCTTCGGGAACAATATCCTAGGTTCGATAAAATCTTCTGTATTCTTTCTTTTTCCATACAAGGAGTATTATATTGAAATAGTGAGGAAAATCAAATTATGAACACTGTAGAAAACAAAAATGCTTCGGATTTATCCGAAGATTCTCAGATAAATAAGGAAATAGAAGTAGAAAACTATCTTTCAAAGCTTTCCATTCCGTTTGAAGTTCACTCTCATGAGGCTCTCTTCACCATGGAAAAATGTGAACAAAGAGAAAAAGACTGGAATATTCATATTCCTAAGAATCTCTTTCTTGCCAATCGTCAGCAGACCCAGTTCTATCTATTATTAATGCCTGGAAACAAAGTATTCAAAACGAAGGAAATCTCTTCACAGATCAATTCCGCAAGGCTCTCCTTCGGAAATGAAGATTCTCTTTATGATCTATTAGGTGTAAGAAAAGGTTCCTGTACTCCGCTCGGTCTCTATTTTGACAAAGAGAAGAGAGTTCAGTTTCTGATCGATGAGGATATCCTCTCCTATCCTAGAATCGGAATTCATCCTATGACAAACACAAAGACGCTCATCCTGAAGACGGATGATCTCTTAAACGTATTCCTAAAAGATATCGGTCACTCTTACAAGAGTGTCAGGCTCATCGGAGAATAAAAAAAGACCTGCCTCAGCAAGTCTTGCCATCTCAATTGGTGGTGGATCAAGCAGGGCTCGGACCTGCAACCACTCGGTTATGGGCCGAGGGCTCTAACCAATTGAGCTATTGATCCCTATATGGTGGCTGCGGGGAGGGTCGAACTCTCGACATATCGGGTATGAACCGACCGCTCTACCAACTGAGCTACGCAGCCAAATAGGCAAAAAGTATTATACTTGTCAACCTAGTTTAATGCAACAACTTTTTTTGAAACTTTCTGCAGATGCAGATAGAACAGTATTCGATATATTTTTGCCAAGTCGTACAATCTTGATATGTAAATATAAGAATGTATTATTCAAATATATCCGTGTCTTCCAATGATATGCATAAATATATTGATTCAACCAAAAACAATACCATATAAATATATGTGGCCAAATCGGTTCCCTATACCTCCTCATCCGTAGAATCCGTATTAGAAATGAGACCACTTTCTATCTCCATATATAGCAAATATATATTTATAAGTTGAATAATTTATGGTATAAAGATTAACATGTTCTGAAAAGGGGGATGTGTTGTGAGATATAGTTTCTATGACTTCAGAGATACTTTTGACAAGAAATCAAGAATGCGCGGAGTAGACCTATACGATCTCGAAGCTGTCACATATACGCATTGTGTAAACAATACCTACTATTTTGAAGTCCAAGGCTCAAGCGATGACTATGATACAGAGATCACTCTCGATGATAGCGATGAAGTAAAAGGCTGCCATTGCAGTTGTCCCTATTATGCATCCGGTCATCTCTGTAAGCATCTGTATGCGAGTCTTTTGACTCTGGATAAAGTATTGGACGATGTCAAAGCAGACAACAACTCCGTCTCCTTCCAGCAGGAAGGGCCGCTTATCATCGATGCCCAGTTCACACCTAGCACTTCTGCAAACGAAGAAGAAAAAAAGACTCCTTCCAACGCTAAGACAAAGCTGACAAACGCAGACATGACACTGTATAAAGCCTTCTGCAATTCCTCGACCGCCTCTTCCGTTTATCTAGGCCAGATTGTAGATAAATACAATCTCTCCTCTGAGAATCTAGCCTCCCTTTTCCAGATGCTGAGAAGACCAGCACCGATGGCTGTCTTTCTCAGCCATTTCAAGGATAAGATCGATGCTGACTTTGTCAGCAAGATCGATCTCACCCTTTTCCCAGCAAGCACCTCTTTCAAAGAAGTCGCTTCCTTTTTCATCAGGAACTCCAATCTTCTTCCCTACCTGTCAAAGGAATCGTTAGCTCTGCTTTTCGTCAGAGGCAAAGTGACAGAACAGGCTGACCGCGTAACTCTCTTCTTCCTCTCTCTTCAGTACGACAGAAAGGATGCCATCAACGCCTTCTTCTCTGATGAAAACAATCATCTCGGTTTCTTCCGCGATGTCATCTTTATCGAATACATGAAAAGCAGAATGACAAAAGAAGAGCGCCTTTCCTATCTGAGTGTGCCGATCAGAAAAGCCACGCTGACAAGAATGGAGACTGCCTATCTCTATCCCGAATTCACAGATGACATAAAGACAAATCTTGATCTCTTCTTCCGAAATCACAGAAGTGCCTTAGATAAAAGCATCTTCTATTACTCCAATTCCGATTACGATAACGAATACTATCTCGGATTACCGATCAATCGTGATTTCTACAGTCTGATCTGCCGAAGATCAACCAATGATATGACGCAATACGATATGAGACTTCTCTACTATCTAAGAGACACCGTCTTTACCGGGGAAGACAAACTGCTTTTTGTCAAACGATTCAAGCAGCTTGCCACATCGATGCTACGAGCAAAGAAACATGACTATGAAAAGACTTACTGTTTCTTAAGCATCTTGCTGGAATACGGAGACAAGATTGATGGCATCAAAGACGTCTTAGAAAAGGTTTATGAAACAGATTACTACAAAAACAACTCGGCGAACACCATGCCAGAGGTAATGGAACTATATTATCAGCTGAAAGAGAAATACTCTCTTGGAGAGAGTATCCCTGTCAACGAATATAAGGAAGAGGCCTGATCATGTATTTACTCAACGCAAATTTAAAATACTACCCCGTAAAAGACTCGGACAAAGACTCCGACATCATCAAAAAATTCCGTCAAGCCTTAGAGACGAATCAGATTCATATCCGATACACCATCAATCTATCCGTACATTCCATCCGGTATTTTTTCTCGGATCCTACTTTTGGTGCCTGTTCCTTCCGCGTCAATTCCAGTGGCGGAATCTCCGACGTCATCGATACGGTTTGCTATCCCTCTTTTCAGATCGTCAATGTGTTCATACACTACCTTTATGAAAAAGAAACAAAAGCGAGTGATACCACCTTACAGGCTCTCTATCCTGACATCTACGAGGAAGAGATCATCAAGAAAGGAATGACAGAAGAAGAGAAAGATATTTACGACGACACCAAGCTGAACTTCCGTGATTTTCTCTCTTCTCTTAATATCGAAGACAAAGAAGAGGATGAGGAAGTCATTGCAGAACCTGAGAAACTGCTTTTCAAACTCAGCATCAACAATCACTACACCTCCTTTTCCTTCGAAATCAAAGCCTACAACCCTAAAACAAAGAAGAAGTATTCTTTATCGAATTCTTACGAGCGTTTCATACTGAATGGTTCTCCGATTGATGAGAAATCCAAGCAGATACTTTTCGCTTTGGCACCGCTCTACTATAAGCCTACTTACTATTATGATGATAAAGAAATCAAATTCGTAAAGCAGGTCTTAGGCCAAGCGATCAAGGCTATGGCCTCACAGGATATAGAGGAGAAATCATTCCTGCCTCTTGAATTCGAAGATGAGGGATTCGCTTTAGAAAACGAAGTCAAGAACATTCAGGTCTCTATCGACAAGGACGGGAACATCATCTCTCCCTATACTGAGAACAATCACAATTTCCTCTTTGATTTCTTAAACCCAAAAGAACTTGTCTATTTCGACTCTAAAAAGCATTTGGCCACTTGTCTCTCTTTCAGCACCGATGCGGAGAAGAAACTGCTCACCTTCAAATTCAACAACCCGATGTTTGACACAAAGTATTTCGGAAAAGAGATTGCACAGTCATTAGTTCCGGCGGTCAAAGGCGTTATCAACATCGAGCCTAGTTTCCTCTCCAAATCCATGAGAGAAGTAGACCATATCGCCTATCTCATCGATCTCGACAAGGATAAGTTAGAACTGATCTGCAAAAGCAAATACTTCCTTCACGGCTTGGAAGTCGATCACGACAAGTACAAGGAAAAGCATGATAAGAATGTCGATTCCTTTGAAAAGGTTCTGCTCGATATGAATCTTCCTGTCGATGGTGTTGTAAGCGATGAGAAAATCATCGCCGATTTCATCAGCGCATCGTTGAAAAGACTGAAGAGGACCTGTCAGATATTCATTTCTGAAGACGTCAAGAAACTGAAGAAAAAGCCGATTGCAAAGATCAACATCAT
The DNA here is from genome assembly GCA_963654365.1 of Oscillospiraceae bacterium. Taxonomy (GTDB): domain Bacteria; phylum Bacillota_I; class Bacilli_A; order RFN20; family CAG-288; genus Enterosoma. Next base: position 22,013 of record CAVJZP010000005.1, read on the forward strand.
CGTTCAATCTCAGCAGGATTGGTTCTCACTTCACTTCCAATCCAACGAATACACCGATGAGGAAATCAGTTCCATCCTTTCTGCATATAAGAAGAAAAAGAAATATTTCCGCTTGCGTAATGATATCCTTACTCTCGATGAAGGAGACGGAAAAGATATCATAACCTTGATGAACGATTTCGATCTGAATCAGACAAAGATTCCGGTCTATCAGGCATTGAAACTGAAAGCCAGACAGAATGTCACCTTATCCGATGACATCAAGGAACTGTTCAGAAAAGTTCAGGACTATGATGATCAGGAAGTCATTTTGGATGACCATATATTAGACATAATAAGACCGTATCAGCTCAAAGGCGTCAAATGGCTTACCGCATTGAAAGAGAATCATCTCTCCGGAATCCTCGCAGATGATATGGGTCTTGGAAAGACATTGGAAGTCATCGCCTTCTTAAGCCAATATCATCTCAACAAGCCAAACCTTGTCGTCTGTCCGAAGTCGCTGACTTTCAACTGGGAAGACGAATTCCATAAATGGGATCCAAAGAGCAAAGTCGTTGTCTTATCTTCCGGAAGAGAGGACAGGCACAACAAGATGCTAAAGATGAATCCAGAAGAGAATACGACCTATATCATCTCCTATGACTCTCTCCGCATCGATCTGGATCTGTTTAAAAACAAAGAGTTCGGTTTTCTCATCTTAGATGAAGGACAATATATTGCAAATGCTCTATCTCAGAAATCAAGAGCAGTAAAGACTTTGAACGCGGACTATAAATTTGCGCTCACTGGAACTCCGATTCAGAACTCCTTGATGGATCTGTGGTCTATCTTCGACTTTTTGATGCCAGGCTATTTGAAGACATTCACCGAATTCAAGAAGCTCTATGGCAGCTTTGATCTCGTCAAAGAGGACAGAAAGCACCTTGAGAACATCGTCTCTCCTTTCCTTCTCAAGAGAAAGAAAGATGATGTTCTGACCGAGCTTCCTGGCAAGATTGTGATGACACAGAATCTTGTCATGGATGACGAAGAGAGCAAACTCTATGAAGCGTATCTGACCAACGCCAGAAAAGCACTGCAGGCGAAGAAAGAAAAAGGAAAGAATGCTGGCATTGAAGTCTTATCTGCTCTGACAAGACTAAGAGAACTCTGCGTCGATCCTTCTACCTTCCTAGACTATAAGAATGTATCCACAAAATTGGACTATACGGTAACTCTAATCAAAGAGGCTATCGGAAAAGGTCATAAGATTATTGTCTTCTCTTCCTTTACGAGTGTCTTAGATCACCTTGCTCTCCTTCTGGATGCAGAGCAAATCACACATAAATCCATTCAAGGCAACACCTCTGCCAACAAGCGTCTAGAACTCGCCAAAGACTTCAACGAGAACGATGACATTAAAGTCATGCTTGTCTCTTTGAAGGCTGGTGGAACGGGTCTTAACCTGATCGGCGGAGATATTGTCATCCATCTCGATCCTTGGTGGAATGTGGCTGCAGAAGATCAGGCTAGCGACAGAGCCTATCGTATCGGCCAGACTAGAAAAGTCATCATCTACAAACTCGTCATGAAGAACACCATCGAAGAGAAAGTCCTCAACCTCCAGGGAAAGAAGAAAGACTTGTCTGATATCTTCGATAACATCAATTCCAAAACTGCACTCTCTGATGATGATATCGAATATTTGCTGAACTAACGATAGTAAAGAAAGGTAACGCATATGGACTACAGAAGATTCCAAAATACAATCATCGCAAGAATCGATAGAGGCGAAGAAATCATTGAAAAAGTAAAAGAGATTGCATTGAAAGAGAAGATTGAGTTAGCAAGCATCTCCGCACTCGGTGCCACCGATCACTTCATTGTCGGTGTCTATAACGTAGAAGAGAAGAAATACTATTCCAATGAATTCAAAGGAAGTTTTGAAATTGTGTCTCTTACCGGTACCATCAATACGATGAACGATGAATTCTACAGTCATCTTCATATGAGTGCCGGAAATGAGAAAGGCCATGTCTTCGGTGGTCACCTGAACAAGGCCATCGTCAGTGTAACCTGTGAGATGATCATCACTGTCATCGATGGTAAAGTAGACCGCTTCCACGACGATGTCACTGGACTGAACCTCTTCCGTTTTGAAGATTAACTCAATTAACGTATAGCTATCAATATCATTGAAACCTCCTTTGAGATATTGCAAATGAGGTTTTTAATTAGATTTTTTCCAATAAGAAACCACAGCATCCAAAGACAAATTGTATGTTCTTTGACATTTAGATTATGAAGGCACATAATTTCCCAAGTTTTTTGAAAAGCCGCTCAAAACCTTTCAGAAAAGCTAACAGAGCAGAAGAAAAACGCGAAGTATTCGTTGGGTCTAAAGAAACGAGCCATCCTTGAGTAGAAAAAGAGGGTGAAGAGCCTGGCAAAGATTGCAGAGGGGAACATCATCAACAGAAACGCGGAAAATCACGTTAAGACATCTCAGCAATATAACGGATATCGAGAAGAAAGACAGGTTCCTAAAACGCTAACAAAATTGACCTATTTTCCACTTGTTCGCAAACAGAAAACAAAAGATAGGTGGTTGCAATCAAGACAATAGGTCAAATTCGTATACATAATCTTGTAACTATCCATTTTGCGAAAATTTTTTTAATCGTTTCTCATCATCCGATTAATATTGTACAGGGATTAAATCAATCGACTTAGCAAATCACCATTGATCAATGACTTATATAATGATCATATTTTCTCAAATAATGACACGACGGCTCGTAAAAACGCGTCAGCGCAAAGAAACCAGTAAACACGACATATCCGTTATAATCGTGAATTTTATTGTCGTATCCCCCATCGATTAGCCGTATATAGAGTTCATTAAGAATCTTTTTCTTCGTATTTTTACTTACAAAGTCACCTATCTTTTTGAGTGGTTCGACTATCTTGAATTGAGAAAAATCTTCAATTCCATCTAGTGCCCGAAAGAAAATCTCAGTTGTTGTTTTTTCATCAGTATATGGTGCCAAAGCCACGAAAGAAGACAGTAGTTCTTTGTCTGTCAAATCATCTACGAATGCCTTCCTTGCTGTATCATCGATATTCATCAATGGACTTTCCGGAAGTGTCTTATACAAAATCTTTGAGCAATCAGTGCATAGGCATCTAACCGTATCACCATATGTATCATGTCTTTTATAACATTGAAATATCTTTCGGCATCTTGGGCAAATTGCTTCTATGATTCCACGACCTATTTCTTTTGTATTTACACCTAATCTATCATTGCCTGTTCTTCTTATAATATAGCGTGTTGATTCATTTATCAAACTGGCATATTGTCTCCATTTTCCGTCATGACAGTCTGCAAAAGCAGCCGTATGCAACAATTCATGGATTGCGGTTTCTATTACTGCTTTTTCATCAAGCATCCTCTCGTTAAGCAGAATCACGAATTCGGTTTTAACTTCGTTTCTTTTTGAAGTTTTCTTTGCTTTATAACAACGACCATAATAACAATCAGCGAAAGACGGCCTGAATTCAATGCTTTTCGAAATCGGAATATTAAGACTGTCACAGACACTTATTGCTTCTTTTATACCTTTCTCCAGCCTTTGAGAAACCTTGAAAATATAATTCTCTCACTATCCAAATTATGAACATAGGATAGGATAAGACTATTATAAGTAAATAAACGTCCCATCTTCGGTACATTGCTAGTCACCATAACTGTTGAGAAATCATAATTGAACTTGGGCAATTACTATTTCCATAGTTACGGTTCCTACGAAAGAATTTGTATAGAAAAAGGCCTGACACCGAAGTATCAGACCAATATTTCAGTTCTATGGAGCGACCGGCGGGAATCGGACCCGTGTATACAGCTTGGGAAGCTATCGTTCTACCATTGAACTACGGCCGCATGAACATAAAGCTGCCCCAGAGGACAGCTTTATGAATCAGATCAGATTTTAAGCGATGGCGCCTTCAGAATTGCTGCCGCCTTTATGCGAATAGTAATCGTTATCAGCGGTTTCCTCATCGTCTTCTTCCTCAAGGATCGGGTTGATGCCTGTACCGGCAGGGATAAGCTTGCCGACCATGACATTCTCCTTCAAACCGTTGAGATAGTCTTCCTTACCCTTGATGGCAGCATCGGTCAAGACAGTGGTAGTCTGCTGGAAGGATGCGGCAGAAAGGAAGGAGTCGGTCTCCAAGGCAGCCTTGGTGATACCGAGAATCATCGGTCTACCGACAGCCGGCTTCTCCTGATGGAGAATATAGCTTTCGTTTTCCTTTGTGAACTGGACATCCGTGACCTTCTGTCCAGGGAGGAACTTTGTATCACCGGCATTGATGATGAGAATCTTGTTCGTCATCTGACGGACAATGATTTCAAGATGCTTGTCGGAGATGGAGATACTTGCGTTATCTCTGTAGACCTTCTTGACTTCGTCGATAATGTACTTACGGACAGTATCCAAGTCAGAGCATTCCAAGAGTTCCTTCGGATCGATATGACCATCCTTGGTAAGAGGTGCGCCAGCTTTGACAACGTCGCCCTTGTGGACGAGCGGGACAGCACCAGAATAGGAAGAATAGGTTTCGCTTTCCAATTCATTGCTGACTGTGAACTCATATCTGGTTCCGGCATTCTTGACGTCGGTGACAGTACCTCTGATATGGGTGATGGTGGCTAAACCATTTGCCTTCGGATGACGGACTTCGAGAAGTTCCTGAACACGAGGCAAACCAGAAGTGATATCTTTCTGACCAGCGACACCGCCAGTGTGGAAGTTCTTCAAGGTAAGCTGTGTACCAGGTTCACCGATGGACTGAGCAGCCATGATACCGACGGTATCACCGACTTCAGCGACCTTACCAGTAGCAAGGTTGCGTCCATAGCACTTGACGCAAATGCCATCTTCGGATTCGCAGGTGAGAACGGAACGGATTTCAACTTCCTTGATTCCGGCTTTGACAATGTTGGCAGCGGTTGCTTCATCCATGCATTCATCCTTGGATGCAAGGACTTCGCCAGTGGAAGGATCGACAACATCGTACATCGGGAAACGTCCGACAAGACGCTCTTCAAGAGATGCAATCTTCTTTCCATCCATGACAAGTTCCGAGATGACAAGGCCGTGATCGCAGCCGCAGTCTTCCTCACGGATGACAACATTATGAGAGACGTCGACAAGTCTTCTGGTAAGGTAACCAGAGTCGGCTGTCTTCAAAGCAGTATCGGAACCGTTCTTACGGGTACCGTGTGTAGAGGAGAAGTACTCAGAGACAGAGAGACCTTCCGAAAAGCAGGACTTGATCGGAATCTCGATGGCTTCGCCATTTGCCTTCTGAGGGCAGCCTTTCATACCGATCAGCTGCATGTAGTTATCATTGGAACCACGGGCGCCAGACTTCATCATCATGAACATCGGGTTACGCGGAGCATTCTTCATACGGACGGCAAGGGCCTGACCTAAGTCTTTCTTCTTCAGATCGTTCCACATAGCGACGATAGAATCGTGACGTTCGGATTCAGTGAAGAAGCCAAGATCATACATCTCTTCGATCTGAGCAACCTTTGCATCACCCTTCTCGAAGAGTTCTGCTCTGCCTTCCAACGGTTCCATATCGTCCAAGGAGACGGTAAGACCGGACTTGGTGCAGTAGAAGAATCCCTGATTCTTGAAGGCATCAAGGATAGCGGCTGTCTTCTCAGCATTTTCATGATAATGATGGAAGACCTTGTTCATCATCTCCTTGATTCCATCCTTGTCGATAGGAGCACGGAGTTTCTGAAGCTTGCAGTATTCCTTGAAGGCATCGAAATCATCATCTTCATGGAACTTGCCAGATTTGATGACCGCCTCATAGGCCTCTTTGGCTGTGACGAAGAATTCGTCCAAAGTGTGATCGAAGTTAAGACTTGCTTCCTTCTTCATCAAGCTCTTATCCTCTTCACCATTCTCATTGAGAGTGATGGTCGGGAAGTTGATGTACGGGAAGTCATCGGGGAAGATTCTGTTGAAAATGATCTTACCGACAGTGGTCAAGAGATAGGAGTTGTTCTGTTTCTCTGTGAATTCCTTCTTGTTGAGGGATTTTCCAGGGACATAGATACGGGTTCTAAGGGTGATCAATCCGTTCTGATAAGCAAGGATTGCAGTATCCGGATCGGTGAAGACCTTACCCTCATATTTCTCGTAGCTGCGGAACTTCTCCGCCATCTCAGGATCTTTGCGTCTCTCGTAGTATTTGGCATACATCTCATCCATTTCAATGTCATCTTCCAAGGTAAGATAGAAGTTGCCATAAATCATATCCTGGGAAGGTACGCAGATAGGCATACCATCACTAGGCTTAAGGATGTTTCTGTTAGCAATCATCAGGGACATAGCCTCAGCCTGTGCCTGACGGGAGAGCGGGACATGGACAGCCATCTGGTCACCGTCGAAGTCGGCGTTGAAGCCAGGGCAGACGAGCGGATGCAGACGGATAGCCTTACCTTCGATGAGGATCGGCTTGAAGGCCTGGATACCGAGTCTATGCAAGGTCGGAGCACGGTTGAGAAGGACCGGATGGTTCTTGGCAATCTCTTCGATAGCATCATAGACGCGGGAATCTCTTCTGGCAATCAATTCATCGGCCTGCTTCTGGGAAGTGACCTGGCTATCCTTCTGGTTCATCAGATAATGAGCGATGAACGGACGGAAGAGCTGAATGGCCATTTCACGCGGAAGACCGCATTCATCCATGTTGAGTGTCGGACCGACAGCAATGACGGAACGACCGGAATAATCGACACGCTTACCTAAAAGGTTCTGACGGAAGCGACCCTGCTTTCCTTTCAAGAAGGAAGAGAGGGACTTCAATACATTGCCATTGATGTTAGTAGAAGGCTTGTTTCTTCTATCATTATCGATAAGAGCATCGACAGCTTCCTGAAGCATACGTTTTTCGTTGAGCAAAATGACAGACGGAGCATGCTCTTCGATTTCGCGTTTGAGACGGTTGTTCTTGATGATGACCTGACGATAGAGATCGTTCAGATCGGAGGTAGCATATCTGCCGCCATCGAGCTGCATCATCGGACGGATTTCCGGAGGAATGACCGGGATGACCGTCAGAACCATCCATTCAGGACGGATATTGGAATCCTTGAAGGATTTGAGGACTTCAAGACGTTTGATCGCCTTGATTCTCTTCTGATTGGTATCGCCTTTGGATGCCATGAGCTCTTCTGTCACAGAAGCGATTTCCTTATCGAGATCAATCTCGCGGAGAAGTTTCTGCATCGCTTCGGCACCAATGCCGAATTCACAGCCTAAGAACTTCTTGACATAGTTGCTGACGGAGATGAAGTCGAACGGCTGGCTCTTGACAGCGATTCTCTTGGCTAGATCTTCGCCTTTGGCGTATTCGGGAGTTCCCTGATCGACACGCTTGCCTAAGATTTCGTCGTTGATGACGATTGGGAAGGTCTCACGTGCTGTCTTCTCATCCAGTACCTGACGGTATTTCAATACCTTAGAGGTGCCCGGATTTGTGACAATGTGGGAAACGAAATAGACGACTTCTTCCAACTGCTTCGGAGCAACGCCGAGGACAAGACCCATCTTGCTCGGTGCGCCTTTGACAAACCAGATGTGGGTGCAGGGGAAAGCAAGATTGATGTAACCCATGCGCTCACGGCGAACTGCCTTCAGTGTCACTTCGACACCGCACTTTTCGCAGACTTTTCCGGCGAAGGAAGACTTCTTATAACGGCCGCAATGGCACTCATAGTCCTTTGCAGGTCCGAAAATCTTCTCACAGAATAATCCATCGGGTTCCGGTTTCTGAGAACGGTAGTTGATGGTTTCCGGTTTGGTGACTTCGCCTTTTCCCCAAGACTGAATCTGTTCCGGACTGGCTAGTCCGATTTTGATGGAATGGAGTTTATTGAGATCAAACATTCGTCAACCTCCTTAATTGTTCTCGTCATCGGATTCATCATAATCCGATTCTGCGTTCTGATTGTCTTCTTCTTCGTAGACTTCCTGAGTTTCAGCCTCATAGATTTCTGCGTTACGAAGATCGTCTTCTTTTTCACGCTCTTCCTTCTTGGTGTCAAAGTTGACGATATCGTGATGAATCTTTCTGGAATCTCTTTCCGCATCCTCAGAGAGGGTGTTCATATTGATTTCCTGATGTCTTTCATCGAGGAGAGAGACGTTGATGCAAAGGCCCTGGAGTTCCTTGATGAGAACACGTGTGGACTCCGGCATATTCGGCTTAGGAATACGCTTGCCTTTGAGGATGGCTTCATAGGTCTTATTACGTCCGACCATATCATCGGACTTGATGGTGAGCATTTCCTGAAGGGTATAGGCAGCACCATAGGCTTCGAGTGCCCAGACTTCCATTTCACCGAATCTCTGTCCGCCCTTCTGAGCTTTTCCGCCCAAAGGCTGCTGTGTGACAAGAGAATACGGACCAATAGCACGGGCATGGATCTTATCTTCGACCATGTGGTCGAGTTTGATCATGTACATGACACCGACAGCGACACGGGAATCGAATCTTTCACCGGTCTGTCCATCATAGAGGATTGTCTTTCCATCGCTATCGATTCCGGCTTTCGCCATGAACTGAGCGATTTCTTCGTTGGTCGCACCGTCAAAGACAGGTGTAGAGACCTTGACGCCGAGCTTCTTACAGGCATAACCCAACTGAACTTCGAGAACCTGACCGATGTTCATACGGGAAGGGACGCCCATAGGGGAGAGAAGGATATCGACAGGAGTTCCATCCGGAAGATACGGCATGTCCTCAACAGGAAGGACTCTGGAGATGACACCCTTGTTTCCGTGACGGCCAGACATCTTGTCGCCGACCTGGATTTTTCTCTTCTGAATGATGAAGACCTTGACCGACTCGATGACATCTGCCGGGAGATCATCACCCTTTGCACGGGAGAATCTCTTGACTTCGAGGACAATACCCTCGCCGCCATGAGGAACCTTCAAAGAGGAATCCTTGTCTTCGTCAGCTTTGGAAGCGAAGATGGACTTGAGGAGGTGATCGTTGTTGGTTTCGGTAGTCTCACCCTTCGGGGTGGTCTTACCGACCAGATATTCGCCTTCTCTGACTTCCGTGCCAGGGAGAATGATGCCGTTCTCATCGAGATGAGCGACTTTATCCTCAGAGACATTCGGAATATGACGGGTGAATTCCTCTTCACCCAATTTTGTCTTACGTCTTTCAACGCTGTGTTCCTCAATGATGAGGTTGGTGAACAAGTCATCGCTGACGCAACGCTCAGAGATGACGACAGCGTCTTCGTAGTTATAGCCGTGCCATGTAGTGAAGGCGATAAGGACGTTCTGTCCTAAAGCGAGTTCACCATTGTCCATAGAGGAACCATTGGCGATGATCTGACCCTTCTTGACGTTCTGTCCAGGTTTGACAATAGGAGTCTGATTGATGCAGGTTCTCTTATTGGAACGGATGAACTTTCTCAGCTGATAATGGTGTTCATGTCCATCATTCTCAAGGATGATGATCTTGACGCCATCGGCATAGACGACAGTGCCGTCAGCAGTGGCTAAGACAGCTTCACCGGAGTCATGGGCAATCTTTCCTTCCAAACCGGTTCCGATAAACGGAGCTTCCGGTCTAAGCAAAGGAAGAGCCTGACGCTGCATGTTGCTACCCATCAAAGCACGTTTGCCGTCGTCGTTCTCAAGGAACGGAATACAGGCAGCGGCGATAGAGACGATCTGCTTCGGGGAGGCATCGATCAAATCGATTTCCTCTGCCTTGGCAGCGATATATTCGCCTTTGCTTCTGGCATAAACAGTATGTTCAAGAATCTTGTTGGTTTCCGGATCGACTTCGACGTTAGCCTGAGCGATGATATGGCTCTTCTCTTCATCAGCGGTGAGCCATAAGACGTGGTTCGGATCGTTGTCGATGATGCAGTTGTTGACAGGACGGTACGGAGTTTCGATGAAACCGTACTGATTGACCTTGGCGTAGCAGGCAAGGTTGGAGATCAAACCGATGTTCTGACCTTCCGGAGTCTCGATAGGGCAGATTCTGCCGTAGTGAGTCGGATGGACATCACGGACAGCGCTGGAAGCTCTGTCTCTGGTAAGACCGCCACGTCCCAATGCGGAGAGACGTCTCTTGTTGGTAAGTTCAGCAAGAGGGTTGGTCTGATCCATGAACTGGGAAAGCGAATCTGAAGTGAAGAAGGAACTGACCGCACTGGTCAAGGCCTTAGGATTGATCAAGCCATTGATAGTGATAGTAGAAAGATCAGAGGTAGACATCTTATCGTGGATGTTTCTCTTCATCTTGCTAAGTCCAGCACGGAATTTATCCTGGATCAATTCACCGACGCAACGGACTCTCTTGTTGCCAAGATGGTCGGTATCGTCAGCTTCACCGATTCCTTCGCTGAAATTGAGCATATAAGAAAGGGATGCAACAATATCAGGAATGGTGATATGGGTGGAATTGCAGTCCAGATTGGTGCCGATGACATTGACAATCTTGTCACTGTCAAACGGAGAATAGACTTTCACAAAGCTTACGATGCATTCCTGGAGGATCTCATCTTCGGAGATGAGTCCATCGCGGAGATCATCGGGATTGAAAACACACTGGAAGTTGGAAGAAAGGCAGACAGTGTGCGGATCACCCTTCTTAAAGCCGAAGAAATCCTTGGACTGAAGGTCCTTGACTTCATCGACGGTCAGAGTATGACCCTTTTCATAGACAACTTCGCCATCGCGATTGATAAGGTCTTCTGCAAGGACAAGGCCCGGAAGACGATTGTAGATTCCGAGTTTTTCCTTGATCTTGAAACGTCCGGCCTTGCCGACATCATAATGTTCTTTGTCGAAGAACTTCTGACGGAGCATAGCGCAGGCGGAATCAATCGTATAAGGTTCGCCCGGACGGATCTTCTTGAAGATATCGCCAACAGCGATATTTCTTCTGTCTTGGGCGCTTCTGGTGGCCTTGACCGGATTCTTTTTGATGGCATCGTTCAAGAGATCGTTGTCACCGAAAAGTCCTAAGACACCAGTGACTGTCTCGACTTCGCCATTCTCATCGGCAGGGAGTTCAGAATCATCCAATTCCGCAGAATCGGAAACCAAGCCGAGCGCTCTTAAGAGAGTGAGGGCAGGGACCTTCTTCTGTTTGTCGATACGGACGGAGACATAGTCACGGTTATCCGTGAAATACTCTAACCAAGAGCCTCTGGAAGGCATGATGTCAGAGCCATAGACGATATTGAATTCCTTGGTGACACCGCTGTCGGTCTTCTTCGGCATGACCTCATCCATCGTCTTGGAGACATAAGCTCCCGGAGAACGGACAAGCTGGGAAGCGATGCACTTTTCCGAACCATTGATAATAAAGGTACCAGATTCAGAAATAGTAGGAAAATCGCCCATGAAGACGGCATCCTGATCGATGGATCCATCCGGATGTTTCAGACGGAACGTGACAAAAAGCGGTCTAGAGTAGGTAAGAGCAGATGTCTTACACTGGAAAAAGTCGTACTTCCTGTCTCTCCATTCAGCAGAGACAAAGTCGAGTACGGCGTTCTCTTCACCGGAATCGGTCTTGTGTCCGCGGGTGTCCTTATTGGACTGCACCGGGAAAATATCTTTGAATACTTCTTCAACACCGACAGTTTCAAACCACTTGAAAGAGTCGAGCTGAACATCGCAAAGGTTCGGAAGAGGAACATTGGAGAAGGTCTTAGATAAATCAATACGACCCGTCTCAGTTCTCTTGTATTTGTTCAGATCTAATTGTTCCATATTATTACCTCGTGTCTTTCTTCCGTGCACACAACGGGACTGAAGTTGTTTAAGGCGGCAGGAAATGCTAATGTGCTAGCAAAAACTCCTTAGAGACAACTAAGCCCACCCCGCAAAATACGGGGTGGGGCAAAAGGATACGCAAGTGATAAACGGATTACTTGACTTCGACTTCAGCGCCAGCGGCGACGAGCTGTTTCTTGATCTCTTCAGCTTCAGCAACAGCGATCTTTTCCTTGATGGCAACAGGAGCCTTGTCAACGAGCTTCTTGGCATCCATAAGGCCTAAGCCAGTGACGGCCTGAACAGCCTTGATGACCTGAACCTTCTTATCGCCAACACTCTTAAGAGTGACAGTGACTTCGCTCGGACCTTCCTGAGCAGCGGCAGCGGCAGGAGCAGCGGCAACAGCGGCAGCGGCCTTGACGCCGAACTCATCTTCGATAGCCTTGACGAGATCCATGATCTCGACCATATTCATCTCCTTCAAACCGGCGATGACATCTTCTTTAACTAACTTTGCCATAGTGTTTTTTCCTCCATTAATGGTCTTTTGTTACGTAAACGAACACAAGCTGCAGTTATTAGGCGGCAGCTTCTTCGGAACCCTTCTCACCAAGCGCCTTAAGAGTAAGAGCGAACTGGGTAAGAGGACTCTGAAGGGTAGAAAGCAAAACGGAAATAGCGTTTTCCTTGGAACCGATAGAAGCGAGTTCGGCAAGCTTTTCAGCATTGCAGAAGGTACCATCGATCATTCCGCCCTTGACGACAAACTTTTTGTGAGAATCGGCGAACTCTTTCAGTACGCTAAGTCCTGCACCTTCCTCTTCAGAAGTGACAAGTGCATTCGGACCTTTCAGCAAGGAATCCAATTCCTGAAGTCCGTCTTCATCGACGGCCTTCTTCATAAGGGAATTCTTGTGAGCAGTCAATCTTGCACCAGCCTTCTTCAAGTTGATACGGAGCTTAGTGACGTCGGAGACGCTAAGGCCAGAATAAGAGACGACAATGGTAGAATGGGAATTCTTAAGAGTGTCGTTGATCTTACTGACGGTCTCTTTCTTCTCAGCTAAGATTTGCTGATTCATCTTTTCACCTCCTTATTTTAGGTTTGGTGTATATCACAATATACTTTTTTGACTATGTATAGTTACTTCAATCCTCGGTAACAAATTGAGCCGTTTATTTATCGGCAGTTACTGTCTTAGGTATATTGAGGCACCCGAATTAATACGTCCCGTCCCGGATTTCAGTCAGATTGCAGATTAGAGAGCAATCTTGATGGCCGGTCCATAAGTCGAAGAAATGGTAGCGGAGAGGATGTAGGTTCCTTTGACAGAGGACGGTCTGATCTTGTTGACAGTTTCAATGACAGCATTGAGGTTGTCAGCAAGCTTAGAAGCATCGAAGGAAGCTTTGCCGAAGTTGACAGCAAGGTTTCCGTCTTTATCATTACGATAAGTGATCTTACCGTTCTTGATTTCTTTGATGGCATTTCCGATATCGTTGGTGACAGTGCCACTCTTCGGGTTCGGCATCAAGCCCTTAGGACCTAAGACACGACCCATTCTTCCCAACAGGCCCATCATATTCGGAGTAGCGACGATGACGTCGAATCCGAACCAGCTTTCCTTCTGGATCTTGTCGAGCATATCCTGCTGACCGACAAAGTCGGCGCCGGCTTCCTTGGCCTCAGTGGCCTTATCGGTGATGGCGAGGACCTTGACTTCCTTACCATTGCCGTGAGGAAGAACGATGGTTCCTCTCAACTGCTGATCGGCCTGCTTCGGGTCGATGTTGAGGTTGAAGGTGATGTCGATGGATTCATCGAACTTGGCAGTGGCAGTCTTCTTGACTAACTCACAGGCCTCAGCGACAGAATACTTCTTTCCCTTTTCGATGAGAGCAAGGGAAGCTGCATATTTCTTAGATAATTTTTTCATTGTAGTTATTTCCCTTTCTATTAGTCATCGATGACAATGCCCATAGACTTGGCAGATCCTTCGACGCATCTTTCAGCGGCTTCGAGGGAATCGACATTGAGGTCAGGCATCTTGTATTCGGCAATCTTCTTGACTTCAGCTCTGGAAACATGACCGATAACATCCTTGTTGCTTCCGCCGTGATCAGGACCCTTTCTTCCCTTCTCAGCACCAGCGGCTTTCAAAAGAAGAAATGTGACCGGAGTGGTCTTGAAGCTCATATCGAATGTACGATCTTCATAGATTGTAAGGATGCACGGGACAACCTCACCTTTGCGTTCAGCCGTCTTGAGGTTGAACTCCTGGCAGAACTTACCGCCGATACCGAAAGGACCAAGCTTCTGTCCTAACTTTGCCGGGTTTGCTCCGCCGCCTTCAGCACGGATAATCATCACTCTTGTGACTTTCTTTGCAGGCATTGTATTTTCCTCCTTATACCTGTGTGGTACTATCAGCAGTCACTGACTTCCCACTTGTGGACATAGCACCGAAAAAAGGGCACAATACGTCCAACCTATTGAATTATAGAGATGAGAGGACGGATTTGCAAGAAATATTTTCTTTTTTTATTGTGTTTAGGCAAGAGAGTGTGCTATCTTATTCGTTGCCTTTACACAAAAAGGCTTACCGCTAGTCCGCTGGGGATGTCACTTCCTTTATGAATAGACGGGAAAACACAATCATTTCCAAAGGAGAAAACCTAATGAACAAACAGTTAGTACAGCAGGTCACTGCTACACAGATCAGACCCGATGTTCCGGATTTCGTTACCGGCGACACCGTCAGAGTCATGGTCGTCATCCGTGAAAACAACAAGGAAAGACAGCAGGCATTCGAAGGTGTTGTCATTTCCATCAGAGGCGCCGGAGCCAGCAGAACTTTCATCGTCAGAAAGGAATCCGCAGGCGTTGGTGTCGAAAGAAACTTCTTCGTCAACTCCCCTGTCATCGCTTCCATCAAAGTTCTGAAGCATGCCAAGGTCAGAAGACATAAGCTCTATTACCTCCGCAGCAGATCCGGTAAGAGCGCCAGACTCGAAGAAGTCATCATCAAGAAGAATCCGGAAGCCAAGTAATTCCGCTTCCACTCTCTCTATCATTATCTTATTTCATGAAAGTGACTGGGCCACAGCGAACGCTGTGACCCATTTTCGTTCTATTTTTCAAGTCTGTCAATAGAAAACACTTGACAGGCGCACATAATGCCCTATAATACTTAGCGTACCTAAATTTTGGAGGACAATAATTATGGTTAAAATCAGATTAGCAAGAATCGGCCGTACACATACCCCGGCCTACAGAATCGTTGTTTCCGATTCCAGAAGAATCCCGAACTCCGCTTCTCTCTGCCAGCTCGGAAGCTATGATCCTATCTCTGGTGCCTGCACCATCAACGAAGAGGAAGCTTTGAATTGGCTCAACAAGGGAGCTCTTCCCTCTGACTCCGTCAAGACTCTTCTTTCCAAGAAGGGCATCTATCAGAAGTTTGTCGATGGCAAGCTTGCTGCCAAAAAAGCCAAGACTGCTGAGGCCAAGTAATTATGGATACCGGCACCAACCTCGATCTTACTGAGGACATCCGCACTCTCATCGAACCGTTGGTCAGCAAACCAGAGGTCATCGTCATCAAAAGGCTCGACAAACCGGAAGATTTAGGCAGAAAAGAACAGAACTACCTTATCCTCTGTGAAAAGGAAGACCTCGGCAAACTAATCGGTAGACATGGAGTCATCTCTGATTCTCTCCGTACTCTTCTCAATGTTTCCGTCAAGAACATGAGAAAGAAAGTACACCTTCGCTTTGAATCCTTTGAGGAATCTCAGAGCAAGGAAGCCAACTAGTCTATACTATAGGGGAACCCATCTAGGCTCCCCTATTTCTTTATGTAAAGGAGAAAAATATGGCAATCAAAAAAATAGGAACCATCGTGAACTTCTTCGGACTGAAAGGCCAGCTGAAGGTCTCTGTCTCTTCCTCCCAGGCCGAGAAACGATTTGAAGTCGGCAAGAAAGTCATCCTGAAGAACAATATGAACGAGGATGAGACCTATGTCATCAGCTATTACCGCGCAAAGGATTCCAGAATCGTCATCATCGGCTTCGAAGGATACGATGACATCAATGAGATTCAGGGATTCATCGGAAAGGACATCTATGCTGATGTCCGCGCACCGAAGGGGCAGTTCTTCTTCGATGACCTCGTTGGCATGAGCGTCTACAGAGATGACGAATCCTTAGTCGGAACCGTAGATACGGTTGTCACCATGCCTGCTGGCAACTATCTTGTCATCAATAAATCCATCTATGTTCCCTTCATCACAGAGAAGTTCATTCAGTCTGTGGACAAGAAAACAAAAAAGATTACTCTGACCGCCTTAGGAACTGAAGTCACAAAGTAATGAAAATAAAGATACTGACCCTGTTTCCATCTTTTTATGACGAGTTTCTGAAATCTTCCATCATTGGAAGAGCCATTTCCAAAGGGGCGGTCACCATCGAAATCGTCAATATCCGCGATTACTCCTTAGACAAGAACCATCGCGTGGACGACCATCCAATCGGTGGAGGGGCTGGACTTATCATGCGAATGGAACCGCTCATGGACTGCTTAAGAGCAAACACCAGTGAGAAGACCCACAAGATCCTAATGGGACCGAAAGGAAAGACCTTCACCCAGAAAGATGCCATCCGCTTATCCAAGATGGATGAGATCTGCCTGATCTGCGGACACTATGAAGGGGTCGATTCCCGTTTCGAAGATTACGTAGACGAACAGCTTTCCATCGGGGATTTCATCCTGACGGGAGGCGAGATTCCAGCAATGGCAATTGCAGATAGCATCATCAGATTGCTAAAAGGATCAATCAGCGATGATTCCACAAAAGAAGAGTCTTTCGATAACTCCATTCTGGAATATCCGCAATACACCTATCCTCTCGAATACGAAGGAAAGAAGATACCGGAGATCCTCTTCTGCGGCAATCATAAAGTCATCGAAGACTACAGAAGAAAAGAAGCTCTGAGACTCACGATGGAAAGAAGGAAAGATCTTTTGGATGATTTCATCTATTCCAAAAAGGATTATCAGATGATTCAGGAGATTAAAGAAAACCGCTCTTCCGAAGAAGAGAAGAAAGCAATCGAAAAAGGAAAGAAATTCGCACCGAAGAATTAAGTGCACTTAATTCTTGTGCAGGTGATCATAAAGATATCCATAGGCTTTTGAGGGGATGCAGTTTGCTGTATTCGTTTCCTCGAAAGCCTTTTTCAGTTCCTCATAAGTCGAAGTGGCAAGATTCACTTTGACCTTGCCATCCCAAAGATTGAGACGTTGAGTGTACAAAGACCATGTCGTATCCCACCATCCTGTGACCGACGCCTTATAGGTCCACATCATGTAGGAATATCCCCGTTTGTCATACCGCTTCAATTGACTCTTCCAGGCGTTTTCATCATCGAAGAAGTTATATTCCGAAACGGAATAGGGAACATCATAACGATTTCCTAAAAGAGTCCAGTCATTTTTCAGATTGAAGCACCAATAAGGAACCTTATTGTGTTCTCTGTTATAGAGATGAATATCGTATTGGATGTTCTGCCAACCATACTTTTTCGGATCAGAGAAGCAATCATAGGACCAAATGCCTTCGATATTGATGACATGCTCATCTCCAACCGAGCGGATGCCCTGATAGATCTTATCGTAGACAGGTCCACAGACATCAGGAACGCTTCCTAAGCTTTGGTTGCTGTAATAGGCACAGGGTTCATTAAGAAGATCATAGGCCGCAATGCTTTTTCCTAACTGCGGATTCGTATAGGTATAGTGCTCTGCGATGAATCTCCAGATATCGACCGTGGCATCCTGATAAATTGAATTTGTCCATAAATCTGCTCTGGCATTTTCTCCGGAATGCTCATATCCGTTTTGGCTTCCAGGTGCGCCGTGAAGGTCTAGGACACAGTAGAGATCATATTCCTGACACTTTTCCACAAAGGAATCCATGTAAGAGAATGCTTCCTCTTCCTCTTTCCTTTTAAACACGCCATCCTTCTCATCTAAGATGTCTCTCCAGTAGAAAGGAAGGCGAATTGTATTAAGACCGAGTTCACTGACATTCCTGAAGTCGATGTCAGAAAACCAATTCTCTCGGTAAATATTGGTCAGTTCTTCTCTTTGCTCATCAGTGAGATTCGGATTGGACTGATATCCCTTCAAAGCCTCTTCCATCGGCAGTTCTGGATAGGTCGTGAGTCCGTTCTTATCCAGAATCGGATTACCGTTGTTATCACGGCATTCACCAACAGAAAAAGGAGATAGCCAACCTTCATAGACAAGAAGATTGCCAGCATTGATGCCCCGAAGAACAAGTTTCTCTCCGTTTGCATCATAAAGGGAATCTCCGGAAGCATGGACTAAACCGTTTTTAGTCGCTCTTGCTCTTACATAGTTTGCGTTCACCTCCTGAGGCCGTGACAACATTGCAATGGCAACACCAAAAACAGCGACAGGGGAAGTCACTATCGCGCCAACAATCGATAAAGAGATGATCCATGCTTTTTTCTTCCGAGTCATTCTTCCGTTTTCGTCCCACAAATATTATAGCGTTGTAAGCGCTTCTATCAACTGAATTTTATAAGAGACTGACACAAGGATCAGTATCCCTCAATCATCGTATTCTTTTGAGTCTTGCTTCTTTTCCTTAAATTAACCTTAAAATATTCTTTTATGTTCTGAGATTCCATTTTGTTTTTTGCCTATTTTTGTTACCGCTTACATTTTGTATATCGGCTACATTCCGCAATGAATCATAAAGATTCATTGAAATCAATTCTTAAATTGCGTATTTTCTTTATGTTTGCTTATTTTCTTATCTTTTTTGTCCATAAGTTCATAAGTAAATCAAGTTATAATGTTATTTTCATATTTTGGAGGTAGATAACGAAATGAAAAAACAGATTGCGCTTTTGCCCTTGCTCCTTCTGATGGTCGCATGCAGCGAAAACAAAGACACATCAAAAGACAGCGGCAATACTAATTCAGAACAGCCGACTTCAACGGAAAAGAGTGATTCCTCTTCTTCTAGTAGTAGTGCAACAGAAGAGAAGATTCTTCCGACCGATTCCTTGACCGATGAGATGATGATAGACATCAAGCTTGGATATAGCGCCGACTTCTCATTCCAGATCAAGTATGCGGATGGCACCTCTGGTTCCTCTTATCACTATGTCACTCATTCCGGATTGGATGGATTCTCCTATGAGGCATTCTATAACAAGAGCGGAACCGAGAAGAGAACATCCTATGTCAACATCGAAACCAAGGATGACGACGGATACGCCTATGACGCCTCATTAGGATTAGACAATACCATCTGGTACAAGCATCTCACTGGCACAGACTCTCTCACAAACGAGGAATATGATGTGGAATGGGATGACGCTGGATACAGCGATGTCTTCGCCTCTCTTAACGCAAGCGACTTCACAAAGGAGGATGACAACACCTTTGTCCTCAATAGTGATAAGGCAAGCGAATATTCCTATTCCATCGCCAATCAGTTCTTCTCTCCCTACTATCTATATTCGCCGAAATCCGATCCGAAATTCTTCAAACTGAAGACCAACGGAGACAAGATTGTCGGATATGAGTTGGAATATCTGCCCTATACAAGCTATGACAGCGTCTCCTATTACACATCCAGCGGTAAGTTCACGGAAGTCGGTGCTTCCGCTTTCCAGAAACTTGAACCTGTCAAAGGTGAGACAAAGCCGGAACTGGAGGCCATCCTCAATAAGCTGAAAGGCGTTGACGGAAAGCAGAACTATCAGATCAAGCAGACCCAGTCTCAGTATGATTTTCAGACAGAACAGATGGTCGCTATGGGCGAACTCGATATCACAGTCCAAGATGGTGACAAAGCGCATTGGGCCTATAAGAACACTTCCGGAAAGCAGACCAACGATTACGGCTATTATGCAGAGAAAGCCGATGACGGAAGCGACTGCAGAAGAGGTGTCATTCAGATTGGTGACAACTACTATAACGATGTCTACCTCTACAGCGGCTCCATGAAGGATTATCTTCCTTCCTTCAATATCTCCTCTGTTTTCTTCGATAAGGATACTAGCGCCTCTACCGATGGAAAGGTTGTCTACCGTCTGAACAAGAGCTACGACATCTCTCTCGACAACGATTCCACCCTCTTCACACCAGAGGAAGTCGATTCCTACCGCGACAGAATCATCTATCTCACCATCATCGAAGAGGGAGATACCATCACCATCCGCAATGCGACCGGTGCCGATGAAAAGGATGGTCTGATTCTCAACTGCGAATTCACCAACATCGGAAAGGTTACTGGATTATTCGCAGAAGACCATATGAAAGAGACAGTCGATGACTTAAAGTGGACCGACCTCATCCGAGACGAATCAGCTAAGAGCAGCATTGTCTCCAACTATACTGCTGATGTCCTCGATTCCATCCCGACTCTTGGCGGAACATGGGCTAACATCAATGTCGATGCCAGCGATGCCACTAAGCCGGTCTTCGGTGTCTACACTTACGATCAGGATACCAATTCAGAACTGAAAACAGAGATGGAAACCAAGCTGACAGAGGCAGGATTTGCCGCTTATACTCCTTCCTCTACCACCGACTCTCAGAAGTCCAGTTCCTTCTATAGAAAGAACGTAGAGATTACAAGAAAGACTCAGACGAAGACTTACTCCCTGAACGTCGAACTCAGACCTTGGTGGAACAATCAGTTATCCTATGGATTGTTCCAGATCTGTTTATCCATAACCTCTGCTGCCTAATATGAACAAGAAATATTCTATATTATTGCTCTCTTTGCTCTTAGTCGGCTGCAACGCTCAGAAAGAGAGCACACAGCCTAGTGAGAGCAGCCAGGAGACCGCTAAGAAGACAGATACTCCTTTCATCGAAGCCGATCTCGATGATATTCTGACGGAATTATCCGTCGGATTCAGTGGAACAACACTTTTCACCACAGGATACGAGTCCTTCGGCTACAGCGAATACTACCACGACTACAAAATCGGCGATAACATCTACGAATTCACCACCTACAAAAGCGCAGACCAGGGAAAAGCGAACAAAGATGTCGTCAGCACCTCTGGCCAATACGCTCCGTTAAACGAAAAAGACGTCAAGAATTCCTATCTCTCCATCGGAGAGTTAGGTCTCGACAACAAGATCACAAAATACTATGTCACAAGTGGTTCCACCTATCTGAAATGGATGGATGCCGGATATTACAATCCGTTCAACGAGTTTTCTTCCTCTGACTTTGTCAAAGACTCTTCAAACCCCTACTGCTTCCATCTTCAGGCGAATGACAAAACCAGCAAAGAAGGACTCAACGCATTAGGAGCCAGCTTAACAGGACAAATCGGTTTAGACATCAAGAGCTTCACACTGAAGACCGATGGTGTCTCTGCCACTGGCTATGACATCACCTTCGAAGATGTATCGTCCTCCTATGGCACGATGCATATCTCAGCAACCGGAACCATCACGGACATCGCTTCTGATTTAGTCACTCCGATTGCACCAGTAGAAGGAACGCTCATCCCAGAACTTGATCAGGCGATCAGCAAATATCAAACTCTCTCCTATCGAGTCGATGCAACACTGAGCAACAAGATCATCAAAGCCGATGTCTGCAAGAACGGTCTTAGCTATAGCTACTACCACCTGAACGGTGACAAGTATGCAAGCTATGGCTACTACCAGAAGGGAAAGAATGTACAGGGCATCACAAAGATTGGTGACACGTACTATGAAGATGGTGATTCCATCAGCAATGCCACCTTCTCCCAAATCGCTCCTACTATGGCTATCTCCTCCGTGTTCTTCACGGAAACTGAGGAATCCACTGCAGATAAGAAAGTCTACAAGTTCAATGATGATTATGAAAATGTTGTCACAAAGGACTCCGCCACTTTCGCCATACTGAAAGGATCTGTTGTCGGTAACTTATCCATCATCGTCGAAAGCGATAAGCTCACTTTCCGCAATGTGCTAAGCGATAGCGCAACTGAGACTTACACCTATTACGATTTAGGAAAGGTCGAAGACTTCACTGCCGACATCCAGAGCGACTGCGCCTCCTTGACCTGGTCTGAACTCCTCTCCAATCAGCCCGCTGACTTGGAAAAGCTCTATTCCAAGACCATCAGCAAAGATTACTTGGATCAGATTCCCACGGTTGGCGGAAAGCGTAGTCTTGTCACACTGAACTTCAACGCACAAAGAGGAGATCTCGCTCAGGTTCTCTTCTCCATCAGCGATTACAACGACGGCTTGTCCCTTATCTCCGATTATGAAGCAATCATGGCTGAGAACGGATATACGAAAACGGATAAGACAAGCAGCACAAAAAATGTTGTCTTCGAAAAAGAGCTGACTGTCTCTGAGACCAAGAAGACGGTCTCTGTCGAAGTCATTCTCGGTGCCTCTTACTTCACCACACCTACTGTCGTCTTCTATTTCAGGCTTAAATAAAAGGAAAACAAAATTATGAAACACACGAAATTATTAACATTTGTCGCTTTTACACTTCTAGCTACCGGATGCGGAAGCGTCACTTCTGAAAACTCCAATACCAGCAAACCTACGGAAAGCAATGAGACCACTGCTCCTGTCACCGATAAG
Source organism: Oscillospiraceae bacterium (assembly GCA_963654365.1). GTDB lineage: Bacteria > Bacillota_I > Bacilli_A > RFN20 > CAG-288 > Enterosoma. Next base: position 44,504 of record CAVJZP010000005.1, read on the forward strand.
GAGACAGAGACTCCTATCTCTACCGATTCCGAAAAAGAAAGCGAATCCGAATCCGCTTCCGATACAGAGCCAGTCAAAAAAGGATTGGATTTATCCGCTCTTCAGACAGGATACGATGTCAAGCTGACCTTATCCGAAACCGACGATTATGGAACCGATTATGATGCCTATGAAGTCAGAGTATCCGATGACGTAGTGATCTATGATGACTACTATTCCAAAGGCGAATCCAAGAACGGCTGGGCAGATGCTGACCTTGCTTTGAAGACAAGAACCCAGTATGAGAAGCATGACTTCGAAAGTGAGACTGGACTCCTAAGCAAAGTCACCACTGACCTTGCCTGCGCTCCGATCTATACCCAGCAGGATCTGATGGATTCCCTTACTAGCGAAGATGAATCTGTCACCTTCGAAGATGCCTACATGGTCAACGCATTCAAATTCCTCACTGCCGATGATTTCACCAAAAATGAAGATGGAACCTATTCTCTTGTCATTACGGACGAAAAGAAGAACGAGGCGACTTTTGCTAAGGCATATAATGGTCTTAACCATCAGATCTATCCTATCATCGATTCCAAATCGGATGGCACCAACGCCTATTTCAAGCTGGATAGTGTTGATATCACTGCCTTTAGCCTTACCGTAGATGATAATGGCCTTCCTACCTCCTTCTCCTTGAGTTTCGCTGACCAGGAGAAATGGGGAAGCATCACAAAGAGAACGGTCGTCGGTGACATCGTAAAGACCGGAAACGATTGTGCGGCAAAATACGCCGCACCGGAAGCAAAGTACGAAGAACTGGAAGAGAAACTCAAAGCATTACAGGCTGGCAATTTCTCTTTCACCGCCAAAGTTGGTCTCTATGAAGACAGTTCATGGTCCTATGTCACTCCAACCACAATGTTCACAAACGGAACCTTCGACGGAAGCGTATTGACACTTACCGGATACAAAGACGGAAAAGCGCAGAAAGACTATTACAAAGTCACATCCACGGATCATTACCGCCAGTTCACAAAGGACGGAACCAAATATGTCTATAGCGGTGAGGAAGTCGACGAATCTTCTTCTTCCAGTAAGCTTATGCCGACATTTGCGTTCTCATCTTCTACCTTCAACCGTGTTGCCACCAGTGAAAACGACAGCGGAATTAATGTCTACTCTTTCAGCAAACCGCTTCTCTATAGCGGATACGCCTATACGAATACCTTCATCGGATATAAGAACAACAACATGGTCACAAATATCGATAGCAACCTTCTTGTCACAACGACAAAAGACACGATCACCTTTGATTTCACCTACAGCGATAAGACAAGATCCTATAATATCACCTATTATGCTTTAGGTTCTACCGCTGCTTTCACCGGAGAAATCGAAGAACCTTCCACGGAAGCTTGATTCCAAGTTGCAAAAAAAAGACAACCTTTGAAATATAACGAGGTTGTCTTTTTAATTTGTTAGAATTTCATTTTGTTTCTGAACATCGGATTGCTGCCCATCATCTTCATCTGCTGCTTCATCTTCTCATAGGATTCGAGAAGGTTGGTGACATCTTTTGGTGTGGTTCCGCTGCCTTTGGCAATACGGATCTTTCTGGAAGACTTAATCATCTCCGGCTTCTTTCTCTCCTGTCTTGTCATAGAAGAGATGATGACCTCCGTCTTCTTGAGCATCGCCTGTGCCTGATCCATCTGATCATCAGAGAGTTTTGGCATATTCGGCATCATGCCTAAGATCTTTTTCAGCGGTCCTAATTTGTTCATCTGCTTCATGATGGAGAGCATATCGGTAAGATCGAACTGTCCCTGCATCATACGGCGGGAAGTCTTCTCTGCCTGTTTCTCATCCAGTTTTTCCTGGATTTCCTCAACTAAGGAGACAATATCTCCCATGCCGAGGATTCTGTCTGCCATACGGTCCGGATAGAAATTCTCCAAGTCCGTTATCTTTTCACCGACTGCCGCATACTTGATTGGGATTCCAGTCAGTTTCTTGATGGAGAGAGCGGCACCGCCTCTGGAATCACCATCGAGCTTGGTCATGACAATGCCGGTAATCTTGATTTCCTTTGCAAAGGCTAGGGCAACATTGGTCGCATTCTGACCAGCGAGGGAGTCAACAGTGAGCAAGGTCTCATCGACATGAACATTCGCCTGAATATCCTTCAGTTCCTGCATCAGTTTTTCATCGATTTCAAGACGGCCTGCCGTATCGAGGATAAGGATATCGAATTTTTCAGAGCATGCCTTCTGATAGGCCTCTTTGGCGATGACAGGAGGAAGGGTTCCTGTCTCATCGGAGAAAGTCTCCACCTGAGGTTCGGCTTTCAGGCCGAGATTGCGAAGCTGTTCAATGGCAGCAGGACGATAGATATCCAAGGCGCCTAAGAGGACCTTCTTCTTGTTCTTCTTCTCAAAGAGCTGTGCGAGTTTGCTTGCTGATGTGGTCTTACCAGTACCCTGAAGACCGACCATCATGATCACGGTCGGCTTTCCATCCATACGGAAAGGAATATCGTTGTCACCAGAGCCCAAGAGCTTTTCCATCTTGTCATGGACGATTTTGACGACCATATCACCCGGGGAGACCTTGGTGAGAACTTTCTGACCGATGGATTCCTCTTTGACTTCTTTGATGAAGTCATTGACAACCGTATAATTGACATCCGCCTCCAAAAGCGCAGTGCGCACTTCGGAGAGCATGTCATCCATGTTCTTTTCTGTTAGTGTCGCCTGTCCTCTCACTTTCTTAAAGATTCGGGATAGACGGTCACCGAGCGATTCAAATGCCATTTTCAATATCTCCTTTCAGTATTTCAAGAAGTCTGTTCTTCTCCTCGATATCCGAGGCTTTTATAATGCTATCTATTCTAGATACCATCTGTCTGTTCTTTGAATAAAGTTTCAGCGTCATCTCATATTCATCCAGTTTCTTCGTCCCCTGTTCTAAGGATTCAAAGACGGCATTTCGGCTCACCTTATCATTTTCGGATATCTCTGTGATCGAGTAATCCGAGAGGTAATAGCATTCCATGCGGTGATAGATGTTTTTGGTCAGTAAGGCACCATAGATAAGAAGAAGGGAGGCATAATAGGATTTCTTCTCCAGTGCGTCGATATCGTTTTTCATCATATGATCCAGACTACCAAGTCGATAAGCAGGAATATGATGGCAAGGAAGAAGAAGGAGGACCAAAAATCCGTTGACTTGTACTTTTCTCTTCCCTGTCCATTGAAGGCAGAGCAGAAGAAAGCAAGAATCACCGATGTGATCATGCTGGCCGCATAAGTGTTCGGAACAAGGAAGGAGACAATAAGAGAGACAGCCATGTTGATCAGAATCAGGATAAAGAGGCGGAAAAACATATCACTCATTTTCATTCTCCTCCCTTCCTAACAGCAAGCCATAGAGATACTTATCCAGATCAAACTCTTCGAGTTCGTCCATCTTTTCGCCTAAGCCGATGAATTTGACAGGAAGCTGAAGTCGGTCACGGATAGAGAGAATGATACCGCCTTTGCTTGTGCCGTCCATCTTGGTGATGATGATTCCTGTGATGCTGACCGCATCCTTGAACACCATCGCCTGATCGATGCCGTTTTGTCCAGTGTTGGCATCTAAGACAAGGAGCGATTCCTGAGGAGCTTCCGGAATGACTTTCTTGATGACACGGGCCATCTTGGACAATTCATCCATCAGGCCTTTCTTGTTCTGCAGTCTTCCTGCCGTATCGACCAAGACAAAGTCATAATGCTCATCCAAAGCCTTCTTCATCGCGTCATAGCATAAAGAGGCAGGATCCGCGTTCGGACGGGAAAGGATGTCGACACCGACCTTCTGAGCCCAGAAGATCAACTGTTCGACAGCACCGGCACGGAAGGTATCGCCAGCCACCATCAGAACCTTCTTGCCTCTGTTCTTGTATTTCCAGGCAAGCTTGGCTGCGGTCGTTGTCTTTCCGACACCATTGACACCGCAGAGGAAAACGACAAAAGGAACACCTTCCTTGAAATCAAAATCCGTCGAGAAAGAGCCACCTTTGTTCGCATAGGAGACGAACATCTTATCGATGAGAAGATCATTGAGCTCATTGGCATCGGTGATCTTCTTAGCGGAAGCTTCCATCGATGTCTCTTTGATAAGTTCAATAGAAAGATTGACACCGACATCGGCTTCAATCAGAATACGTTCCAGTTCGTCGAAATATTCCTGATTGACGACTTTATTGGAGTTTGCTAATTTTTTGAGTCTTTCCGTAAATCCGATTCTGGATTTGTCAAGACCTGCGATATATTTGTCCTCGCTGGAGCGTTCTTCCTCTTCCGGCTTTAAGACGGCAGCCTCTTCTTTTGTCTTATTCTCGTCATTTTCTCTCTTGTGCGAGAATTTATTCTTCAGAAAATTGATCAGTCCCATATCATTCACCTACTTTCTTGCTCAATGCGTTCTGTGCCGCATTGATTTCCGCTTCTTTGATGTTGTGTCCTTCTCCGCGACCGAGGATATCTTTCCCAAGGCGCGCCTCAACGATGAAGTGGCAGTCTTCCTTGTTGATATTCGTCTGGGAGACGACGACATAATTGATGACAACTCCGTTCATCAGTTCCTGAAGTCTTCCTTTGGAGTCTCTCTTCTTGGAAAGATCTAAGGCGACATTGAGAAGCGGAGTAAAGACATCAACAACGATTTCACGTGCCTTCTCATATCCCTGATCGAGATAGACAGCGCCGATAAAGGCTTCAAAGACATCCTCATCGATATGCTTATGGTTTGTGACATTGTTCTTTTCACCTTCGGAATAGCGGACTAAGGAAGCAAATCCAAAGACGGATTCGCTCAGTCTTGCCAGCGTCTTTCCTTCGACTAAGGCGGAACGGGAACGGCTCAAGGTTCCAGAATTGCTCTCCGGATAATGGTGGAAGACCAAGTCTCCTACGACCATGTCAAGGATTGAGTCCCCTAAGAATTCCAGTCTATCATAACAAGGGCAGTCTTTATGTTCATTTGTATAGGAGGCGTGGGTAAAAGCCATCTCGTAAAGAGAGATGTCCTTCGGAACGATATGGAAATCCTTCAGAACCGCATCAAGCCCCTCAATCATTTTGTCACCTCAAGTTCCTTCTTGATCCGATTGACGATATCGACCTGAATCATGTTATCGGATACACCGATTGCCTGATAGAAAGCGTACTCATCGCTGTTTCCGTGTGCTTTGACGACAATGCCGTCCACACCTAAAAGGATGGCGCCTCCGAATCTCTTGTAGTTCATCGTATTCTTCATTCTCTTAAAGCCTTTGGAACTGAAGAGATATCCAATCTTCGTTATAAGGTTCATCTTGAAGGAATCCTTGATCATCTGATTCATGATGCTTGCCATTCCCTCCGTGGATTTGAGGAAGATATTTCCGGCAAAGCCAGAGGTGACGATGACATCGTGATTCCCGTCCAAGGCATATCTTGCTTCCACATTGCCTGAAAAGCCAGGAAGATTTCTCTCTTTGAGAAGGTGATAAGCTTCCACAATCTCTTCCGATCCTTTTCCTTCCTCCACACCATTAGAAAGAGTATAGACAGAAGGATCTTTCATCGATAAGACGCTCTCCGCATAGATTCTTCCCATCACAGCGAACTGATAAAGTTCTTCTCCGGTGTTCTTGTTATTGGCACCGACATCGAGGATGACCGTTCCTTTTCCTTCCTTTGCCGTTGGGAAAGGTGTACATAATCCGGCGCGGAGAATACCAGGAATATTCTTCAGAATGATGGTAGCGCCCGTTAAAAATCCACCGGTACTTCCAGCAGAAAGGACTGCATCTGCCTCATGGTTCTTCACTGCCATGATAGCCTGATACATCGAAGATGATTTGCTGCGCAGAAAATCCAATGGCTGAATCTCCATCGGTATGACGGTCGTCGTCGGCCTGATTTCCACACGGTCAACGGAGGTGAACTCTTCCTTCAGCTGTGTCTCATCACCAAAGAGAAGGAAAGAGACATCATCATGTTCTTTCAAGTATTTCTTTACGGCACCGGCAAGTACTTTTGGCCCTTTGTCAGAGCCCATCATATCAATTGCAATTCTTTTCATAAATAACCTTCTTTATAAAACTACTTATATATAATATCAAATAAGGCGAAACGAATAAACAAAGAGAAATGCAAAGGAATGTTTTTCTTCAGGAAAGATGAATCTTCTCCGCCGTCTGAAGATGTCTCAGATAATTGCTATTCTCCTCCGTGTCAGGATGAAGGAGAATCTCTTTTGCGTCTTCCTTTGCACATTCAAACATCTTATAGTCATCGACGAAATTACAGACATGAAGTTCACTCTTTCCCGACTGTGCGCTTCCGGAATAGGATCCCGATCCTCTTTGCTTGAGATCGAACTGGGAGATCTGAAGCCCATCATTGCAATCAGAAAGGAACTTCAGTTTCTCAATCGCCTCTTTGTTATCTCCGTCATAGACAAGAAGAGCAAGAGCAAAGTCTCCGCTTCTTCCGATTCTCCCCCTAAGCTGATGAAGAGAGGAAAGACCGAAATAATTAGCATCATAAACGATCATCAGGCAGGCTCTAGAGACGTCGATTCCGACTTCGACAACCGTTGTCGAGACTAGAATCAGTTTCTCACCGCTTACAAAAGAAGAGATGATTTTGTCCTGTTCCTCTTTCTTGATCCTGCCGTGGAGAAGCTGTACGTTCTCCGAGCCATACCGCTCGCGGATATCCTGATAAACACTTTCCGCACTAGAGGTTTCCTTCGCTCCTTTTTCAATCTTCGGAGCGATGATGAAGACCTGCCTTTTCACGCTCAACGCCTTATCGATTGCTTTATGGATAGCAGGATCGACGCTTGTCACAACGGCTGTCTGAACATTGCGGATTCCGTGGGGGAATTCAGTCAAGGTGGAGACATCCATATCCGCGTTGATGATCTGAGCCAATGTTCTAGGAATCGGAGTTGCTGACATCATGAGAAGATCATTCCCGTTTCCTTTGTGAATCAGACTTTCTCTCTGGTCAACGCCAAAGCGTTGCTGTTCGTCGATGATAGATAATCCTAAATCCTTGAATTCCAGTTTCTCCGAGAGGACAGCATTGGTGGAAATGATGATATCAACGCTCCCATCCTTTACGCCTTCCAGAGTTTCCTTCTTCTCTTTTGCTTTGGTGCCATTGCCGGAGAGAAAGGCGACATGGACTGGATAATTCTTAAATACTTCCTTTGCGCTTTTATAATGTTGTGAGGCTAATTCAAAGGTGGGAGCCATCAAAACACCTTGTTTTCCTCTTAAGAAGTTTGCATATAATGAAGCAAAGGCGACAATCGTCTTCCCTGTTCCGACATCCCCCTGAAGAAGCCGGTACATAATCTTATCTTTCTCCATATCGAGAACAATTTCCCTTATCGCGACAAGTTGATCTTTTGTCAGCTTGTAAGACAGAGAGAGGACAAACTGATTGATTTTGTCATGATCGATTTTTGCGTTGTCCTTCTTCTTAATGGAATCGGCTTCCTTCTTCAGATTCAAAGAACGGATGGAATAGCCAAGAGCTTCCTCGTATTTGAAGACGCGAAGTCCTTCTTTGAGATTTTTCTCATTCTTCGGGATATGCACGGCTTTATAAGCGTCAAACTCATTCATCAGCCTGTATTTTTCAATCAGCCTCTTAGGAAGCACAGAAACGGTGTATTTTGCCTCTCTAGGATAGGAGAGGAGTTTCTTCACATAGGATTGAAAGAAGGACTGAGAAACAGCCTTAGGAAGTGCATAGACAGGTTTGAGTCCTGTGAGCGCAAACTCGGAATCCAAATCCAGGATGGAATAGACCATGAATGATTTTCTCGCCTCAGAATAGTAGGCTACGATGAGTAGGTCTTTCCCGGAACTCAGTTTGGAGATGTAGTAAGGCTGATTGAAGAGCATGCAAGATATCGATTTTCCTAGCGTTGTCTGAAACGAAAAACGGATCAAGGATACCCCGCGGTTCTGAAGCGTCCTGAGGGAAAAGACGCGTCCTTTGAAAACACCACGATATCCATCATCAGGTTCATCGGGAAGGATTGTAGGATGAAGGTCCTCATAGCGGGTCGGAAAATGGCGAAGGATTCCTTCATCATCACTGACTTCAAGGGCACGGAAAAGTTCTCTTTGATTCATAGAAATATTATACCAAAAGAAAAGCTCCAGACCGCAGTCTGGAGCTATCATTTTCGTATTATTCAACAGAGACAAAGAAGGAATAGACCGGCTGATTTCCTGTCTCGACATCGACCTCGAAATCATCGCCGTATTTGCTGTAGACCTTATCCTGAACTTCCTCTTTCTCCTTCTCTGTGACATCCTGTCCGCAGATGATAGTGATAAGAGAGGAATCCTCATCGATAAGGGAAGCAATCAGTTCCATCAAGGTATTGATCTTATGCTTGTGACAGCAAAGGATCTTCTTGTGAGCAATGCCCATGAACTTACCCTTTTCGACAGCGACATCGTCGATTGTCGTATCCTTGATCGCATAGGTGATCTCACCGGATTTGACATTGGCGACGTTCTCGTTCATGCACTCCACATTCTCTTCCGGCGTGGCATCTGCATTGAACACCATGCAGGCAGTAAGTCCTTCCGGTATTGTCTTTGTCGTGATGACAACGACATTGCATTCCTCTTTGCAGAGGTCAGCGGCCTGATTGGCAGCCAGAATAATGTTTCCATTATTCGGGAAGAGGAATACATTCTCCGCATTCACCTTCTTGATTGCTTCAACGAAATCCGCAGTGGAAGGGTTCATCGTCTGTCCGCCAGAGATGATGTAATCCACGGAATTCTCTTTGAACATGTTCTCAATTCCATCACCGACAGCAACGGCAACAAGAGCATATTTCTTCTTTTCTGCAGGCTTCTCCTCTTTAACAGTAGCAGCAGCCTTCAAAGCGACATCGAATTTCTCTTCATCGCCTTCGATGCCCTGCTTTTCCTTCTCGCTTTCAAAGTCATCCATCAGCTCTTCGTGCTGTTCAGCCATGTTATCGCATTTCATTGTCTTGAATTCACCGAACTGCTGGGCATAGGTGAAGACAAGGCCCGGTTTCATGGTATGGATGTGAACCTTGACAAGTTCATCCGTATGGATGAAGACAATGGAGTTTCCGTGGGCTTCCAAGACTGCTTTGAATCGCTTCTCGTTGAAGGCTTTCTTGTCGCCGAGGTTATCCTGTGGAGCCAGCTTCAGAAGGAACTGGGTGCAGTATCCGAACTCCTCATGATTGAACTTAGCCTGAACGGAACCATGCCCTTCGATGGCAGTGGGCTTGGCAGAGGTGTAATTGGCACCTTTTTCCGTGACAGTTGCCATCTCTTTTTCGACGATCTGATTATGAAGGGCCTTAGAAAATCCTTCTAAGATCTTGCAAAGTCCTGCACCGCCGGAATCGACAACGCCAACTTCCTTTAAGACAGGAAGAAGTTCCGGAGTATGAGCCAAGGATTTCTGTGCTTTTTCATAAAGGTAATCCATTGCGACATCGATCGGCATGCCGCTCTCTGCATATTCATACAGGGCAGAAGAAGCTTCACGAATGACAGTAAGGATTGTACCTTCTACCGGTCTCATAACCGCCTTGTAGGCAACTTCTTTTCCAGAGACAAAGGCTTCCGCTAGACCAACGGCATCAACTTCCGTCTTGCCGGCAAGCCCTTCCGCAAAGCCACGGAAGATCTGGCTAAGAATAACACCAGAGTTTCCACGGGCACCCATAAGCAGTCCGCGTGCAAAGTCTTTTGCAACCTGGCCAATGGAAGAATCATTCTTGTTGAATACATCCTTGGCACCGGAAGACATCGTCAGATTCATATTCGTTCCGGTATCTCCGTCAGGAACAGGAAAGACATTCAAGGCATCGATTTCAGGATAGGAATTATAGAGGTTATTCGCTCCAGAAATGATCATTTGCTTAAATATTACACCATCAATCTTAGTCATTTGAGAAATCCTTTCATCAATAAAAACTCGAGTCTATTTGACACCGAGAACAAAAACATTCACCACTTTAAAAGGTATGCCAAAGCTCTTCTGAAGCATATAAGAGACCTGTTTCTGGACCTCATATACGACCTCCGTGATTTTGACATCCTTAGAAAGCACCAGATAAAGGGAAACTTCGTACCCGTCTTTCAGTTTCTTGACAGAGACTCCATCCGAAAAGTCTTCCTTCTTCAGGAATTCAAGAAGAGAGCGTGTCAGTTTCTTTTTACTGACCAAGCCGACAACACCATAAACGCTGGAAACTGTCATTCCAGCTAAATCGGCAACGGCCTGTAAGGAAAAGTTGATCTTTCCAATCTGGTTTGTTTTTTCAATATTCATATCTTTTTTATATATGCGTAAAGCCTAAAAATTATACAAGAAATATAATTAAAAAGCAAATCGCGGAAGCGGCACGAAAAAAGCGGCCGCAGCTATCTTCCCCCGAGGGGTATT
>CAVJZP010000006.1:0-54704 GCA_963654365.1 Oscillospiraceae bacterium
ATAGAATACTCAACGATATATCCATAGTATTTCTTAATTCGTATTGCAATTCACGATCAGATCAAAATCAGAAAGAGGCTGATTACTTAAGATAATAGGCAGTAAGAGAAAAGACGTTTACTGCTTTCGAATAACTATTCGTTATCGTAATACCAGAAGCTTTGTCAAAAGAGTAAGTGTAAAGATAACCGTTGGTGCCTGTGTTTTTTGTATTTGAAACAGCAGTGCCTGTAGTTTCTCTGCCAGCATATACTTTCAGGTTATCATAGTTTCCATAGACATCAACTTCCAGCTTAACAAAATCAGATAAGGATTCTGCAGTGACGATTTTACCAGTGGGAGAAATATCAAATTCGTTAGAATACTTGGAGTTAATGGCAACATTTGTAAGAACAAAGTCGGTTGTTGTCTTGCATGTGTCCGGAGTCAATGACACCGTTGCAACTTCTTTATCACCAGTAACTGTCAAATTGAAACTACTAGCAATGTCAGCATTCTTCTTGGAGGTCGCAGTGATTGTCACTGTGCCGGCCTTCTTTGCAAAGACTATTCCTTTCTTCTTATCAACAGATGCAATGGTGTCATCCGATGTACTCCAGACAACAGATTGTTTTGCAGTCGAAGGCAAAACGGCTGCAGTTGCAGTAAATGTCGTACCAACCTCAACGGAAGTTGTATTTGAGGAAACATCAACAGAAGTAGGTGCATCATACTGATGAGGTGTTGTCAAAACGATGCTTGTTCCATAAGAATAGAAACCAAAATTAAATTTTTTATTATACAATTCATAAAAACTTGTTGTAATAGTCACTTCATCATTAGCAACAATGTCGAGATTTTCCCAATAATCGGAAAGAGTATCAAAGCACATTTCTTTCTTGTGTGTTTCAAGATAGACATTTGTGTTGCCAACCTTGAAGGTAACGGTATCGCCAACATTTTCCGGTTCACCAGAAACGTAAGTGGCTTTAAAGCTGACCATTTTGCCGGCATCAGCGTTAGTCAATTTCTTGATTCCATCCTCATCCAGTTCAACTACATCTCTTGCTTTAATAGTCGAATTTTCAACTTTCTTTAGATAGGCTCCATCGCAATTATCATAGGTTCCATCAGATTTCTTATATGAACCTGTTATTTGTGGAACACCACTATACTGATAAACATAACCATGGATTTCAACTACTTCACCAAGATCCAAACGGTAGACACTACCATGTTTAGAAATACCTGTGTCCGAACCCGTACTAGACGTATACCAGCTGTAGACAGCAATCGATCCTGTGCCGTCATCAATTGTTCCGCCTTTGCCATAAAGAGAAGTAACAACGCCACGTATCGTCATCGCCTGAGGTTTATCAGTAGCAGCAGCCAATGCTTGCTGAATGCTTATCACATCGCTTGCATCCTCTTCAACCACAACTTCAATAGTAGCTGTAGCAGTAACGTCTCCTTCAATATAAGACGCAGAAACCGTAAATGTTCCTGCCTTATTCAATGTGGCCTTATTTGCGGTGATAGTCATAGCTTCACTGTCTGAGCAAGTATAAGTGACTTTGGACTGTGAAACCGGGGAATTATCTACTTTTGCCACAAAAGTGACGACTTGCCCAACCGTTTTTTCTCCTGTTACATCAACAGTGAGATTATGAGTTACAACGTTCTGAGTATTGGATGTAGAATCAGAAGAATCCGGTGCTGTAGTCGTATTAGAAGCACTTGTCTTACCGCCACAGCCAACAAGCAACAAGGAAAGTCCCAACAAAGTAATCAACTTAGCCTTTTTCATAATTTCTTTTTCCTCCTCTTATGAAAATTCACTTCATCGAATTAATTTTACGGATAATCTTATTTTGCTTTATCTTAGCGACAATAAAACGTATGCCGCCATATACAACTCCTACGCCACCCAATGACAATCCAACCACCATAATATAGAAGGCCAACGAATGAATGTCGATTCCTACAAAAACATTGTTTTCTCTTCGATTTGCTAGGAAGATGAAGATGAAACCGATGATAAGAAGCATTCCACCAATTACTAAAAAACAAAGCGCATTTTGTTGCTTGTCATATTGTGCCTGGGATTCTTGATGCAATCGCTGTGACTCATTTCTTTGGTCGCACATTTTATTTTCCATCTTAAGCAACCTCAGATACCTGACTGAAATCTTCTTCAGAGCAAATGCTTAAAGAATAAGTGCTATTGCCAGAGGAAGAAACATATTTCTGTGCAATGCCAATTGGAGAAGTCACTTTCTTTGTGGCATATTTTCTGATGATGACACTGGATTTAACGTCATCACTAAGAGAATCATAGGCTACTTTTCCATTGATAAGAGAATAAGCTAGAGTCGGATTTTTAGGGATGTAATAAAGTGGTCTCTCTTTACCATCAGCGTCTTTAGTTCCAGTAAAGTACTGATAAGAAGTAATGACATTGTCATTTGGATCAGATAGTCTTAAATTATTGGAAACCTTGACACGGAGATAATTATCATCATCTGTCAATGTATTAAATTGAGTAACATTGCTCATTTTGCTTCCCCATTTGCCGAAAAAGATAAGGTCATTGCTCGTATTATAGTAAGGATGTGTCGAATTATAGGTATTCAGTTCTTCTAATCCGCCATAGGCATAAGAAGTCAATTCACCATCATGAGTACTCCACGTTGTTCCAAAGTACAATGTGTTATCTGTGCCCTCCTGTTCTAGTTCAACTAATACATTCTCATATTTTCCGGATTTTATTTCGGCAACTGTTGCCTTAATCGGAGTCACTTCTTGTACAATAGGATTTCCCTTATCATCTTTTACATATTCGATATCACCTTCATGCGAATGGAATTCCGAGTAATGTACACCAGAAAGCTCATATATTCCACCATAATAGGAAAGGACCCCAGAAACACGTAGCCTATTTCCTACTTCAACGGGGGAATAAGTACGAAGTGTAAAGACATATAGTCCATAAGTTTTGCCATCGATTGTATCCTGAAGGAAGAATGAATTACCCAATTTTCTAGAGACAACACCTTCAAATGTCCACTTTGTATATTCATCGCAATAAACTGAATAATTGACTTTTCCGCTCTTATAAGTGATGCTGTTCGTATATAGTGAGGTATCATACAATTCATCCAATCCTAATTTCTTAGGGGATCCATACCAATAATTGGAATCCGTTTCATCACTATAAATATGCTTCTTCAATTCCTTTGCCTGGTTATTTGCATTAAAGAAAGCCATATAGAATGATACATCTTTTTCCGTTCCATCTTCATTGTATTCGACCATATCATCTCTTGAAGCAGAGAAAAGAGCAAGCCCTTCCTGAACCAGTTCAAGATTAAGGTTGCGGAAATCATTCTGAGTCGGGTTTTCGACGTCCGTATACCAGACATAGGCTAAGGTTCTCTGATAGCCATCGATATCCGCAACAGCCTCATGGCCTGTTTTTGCGCAGCCGGCAGACTGAACAATGACGTGTTTGGCGTTAGATAGTCTTCCTTTATTGAACAAAGAGGCAGTCTTTCCCCATTCCTCAATTTCAGAAGTGGATTCCGGCGTATCAATAGCAAGATAACGAACCTTGACAGTATAGAATCCATTATAAGATGTGAAAGACGTTGTGTCACCATCCGTGTAATTGGTAAAAACTTTATCAGAACAGCCAGCAGGATAGTCGCTTGTCGTCAGCATTTTCTCAACACCGTCAACATTAAAATCACAATAGTTTTCATCATCGAAAACGCCGCTTGATTTATCCTGCATGACCTTAGTGAAAAGGTCGGCATCTAATTTGAGATGGGTATTGCTGACATAATCAATCTCATCAACAGGTTTTTTTGAACTTTCACTATCCGTGGTTGAAGTGTCCTGACCTGTGGAAGAAGTTGTCGCATTGCCGCAGCCGACAAGGAGAAGAAACGGAAGAAGTGTCAATGTAAATTTCTTTTTCATGATTTTCTATTCCCCTCTGATTTTATTTTTCAGATCCACGGATGTAATTGACGCAATTAGTGAAAGCCTTCTTAATAGCTGCACTAACCTTTTCAGAAGATGTTCCCGATTCAGCCTGAGCGTACTTGATCAAGTTACCAATTTCGCTTCTTGCCTTAGATGAGCCATTGAATACAGGAGATGTCATATAATTGTCCTTTAAGGAAGGAGTAAGATTTGGAATACGGTAAGCAAGTTTTGCGTTTTCGTTGTCTTTTCCGTCTTCTGTCAGACCTTTAGCAGTCCATTTCTTATAATTGTCTGTACTATAAGAAGATATACGCACAGGATCATAGGAGTTCTCCAAGGCCAAGGCAGCATTCAACTCCGGAGAAGAAACATACTTAGAATAGAATTCCCAAGTGGCTTTTTCCTTTTCAGGATCTTTCGTATCAAAGAAGCATAAGGAAGGTCCCTGCATGATGTATTTTGCATTTGCTTTTCCGCCATAGCAAGGAACAGCATATAAAGAACATGTGAACCCAGCTGTAGTATTTCCTTTCGGATCGTTATAAGAAGACCCGCCTGTAGAACCAATCGTAATCATTGCTTTCTTTTGCAGGAACATGTCGGAACTGTAACTTCCATAGGACCCCTGTGTTGCCAATGTGCCAGACTGAGTCAAATCAAAAATATCTGTAGCAAGTTTGACCAATTCACTATTTGGCTGTGCCGTATTCGTATCAAAAAATTTAAAATGCTCTGCAAGTTTTCCCTCAGCAGAAGTGTAAGGGATATTTCTCATTGCCATCTGGGAGATGAAAAGGTTGGAGTCGGAATCATAGCCTAAAGCATGGAAATCTTCTTTGCCAGTCGGATTCTTCTCTTTCTGAACTTCAGACGCAACATAGACCAAGGTATCCCAGTCCCAAGTGGAAGGATCACCGATCTTAGCTCCATAATTTCCATAAGACTCATCTTTTTTAGCCTGATAGAAAGCGGTCTGCTGGAACATCTCTTTGTTGATGTACATAACTTCTGTAGATTTATACAGAGGGACCGACCAGGTTCCCGAATACTGATACCCCGTTCCTTCGTCAAAATATGCTGAAACAAAATCATTTTTATTAAAGCCAGAGTCATTGGCAATCAAGTCATCCAGTTTTAAAATCTTAGATTTGTCAGCGCCAGCTGTACCAATATATTCGGAGAAGGAATCCGGATAACCCATGGTAATGGAAGGGACATAACCTGCAGTAAGCTTTGTCAAGACAGAACTGTGAAGGTTATCATACGTTCCAGCAATTTGTTCAAGAACGACTTTGTATCCATCCGTATTAGCATGATCAGCATTAAATCTATCAACTATTTCATTGAGGTTAGTTGCCTTATCATGACCAAGGCAATGCCAAAAAGTAATGGTTTTGTCGCCTGTCGTATTGTTATCGGATTTATCGGAATTCGTATCTGAAGTAGGAGTGAGTCCACAGCCCGTCAAGAAGACAATCGTGCCTAACAGAGCAAATAAGTTTTTTTTCATATTCTTTTTTCCTTTCTTGATTAACCTTTGATACCTGCACGGGATACACCACGCATGATGTATTTACGGAAACATATGAAGACAAGAAGAAGAGGAAGTGTGACACAGACAGTCGCAGCCATCTGTTTGCCATATTCATTGAAGTCAGATCCAGTCTGGAAGGAATCTCGTAAACCGTTGGAGACAAGCTTGAATTCGTTATGTCCGCCAGCGACCAAGTTCGGCCAGATGTAAGAGTTCCAGGAACCCATCAGTTTCAAGATGAAGATGGTGACAAGGGATGGCATGGCAAGAGGAACCATGACTTTCCATAAATACTGCCAGTCTGTCTTGCCATCCACCTTGGCAGCAAGATAGAGTTCATTCGGAATCTGCATGAAGTTCTGTCTGAGCAGGTAGATATAGAAGACAGATACCATAAACGGAATGATCATAGATAAGTAGGCACCGGTTCTAGTACCATTTGTCCAATTAAAGTTGGAGACGGATACATAATTAGTAATGACCATCATCTCACCAGGAATCATCATCGTAGCAAGAAGAAGGGTGAACATGAAGTCTTTCCCTTTGAAGTCGAGTCTTGCAAAGGCGAAGGCAGCGAAGATACAGGTGAAGATTGTACCGATTGTCGAGAAGAGACCGACAACAAGAGTGTTTCCGACATACATGCCGAAGTTGAACTTCTTCGTCAGTCCAGCATAGTTATTGGTGAACTGCACAGGCCAGAAGGTCTGCTTTCCTTCATATCCCTGAAGGAATCCTTTGATCTCCGAACCGCTCTTGAAGGATGTGATAATCATCCAATAGAACGGGAAGAGGAAGAGAAGTGCCATAAGGACCAAGAAGGCGTAGGTGAAGATAAGTCCGACAACATGAGCAGTCTTGCTCGCCTTTTCCTTTACTTTTGTCGACTGTCCTTCGCTCTTGATGACAAGGCGAAGGTAAGATGTGTCTGTGGAGGAAGAGACAATATCTTCTTCTTTTTTAGTGACAACTGGCTTCTTCACAATCGGAGCTGCTTCCTTTGTTTCGGGAGCAACGGGAGTTTTCGTAGCAGGGGCTTCTACCGGTTTCTGATGGACAAGTCGATATTCAACATCCCTTTCCACCGGTTCAGGAGCGCCTAAAGCCTCACGGTCATCGAGATCGATTCTAGAATCCATCTCCGAACCGGATACTGCTTTTTCGACTAACTTCTTCGACTCAGAGAAACGGCTGTTCAAAGCAGAAGGGTCAGTCAGTTTACGGATGAATGCACTGCATTCGGAATAATTCGATTTTTCGTTTTCCATCAGTAATGTACCTTTCTCTTTGCAACCTGCTTCTGAATGATAGTGAAGAGAAGAATGATGACAAGCAAGATAACGGCAGCCGCTGCCGCAATCTGCAGACCTCCTGTTGTCTTCATATAGTCGTAGATATAGAAGGCGACCGTCTTCATGCTTTCTGGTCCAGTAGACTTAAGGAAGGCTCCGCCATCAGCGCCGAAGAGAGCGACAACGGAAGTGTATTCCTTGAAGCCTCCGATGAAAGAGGTGATCATGACGTAGAGAATCTGAGGGGAAAGAAGAGGAATCGTGACTTTTCGGATCATCTTCCACTTGGAGGAGCCATCGACTTTGGCCGCATCGTAATACTGACCATCGATATTCTGAAGTCCGCCTAAGAAGATAAGGATTTTATACGGCAAGGAGTGCCAAATGATATAAACGCAGAGAGCGAAGAAGGCAGCCCAGTAATTCGGAGCCGTTCCAGAACTTCCCGCATAAATCCAGCTGATATCTGTATGGAAGACATAGTTGAAGACGCCGTTCTTATCGAAGATGACAGAGAAGACCATACCAATAGCGATGGCGTTTGTGACATAAGGCATGAAGAAGATAGTCTGGAAGATCTTCTGTAATTTCTTGATGGAGTTAAGGGCAATTGCGATTGCTAAGGCAATCATAATAGAAAGAGGAACTGTCACAAAGGTGATAAGGAGAGTATTAGGAAGAGCAACCATGATGAATTCATCTTCGTAGAATTTCATACTTCCTACTTCAAATGTCGGTTTCAGATGAAGAATTTCAAGATAGTTGTCAAAGGTGAAGCCATCATATGTGCCGTTCAGAGAATCGTAATTCTTCAGAAACGAGATTCTGGCTGTGTTGACAATCGGATAGAAGGTGAAGACAGCCATCAAGATGATGACTGGGGCCAAGTATAGCCACGCTTTCCAGTTATTCTTGCTTTCCATCAGAAGTAAATTCTTTCTTCACTCTCGTGATCGAATAAGAACATCTTATTCTTACGAATGGAAAGTGAGACATCACCGACGGAAACAGGGACATCGCTGTCAATGATGACCTTGATCTGTTCTCCGACAAAATCATGATGGGTTCCAACTAAGGATTTGTCTCTGCCCTGTGTGATGATCTGATGGACAGAGATGGTAAGCTTGTTGTCATCAGAAGCCGGGATGAATCCTTCCGGACGGATACCGATGATGACCTTCTTATCGGTATCGAGCTTATCGCTTTCTAGGACACATTCATCTCCGATATACACTTTATGATTCTCGATTCTTCCTTCGAAGACATTGATAGGCGGAACGCCTAAGAACTTAGCAACGAAGAGATTCTTCGGATTGTCGTACATGGTCTGAGGATGATCCTTTTGCATTTCAACGCCGTCCTTCATGACGACGATGTCATCGCAGATGGACATCGCTTCATCCTGATCGTGGGTGACGAAGATTGTAGTGATGCCTGTTTCCTGCTGGATTCTTCTGATCTCTTCACGGGTCTGAAGTCTAAGACGGGCATCGAGGTTGGAAAGAGGTTCATCCAATAATAAAACGCGAGGCTTCTTGACTAAGGCACGGGCAATAGCGACACGCTGCTGCTGACCACCGGAAAGCTCGCTCGGCTTTCTTTCCAGATACTGAGAAATCTGAACAAGTCTGGCCGCCTCCTGAACAAGGGCATCAATCTCATCCTTCGTAATCTTTCTCTTTGTGACAATGACTTTTCCATTATTGTCGAGGAGTTCATATTTCTCATTGATCTTGATGTTCTTGGACTTGTTCTTAGCCAAATGAGCATCTTTCTCTTTGCTGAGCTTTTTCAGTCTCTCATCGATGATAGCCTGTGGCTTATCACTGGAATGCAGTTTCAAAGAGAAGAGTTTCTTTGCCATGGATGTGACCATATGGAAATGGTCGACCAAGGCCTGAATGGCAAGTTCCTTTGAAATCTTGTTGTGATAGACCGATTTCTTGATGATGCTGATGGCTTCATCCGAATGATTCTTAAGAAGATCCATCTCAACATCGATGGCGAGAAGGACATCATCCTTAGAAGGAGCAACCGTCTTCATATTGGTCAGCGGGAAAGCGACATTGTCATAGACGCTGAGATGAGGATAAAGGGCATAGTTCTGGAAGACTAAGCCAATGCCTCTTTTTTCCGGGGCTAGATGAGTGACTTCCTCATCACCGAACCAGATTTCGCCGTCTGTCGGCTGCTTCAAACCGGCAATCATGTACAGAGTTGTCGATTTTCCACATCCAGAAGGGCCCAGAAGACCTAAGAGTTCGCCATCGCGAATATCGATGTTGAGATCAGATACAGCAATGGTCTCAGGTCGATTCTTCTTCGCGTCTCCGGGGAATGCTTTCGTCAAATGTTTCAGTTTGATTTCCATAATTTTACCTTTCTCGGAACTCGTACCGGTAAACGATGACTGATGGATGAGAGATTACTATATATATTTATATAGTGTATCTATAAAATTATACGGCTTAACTATATCCTTAGCAACTCAAATAAAGATTAAGAATCCATAATCTAAGAGGATATTCTGAAATTTTCATTCTCTATGCTCGCTTTTTCAACACTTTTCACACGGGATAGATATTCTGCGTAATTGAGATAGACATCTTTCTTTGCTGTGTCTACCACATAGGTATTTGAGACATAGTCGAAGAAGTCCTGCCCTCTCTTTGATAAATGCATCATCGTGACAGAGACAGCCCATGGGATAAAGAATGTGATGACAGAAAGCCAGAATCCCACAAACAGAAGAAGCATGTCTCTTCCAAACAATGTCCATCCATTCACATTCAAAGCATCTACACTGATCAATGAAATCTTAAACAGATACATTCCGATCGTTCGTCTTCCTCTTTTTATGATCAAAGGGACAATCAGGAAAGAGAGAATATAGCCAACGGATAAGCATAATATCAATTCGATGACCGATGTCCTTACGATGGCATTGGTAGCATTGGCATAATCCGCATTCAATGACATATAAGCAATAAGATAATGTTCAATCTCTGAATAATAGAAGTCGTAATATTCCTGATCGGAATAGTTCTTTTCCAGATAGGTTTTCGTCGTATCATTGTATTCAAACAAGGATCCACTGTCGGAAGCCTTTGCTTCTTTCTTCCTATCCTGATAAGCGGAATAGTAGGTATCCTCCGTGAAGAATCGTTTATCCGAATAGAAATTCTCAATCGCATCATTCAATGTCTTTTTCTTATCAGCGACTGTGCTTTCACTCTCATCCATGACAAGAATGATGGCTTTCCCATCCTGATAGATGGAGACAGAATTCTCGATATCATCTCTTTGCTTCACTACATTCTGATAACTAGGGATTGCCTTCGTGACGGCGCCAGCTGCTGCTGTTAGGAAAAGTCCTAGGATCAAAGCCAGAAACACATCGATGATAAAGGCAAGCCACCTCTTATAGTTTTTCGCCCTAGGATATTCGACTTCCGTTACCTGTTTTTCATTTTCCATCGTGCTCTATCTTCCTATCCTGTTCTATCATAAAGTCTTCTTCTTTTTCGTTCAGATTCACTGTGATAGTCTGTGATGCAAAATCGCTCAAAGCCTGATTGCTCTTGCTGACAAAGAAGAAAACAAGAGAGACTAATATCAATAAGAATGCGAACAATACAATTTGAAATAATGTTATCGGTCCAAGCAAAGTGCAGGATAACAACTCTATTTTTCCTAAGAGAACTGGCATAAAGAATATCGTTGAGAGATCAAGAATGAATAAGACGATATCCTTGACGATTACATTCCATGCTTTCAACTCCATACAGTCAGCTCTTGTCAGAGCCAAAGAGAAGAATCGATAACCAATGGTCCTACCATGTTTGAAGGCCAACTGGAAAGGAAGATAACAGACTAAGAATCCAATGACGTAAGATAAAACAAGCATCCAGCCCAGTCTAGATGAATACTGTTTATAGACAGCATGGAACTCATTCATTTTCTCCACATAGGGAGTGTAGTTTTTCTCTATTTCATCAATGGCAGAAAGAATGACAGTCCGGTAAAGAGAGGATAGATTCTGATAAAGTGTCTTCCCGCTCTCTGTGCTGTAATTGACATAATCCAAAAGGATTTTTGTGTTTTCTTCGCTGAGATAAAAAACATCTTTGGAAGCATCAAAGTTATCGGACACGAAATCTTTATTATCCCCATCTAATTTCAATAGTTTGCTGTTGATATCCGATATAGTATAATCCGTAATCTCTTCAGAATAATTGATTTTATTCTGTTTTCTGAAGTTCAGATAATAGTAGAGGATATCATCATTGATATAATTGCCATCCGTATCCTGATAGGATAAAAGATCTTCATCCTTAATCTCAACCACCTCTTTCTTTCCCTGTTTCAATTCATAATAATCGATATCATCATATTTTGTTGTCGAGAACTTAAGGAGTTTGACAATATAGTTCTTACTCTCTGTTGAAACAGAAATCAGATTGTCATTATCATCTCTTTTCTGCAGATGAGTGGAGACAATCTCATTCATGACCTGAACCTGTTTTTGCTGATAACGAGTCTCGATTTCTTTTGTGGATGGAAGCACATCAAAGATGGGCTGTATAGCCAAAGCAAAAACAGAAAATGAGACTAGCATAACTAAAAAGTAGTCAATCAGCATGACGACAAACCGTCTGCCTTTCTTTGCTGTCTTATAGGTAGAGCAATCTAAGATACTATCGTTGTGCATAGTTATAATTATAACATTGTTTATCAAGGATTCTTTCACAGAAATCAGCATTCAGCATGCGTTACGATACGAAATAAACCATCAGTCTCTTAAGCATCCTACCGGAACAACAAGAACGCCATCTTCCAGACAAAATTCATAGTGTTATAAAGGACTCTTCCGTATGTTTTTATCGTATGCTGTATCTGTAAAACAACGCAATTTGTGGTAAACAAAAGTCCCTTTTTGTGGTATTTAAAAGACTAAATTTGCGGTAACACTTAAACCCATGTAACAAGACCTGTCATCTCAACATAATACGTCCTGTCATCCATAGCCTCGTCTATATGTCTTTCCTTTTACCTCCTATCAACGCATTGACTTATATCGAATGTTGTTCTACTCTCATATAGAAAGAGGTATATTTATGATTCAGAACAATCTTTGTTTGGTTTTCCTAGTAATGATGTCTTTCTTTTCCTGCCCGGAAAAAGATAAATCCTCCGGTTTTGTTTCTGCCATTTCCGGATTATATTCAGTGTCTAAGAATAACAGAGAGGAGTTCTCTGCCGTATCTGATAACTCCGATTCCATTGTGATCATGAAGCATAATTATGAATCCAATAGCAGCAAAGAAATAAAGCGGGATAAGTTTGATGATACAGATTCACTGATTTATAGTGCAAAAAGGACAAACAGTGAATTGACATCATCCAATCAGCTAAAAGGCACGGAAAGACACTCCTATTCCTCCTCAAACAACATTATGTCTGTCATATCATCGCTAGATGAACAACAGCCTATCACAACCATTGGAAAACTGACTGCAAATCTAGGGACGCGTCACATTCAAGGAAGTTGCTTCACACTATCAAACGGATATCTTATGACCGCAGCCCATTGTGTCTTTATCGACCGACAGTATATGACGAATCTTACTGTGGCCTTCTCTCGTATTAAGGCAGCAACCTACAAGATAACAGAGAGTTATCTGCCAAAAGCCTGGATCTATTCTGACCCGATGTCCTCCTCCAGTTTTACGCCAACAGAGGAACAGAAAAACAATGATTGGGCAATACTGAAAATAGCTGATGTGAGTCAGCTTGAGACATATGGTGCGACATCTTTGATTACTAACGCAGACTTTTCAAGAAGCGTATATATCGCTTTTGGCTATCCAGCCGGTCAAGACTTGAAATACAGCAAGGGATACGGAATTCTATCCAAGTCATCCTATCGGTACAACCTTTACACCTATGTTCTAAGCGGTATGAGCGGAGGCCCTGTCATCGCTTATTTCACCGAATGGGATGAACGGACAGGCGAAGAGCTTAAGTACATCAGTGTCATCGGAATCATATCGACAAAGGAGCCAGATAATGATGATAGGTACCTTTGGACTGGGGTGACGAGAATCACAAACACAATGGTTGACTTTATCAACCGATTCGGAAAGTAACAAAAAGCCTCTCCTTTACCTCCGTTCCAAGTTAAGGAGCGAAGAGCAGGAGAGGCTTTTATTATCAGATTGTTACTTTGTTATCTTTGTGCCTGTGATGACAGATTTATAGTATTTGATGTTGAGAAGAGCAATGACTAGCTTTACTGTTCCGAAGATCATTTCAAAGCAGGAGATAGCAAGACAAATGCAGCAGACAACAAACTCAACCGAAGCAGGTCTGAACTCTCTGACACGGATCGTATTATATTTGAAGGAAAGGAATAAGAAGAGAAGACCTACAATGAGAAGTATTGCACCAGTCACAAGAAAGACCAGTCCAGAATTCTTTTTGTCAGTATAGACTGTGATGTTGTTATGAGCATTCTGATGAAGTTCATGAACATCTTTGACAGTCATCTTACTGCTATCCTGATTCTTTCCGCAGAAGTGACAGACTTCCTCATTTTCCTCGATGGTCTTTCTGCAATAGATACAATGCTTTTTCATTTTTAGAGTGAAATGGATTTGACGGCAGTGTCGTATGCGTCCTTGAAGGCAGCATCGACGACGGCGTTCAGCTTATCATCGGTGTTGGTTTCATCGGCAGACTTGTTGAAGACTGTGGTAAGGATGTTACCGACAGCAGTTCTGGTTTCAGCAGAGCCAAGGAAAACATCGGACATGAAGTAAGCACTCTCGCTGGAATAAGTCTCATTGAGAAGCAAAGACTGTCCAGTGTAGTCATTGTACTTTTCAGAATAAGTGGCACTGGCATCAACGGTCTTGGCAGCATTGGTCAAGGTCTTGACAGTTTCAGTCTGATAAGAAGAAGATCTAAGCGGGAAGTAGGCCTTTGTGACAGCTAACTTAGCGGAATTCTCCGTGTTGGTAAGATACTGATAGAACTTGAAGGCAGCCTTGTTGACATCGTTATCCTTGTTCTTGAAGAAGGTGAGGGAAGGGCCCTGAGAGATAACCTTGGCATCAGAAGCCTTAGATCCTTCAGCCCAGTTGAGGCCGTGGTTCAAAGTAGCCTTGAATCCGCCATTAGTGGCAAAGTAAGAGGCACCAGCTGTAGAGGAGACAGCCATGAAAATCTGTCCTCTTGTGACCATGGTGGAAGAATATTCATGATAGTGGTTGGTTGTATCGGTTTCGGGAAGCTGATTCTGTGTAGCGATCAAACCTTCATTGTTCCACTTCTTGAGCTGCTTGACAATGCTCTTGACGGCATCGGAGTTCCAAGCCAATCTTTCCGGAGCAGTATTAGCAGCACCATTGGTATAGGTGTTGCCACTGTTCTTCAAGAGAGAGATGAACATGTTCTCAGCGGAATCCCAGCAGAAAGGAACTGCGGTGAAATATCCGCTGCTGTCTCTCTGGTTTTCAAAGAGAGAAGGATAATCAGCCTTCATCTTTCTAGCAACTTCAATCATTTCATAGAAGTTCTGAGGGATGGTATATTTGGTCTTGGAAGAAGCAGCAACAGGAGCGGTATAAACAGCTGTACCGCTGGAATTGGTGGTGTTCTCACCAGAAGCACCTTCACCAACCTGATCAAAGACAGTCTGGTTGACAACTAAAGTCTCAGCAGACTTAGAATACGGTAATGAATAATATTTGCCGTTGAAGACACCCTTTTCGATAGAGAGGTAGTTCTGGTTGAAATCGCTGTCATTCTCTAATTCTTTGGCAAATTCACTCATATCATAGGAGACATCATTGTCGAGATAATAGGCAACGTTATCCTGATAAGTAGAAGCGATGGTCGGAATGTTACCAGTGGAGATACCTTCCTTGATGGCAGAATAGATCTTGCTGTAGTTTCCCTTGTAGCTCATGGTGATCTTGATGTTCGGATTTGCAGCTTCGAAAGCCTTGATCAGATCAGTAGCATAATAGTACTCTGTGTAAGTGGTCTTCTTACGGTTTTCTTCTTCTGTGCCTTCAGACGGAACGGCATAGTTGTTCCACCAGATGACTTCGACCTGCTTATCAGTGCTTCCGGTGTCATCATCCTTCTTTTCAGAAGTCTTATCACCGCAGCCGACAAGCAACAAAGACGTAAGAGCGAGAATTCCTAAGGATTTTCTCTTCATTAACTTCATTTTGTTTTCCCCCTTTATAAAGTTAATTGACGAATATTACCATTCCGTTTCAGCCTTTGATACCGGCACGGCCGGTACCACGCATGATGTATTTACGGAAAATGATAAACAGGACAAGCAACGGCACAACAGTCAGAACGGAAGCGACCATCTGCCACGAGAACTGTGTTCTCATAGCACCCGTCGGATCTTCCAAGGCAAGTTTCTCTGTGCCACGAAGAGCAACGGAGATCAGCCAATAAGGCTCTGAATCACGGGCAGCGGAGACGGCAAGCTGTGGCCAGACATAGGCATTCCAGGAACCGATGATGGAGAGGATGGCAATCGTAATCAAGGTCGGAGAAGCAAGAGGAACCATAACCTTCCACAGGTATTCCCAATCGGATTTGCCATCGACCTTGGCAGCAAGATAGAGTTCATTCGGAATCTGTTTGAAGTTCTGACGGAGCAGGTAAATATAGAAAACGGATGAGACAAACGGAACAATCATGACAAAGTACGCCTGCAATCTTGTCTGATCGCTGGAGATCATTCCTAAGTTAGACATGGTCTGATAGTTGGTGATGACCATCATTTCGCCAGGAATCATCATCGTAGCAAGGAAGATAGTGAATAAAAGGTCTCTTCCTCTGAATTTAAGACGAGCGAAGGCAAAGGCGGAGAAGATAGTGACAATCATCATCAGAATGGTTGTCGCCACGGCAACAGTCAGCGTGTTTCCGACATATCTCGAATAGGAGAAGCGTTCCAAAGTATTGGAATAGTTATCGTAGATGTTCTGGAAGAAGGAACCGGCTTCCGGCCATAATTTACCAGAGATCAAATCGTCCTCCTGCATAAAGGAACCGATGATCATGTAATAGAAGGGAAGAAGAGCAATCAAGGCAGCAAAGATCAGGAATGCATAAGTGAGTACGAGTCCGATGATGTGGAATACTTTGCTCGCTTTCTGCTTCTGAGCTGTGCTGATACGGCTGCTGGAGGTGACAATATTGAGTTTGGTTGTGATTATACTAGGTTGATTCATATCAATACACCACCTTTTTCTCACTGACCTTCATCTGAATGAAGGTGATAATCATAATGATGACAAAGAGGATGACAGCCGCAGCAGATGCGTACTGAATCTTGTCACCACCTAACTTCAGCTTATCGTAGATATAGTAGACAACCGTGTACATATCCGGGACATTCGGAGAATTCGAATAGTTACGATTCAATAAACCGATGACAGAATTGTATTCCTTGAAAGCGCCGATGAATGAGGTGACTGTTATGTAGAGAATCTGAGGAGATAGCAAAGGAAGTGTAATCTTCATTTCCGTCTTCCATCTCGGAGAGGAATCGATCTTAGCAGCGTCATAATACTGCTTATCAATGCCCTGAAGACCAGACATAAAAATCAGAATCTTATAAGGCAGTGCATTCCAGATGATATAGAGGCAAAGAACGAACATACAGCTTCCCCAGCTGCTACCAGATCCAATCCAGTCTTTTGTCAATCCGAACATGGCATTGAATGCTCCGCCTTTTTGGAAAAGAACGGAGAAGACCATACCAACAGCGATGACATTTGTGACGTATGGCATGAAGAAGATGGTCTGGAAGAATTTCTTAAGCGGTTTGATGTTATTCAGAAGGATTGCGATAAGAAGGGCGATGATGACCGAAACTGGTACAGTGATGATTGTGATTAAAAGAGTATTTGTCAAAGCGGAAGGACTGTTCCAACTGAAGAAATCCTTGTCATAGACACCAGTTCCTTTGGTGACTTCAACGGCGCCTAAGACAATGCCGTAGTTCTTGAATGTAAAACCGGTCGGTTTACCAAGCATATAATTGCGGTAGCTCGACATAAAGGACACAACAAAAGTATTGATAAGAGGGAAGAAGGTGAATAACGACATAAGTATCAAAGCCGGCGAAAGATAAAGCCAGGCTTTCCAGTTATTCTTGCTTTCCATAGAGATCAGTCAATATCCTTATCGATCTGGGCAAGTTCAGCCTCTTTGGCTTTCGCTTCTTCAATCTCAGCAAGTCTTGCCTGCTTTTCTTTTTCAGCGGCTTCAACTTCCTCTTTTGTCAGATAGATTCTCTCTTCTGTCTTTCCATCGAAGACGAAGACCTTGTTATAACGGAGAGCAAACTTGATTTCACCGACTTTGGCATCGATGTCAGAGTCGATGATGATCTTGCTCTTTTCACCGACAAGCCACGGAGAAGAGCAGATGAGAAGCAAGTCTCTTCCCATCGTCTGGACTTCGTTGCAGGTCATGGTCAGAACCTTATCCTCTTCCTTGGCTTCTTCATTGAGGAGGAAGCCTTCCGGACGGATGCCGACATAGCATTCTCCATCAGAGATGTCGACCTGACTATCGAGAATCTTCTCATTCCCGATGAAGATCTGATTATGGCTGATGTTGGCTTTGAAGACATTGATCGGCGGGGTGCCTAAAAACTTCGCGACAAAGAGGTTCTT
Organism: Oscillospiraceae bacterium; assembly: GCA_963654365.1. Taxonomy (GTDB): domain Bacteria; phylum Bacillota_I; class Bacilli_A; order RFN20; family CAG-288; genus Enterosoma. Next base: position 17,514 of record CAVJZP010000006.1, read on the forward strand.
CGGGTTGCGATAGACTTCCTGCGGATGATCCTTCTGCATCTCCATGCCGTTTTTCATGACGACGATGTCATCGCAGATGGACATAGCCTCTTCCTGATCGTGTGTGACGAAAACAGTCGTAATGCCTGTTTCCTGCTGAATTCTTCTGATCTCTTCACGGGTCTGGATTCTAAGACGGGCATCGAGGTTGCTTAATGGCTCATCAAGAAGGAGAACCTTCGGACGTTTGACTAGAGCACGGGCAATGGCAACACGCTGCTGCTGACCGCCGGAGAGCTCGCTTGGTTTTCTCTGCAGATAGTCCTCAATCTGGACAAGTCTTGCCGCAGAGCGGACAAGAGCATCGATTTCATCCTTGGAGAGTTTTCTTGTGACCAGTTTGAAATCGGTTCCGTTGTAGAGAAGCTCATTCTTATCATTGACCGAGATATTCTTTGTAGCATAGGCGTTGAGTCTCTTATCGAGATCTGCCTGTACAAGAGCAGTAGCTTTGGAAACATTCTCGTCTACCATCTCTTCCTTGATGCCGACATAGTCAAAGACTGTAGAGGCAACATATTTAGAGACCTGATAAGCATTGGTCAACACAAAAATCGCTCTGTTCTTGTTGACGACTCCGTCAACGGCGCTAGAAACGATATGCTGATAGACTTCTTCCTTCTTCTCCAGGATAGCGAGAATGGTTCTATCCTTCTCAATGGCAAAGTCTTTCTGATTTTCTTCGACTTTGAGATTCGTTAACGGGAAGGCGACATTCTTGTAGACTGTCATATGAGGATAAAGAGCGTAGTTCTGGAAAACCAAACCGATTCCTCTTTTTTCCGGTGCAAGATGAGTGACGTCCTCATCATCGAACCAGATTTCACCTGATGTCGGATCCTTCAATCCGGACAGCATGTACAGAGTGGTGGATTTGCCACAGCCTGAAGGGCCTAATAAACCGATCAGTTCACCATCTTTGATGGTAATGTTCAAATCATCGACTGCGACCGTATCGGGAATTCCCTTCTTGGCGTCTCCGGGAAACATCTTTGTAAGACCAACGAGTCTGATTTCCATAAGCATTCTCCTATGTGTGACAACAAGATTATACTAAATATAGTATAAATATTCAAAAAAAGAAAAATTTAAGGATGATATTTGATAATTTAAAAGCGTCTATCTTTATTTTCCGCGTTCCGGTCATCTCTTTCCTGCCTTCATATACGGTTCAAAATCGATTTCCTGATGGGCGATACGATATTCGATGAGATCCTTATAGACATCCTGATCTTCCGTAGAAACAAGATAGGTATTGCTCACATATTCGCTTAATGACTGATGGCTCTTCAAGACGACAATCATCGTAATCGATACAGCAAGAGGTATGAATACCGCAGCAAAGGAACCGATAAAAATGATAAACAATTTGAATAGGAACTTTAATGTGAACCTGCCTGCCTTGACAGAGAACCCATCCACAGAAAGAAGGGCGGTCTTTGTGATCCTCATTCCCAATGTCTTCTTTCCTCTGGAGAAACAGAGAGGAATGATGTAATAGAAGATGATATAAGAGAGAACAAACATCAGAGGAATCGTAACAAGATAGGTAAGGCTTGCCTTCTTCTTGAGGTCGAGATAATCCTCTTTCAGATTGAGGTATCCTAACGCCTTATCGCTGATAAGAGAGGAATAAGTGGAATAATAGACGCTATCATAATCCGAAGAGAGTAGGACTCTTATGCCATCTTGGTCAAATAGAGCTTTTCCATCGTCAGTCTTGCAGTCTGCTTTATAGTCAAGGAGTGTCTTCTTTCCTGTGCCATTCATCTCCGCATTGACGTAATCCTCAAAGAAGAAAACAAGAGCTTCATTCATCTTTTCGGATTTCTCGTTGTAAGTCAGGTCATTGACTTCATCGTAATAGCTCGGAAGCTTGACAATCTTTCCTTCCTCATTCTTCTGATAGAGTCTAGACTCGATCTTATAGTCGTTCTGTTTTGTAATCCAAGACTGATACGTCTTGTTTCCTTGGATGATAAATAGATCCGGAACCACCAAAACGACACCAAGGATAAAGAAAAGGAACAGGTCGAACAAACGTCCTGCAAAGTTCCTCCCCAATGGTACAGAAGGATAGTCCAATTCTAGAATTTTCTCGTTATTTTCCGGCATCACTAGTATCTCCGTCAAAACTTTCTTCTACCATCATGACATCGTTATCATGAACAATCATAAAGGACAAGTATTCTGGAATCGACTGCTTCGTCTTACGCAAGCAGAAGCAAAGAATCATGGAACAGACCATAAAGATGATGGAAAAGGCGCCTAAGGACAGATAGGATATATTCCAGAAAAGAGAGGATCCAACTAGATCCAAGGCATCGGTTCCGTAATAGAGCAAAGCGACGACAGGAATGATCAGAGCATACTCGATCAGATTCACAGCATATTTGATCAGCAACTGATACCAAGCCACTTCATTTCCATTCTTGTCTGTTGCTCCGATTTTGAGCACTTTCATTGCCAACGTCTGTCCGTTTCTGAAGAGAAGAGGAACCAGCATATATACGATAAAGAGAGAGAAGAGATAAGAGACAAACAGTTCCAAGGAACGGACACGATAGACGTTCTTGATATTGGTCTGATATCCTTCAAATAAAGCAAGATACGGTTTATAACTGTTCTGTAAGTCCTGAGATCCGCTCTGCAGCAATAAGGAATAAGATTCGGATATGGAGGTATAGATATTGCTTCCGATGCTATAGGATGAATCACGGAAATAATTGTCGATGGCTTTCGCAGATTCCAAGGCGATAAGAGGATATTTCTCCGTATTCTGGAAGAAATAATCGGAAGAGGAATACTGAACCAGCTGCTGATAGTAGTAATCTACACCATAATTGGTCTTGGCAGTATCCTCATAGTCAGAAAGATGTGCGCTTTTGAACGTCACATAATAAGAAAATGCGTAATCGTTCTTCTCATCGATCTCCGTCACATCCTTATAGGTCTCCTCCGAGATTCCTTCGACTTCATTCACCTTCAGAGAATGAAGGACGGCACCCTTCATGTAATTCTCGACTAGGACAGAACGGGATAACAAGTCCTCATTCTCATCCGCTTTGGAGATTCCGCTCTCCTCAATCATGCTGATCAGAGAGGAATAGGAGGATCGGACTAGTTCATTGTTCTTTTTCATGGAAGAGGTGCTATTGGAAATCGCCTCGACAGCCCAGAAAACAAGGACAGAGACAATGACCGACACGAGAAAATCGAGGACATAGGAAGCAAACTTCCTTCCTGTCCTACACACTTCTCCCTGGGAATAGAAAGAATTCTGCCTTGGTCTCATATCATAAATTCTCCAAATATTCAGCAATATCGGAATACTCATCGATCCAGATGACGATGAGATCAAAGGTGAAGAAGTAGGAGGTCAAGTCACGATACACCGTCTCAGAATAGTCTTTCTCCTTCTTTAGGAAGATGAAATTGAACTTCAGATAGTTCAAGGCAAGCTCTAAGAGTCTCTTCATATCAGGATCAGTCAAAGAGATGCCGATGAAGATAGAGACATTGAACTTGAAGTCGTGAAGCTGTTTGGCAATATTCCAGGAATAGGGATTATTGTACAGGTAATAGTATTCTGATTCATTGAAGATGAGAGAATCTGTGAACTTTGTCTCATTGTATCTGTCATAGGGAAGCAGTCCGTGGACATGATAGATATCGACACTCGCTTCCTTATCGACAAAGGAATTGTCATCGTAAACAGTCGTATAACGGATTCCTCTCTTCTTGAGTAGGTATTCCAAATTGGTATCGTAATTATAGGTGATGACTGTCGTATGAGGATGCTTTGCAATATAATCCGCGCAGTGATACAAAGTAGAATCCGGATCATCAAAGCTCTTGGCAGCCGGAAATTCATATAGCTCTCTGTTGAGAGACTTGTAGGAATCAAAACCGGAAGTCTTCATGATCATAGAGGAAGTGAAGAGTTCCTTTCCAACATAGTGTTCAATCTCATCGGCAAATTTATAGTCACCTTTGTAGAAGTCATTGTTCAAGGAGTCGATCAAAGAGGACCAGTCCTTCGCTCCGTAATCCGCATTGATTCCAGCGCCCATGACAAGATCGACATTCAGTTTGGAAGTATAAAGCTTCATCAGCCATAAGACAAAGCAGGAAGCGGAGGAATTGATACCAGAAAGCTTTTTATCGCTTCCCAAATGGAAGAGAAGGTCATCGGTGACGCCTTTCTTCTTCGGATTGAAACGATAGGAAAGTTTCTTCCCTTCGAGATAGCCTGTCGCATAGAATTTTGCACCATCAAAATAGATGTTCAATGAGGCATCCGGCTCATAGAACTCGCCATCGAGATTCTTGACGCGGATGATGTTGACATCACCCATGACATCGAGTTTTTCGAAATTGACGCCAGACATTGAAAGAAAGATATGAGTCACATATTTGTGGATATGACCTTTTCTGCTTTTGACGATGGCTTTGAAATTGCAGGTCGGATCAAAGTTGAATCCGAAGGATCGTAGGACAACAGCATCATAGGGAACATCCGTGTAATAGTAGAGAAACAGCTGCAGAAGCAGAGATTTCTTAGCAAAGATATAATTGTCGCGGTCCTGTTTTTTCATAGCGCACCTCCGGTTTAACTATTATATGATAAACACCACTTTTTTTGGGAATAAAAAACGCCCATCCTTGCGGATGAGCGTTGATTGGAATCAAAGATTAAGCAATGATTTCAGAGACAGTTCCGGCACCGACGGTGTGACCACCTTCACGGATAGAGAACTTAGTCTGGTTTTCGAGAGCGATAGGATGGATGAGTTCGACATCGAGGACGACGTTATCGCCAGGCATGACCATCTGAGTATCGGCAGGAAGTGTGACGGTACCAGTGACATCAGTTGTTCTGAAGTAGAACTGAGGTCTGTAGTTGTTGGCGAAACCAGTGTGACGGCCGCCTTCTTCTTTGGTAAGGACATAAACCTGACCCTTGAACTTCTTGTGAGGAGTGACACTGCCAGGTTTGCAGAGGACCTGACCTCTGACGATCTGATCTCTGTCGACACCTCTTAAAAGGGCACCGATGTTATCGCCGGCTTCAGCGAAGTCGAGGATCTTACGGAACATTTCAAGAGAGGTGCAGACGCACTTTCTGGTGTCCATGATACCAACGATTTCAACTTCATCGTTCGGCTTGAGCATACCACGCTCGACTCTTCCGGTTGCGACAGTACCACGGCCAGTGATGGTCATGACATCTTCGACAGCCATGAGGAACGGCTTATCATTGTCACGGACAGGATCCGGGATGTAGGAATCGCAGGCATCCATGAGTTCCATGATGTGGGTTTCGGCTTCTTTGTCACCGTTGAGGGCCTGTAAGGCAGAGCCTCTGACGACAGGGAGCTCATCACCCGGGAAGCCATACTCGTTAAGGAGTTCACGGACTTCCATTTCGACCAAGTCGATGATTTCAGGATCATCAACCATATCGCACTTGTTAAGGAAGACGACGATATAAGGAACACCGACCTGACGGGCAAGTAAGACGTGCTCTCTTGTCTGGGGCATGACACCATCGGTGGCAGCGACAACAAGGATAGCACCATCCATCTGAGCGGCGCCGGTGATCATGTTCTTGATGTAGTCGGCGTGGCCAGGGCAGTCAACGTGGGTGTAGTGTCTCTTAGCAGTATCGTATTCGACGTGAGCGGCATTGATGGTGACACCACGGGCTTTTTCTTCCGGAGCAGCATCAATCTGGTCATAGTTGAGAGCCTGGGACAAACCCTTCTCAGCTAAGACATGGGTAATCGCGGCAGTCAAAGTGGTCTTGCCGTGGTCGACGTGACCGATGGTACCGATGTTTACGTTCGGTTTAGAACGGTCAAACTTCTGTTTTGCCATAATTATTTTCCTCCAAAATTAGATTCTTTATGACTATACACTTTTCAATGATGATTTTCAAGAATTAGGAGTGTATTAACCACGATTCTTGACAATTTCTTCCTGAACAGAGCGAGGAACTTCCTGGTAATGATCGAATTCCATGGAATAGATACCACGTCCCTGAGTCATGGAACGAAGGTCGGAGATGTATCCGAACATGTTGGCCAACGGAATCTTGGCTGTGATGACCTGAGCATTGGCCTTCTGTACCATACCTTCGACGGAACCACGTCTGGAAGAGACATCGCCCATAACAGTACCGACATAGTCGATAGGAGTGGTGATATCCGCTTTGACGATTGGTTCGAGAAGGACCGGTTTGCACTTCTGAGCAGCGACCTTAAGAGCAAGGTCAGATGCAAGCTTATAAGCCATTTCAGAAGAGTCGACATCATGGTAGGAACCGTCGATCAAGGTAGCTTTGACATCGATGACAGGATACCCAGCGATCATACCCTTGTTGAAGGCTTCCTTCAAACCATCGATAGAAGGCTTGATGAATTCCTTAGGAATGGCACCGCCAGTGATGGCTTCTGTGATTTCAATGCCCTTTCCAGGGTTGGGTTCCATACGGAAGATGACATGACCATACTGACCATGACCACCAGACTGTTTGATGTATTTACCTTCGCAGTCCGCAGTTCCCTTGATCGTTTCACGATAAGCGACCTGAGGAGCACCGACTTTGCAGGCGATGCCGAAGTCATTCTTCAAACGGGTGACGTTGACGTCGAGCTGCAATTCGCCGACACCAGCGATGATACCCTGACCAGTTTCCTGATCGGTATAGTAATGGAAAGTAGGATCTTCTTCTGTGAACTTGATAAGGGTAGCGGCCATCTTATCCTGATCACCCTTCTTAAGCGGTTCAATCGCTTCAGAGATGACAGGTTCAGCGAACTTGATGGCTTCCAAAGAGATACGAGGATCGTTCTCACCGACTAAAGTATCACCAGTTCTTGTGGAAGAGAAGCCGACAGCAGCGGCGATTTCACCGGCCTTGGCCTCTGTGATATTTTCATGGGAGTCGGCATTGACGAGTTCCAATCTGGAAACTCTTTCCTTTGTTCCCTTACGGACGTTGTAGATGTAGGATCCGGATTTGACGGAACCAGAATAGATACGGAAGAAGCAGAGAGTTCCGAACTGGTCTGTCGTAAGCTTGAAAGCGAGAGCGACAAACGGTCCCTTCGGATCAGCGGCAAGCTGAACTTCATTTCCGTCGTTATCATGGCCGATCGGAGCAGGAATATCGAGCGGAGAAGGCAAGTAAGCCTCGACTGCATCGAGAAGGTACTGAACGCCCTTGTTCTTATAAGCGGAACCAGGGATGGTCGGGAAGATCTGACGAGCGATGGTTTCCTTACGGATGGCTGCCTTGATTTCCTCCGGTGTCGGTTCCTCTTCCATGAGGAGCTTCTCCATGAGGTTATCATCGAAGTTGGCAAGAGCCTCGACAAGGATGGAATGATAGACATGAGCCTGTTCGACATCATGGCTGTATTCAGTCGGAACTTCGTCGAGAGAGACGATGTTCGGCTGCATCTTTTCAGACTTCTTAGGGTCGACATCCCATAACCAAGCCTTCATCTCGACTAAGTCGATAAGGCCTAAAAGTCTTCCTTCCAAGCCGACAGGATAAGCGATGGCAACACCGTTGGCACCGACTCTTTCCTTGATAGAAGCGACAGACATTTCATAATCTGCGCCAGTGGCATCAAGCTTGTTGACAAAGACGATACGAGGAACATCATACTTATCAGCCTGTCTCCAGACAGTTTCAGTCTGAGGTTCGACGCCGTTCTTTCCGTCGAGGACGCAGACAGCTCCATCGAGAACACGGAGAGATCTTTCGACTTCAGCGGTGAAGTCGACGTGGCCAGGAGTATCAATCAAATTGATACGGATGTCCTTCCAGATACAGGTTGTAGCAGCGGAGTAAATAGTGATACCACGCTTCTGTTCCTGTTCGTTGAAGTCCATGGCGGAAGCACCATCATGGGTTTCACCGATCTTATGGGTTTTTCCTGTGTAGAAGAGGATACGCTCACTGGTTGTAGTCTTACCGGCATCAATGTGAGCCATAATACCGATATTTCTGACTTTTTCAAGCGGGACGGCTTCGTATTTCGCCACCATCGCCTGATCGTTATCCATTGCCATAGGCTATTTTTCTCCTTTTATTGATTTCGAAACGTATTGAATCGAATTACCAACGATAGTGAGCATAAGCCTGGTTGGCCTGAGCGGTCTTATGCATATCTTCTTTACGCTTGACAGCACCACCAGTGCCATTGGCAGCATCGATGATTTCGCCAGCGAGCTTGTCAGTCATGGTCTTCTCATTTCTGAGACGGGCGAATGTGACTAACCAGCGAAGGCCAAGGGTGACCTTTCTGTCAGGAGCGACTTCGACAGGAACCTGAAGGTTAGAAGCACCAACTCTTCTTGCCTTGAGTTCGACTTCAGGCATGATGTTGCCTAAAGCAATTTCGAAGACCTTGAGGGCCGGCTTGCCGGTCTTGGCTTCGACTTTGTTGAAAGCGCCGTAAAGGATTTCCTGAGCGGTGCCTTTCTTACCATCTAACATGATGCGGTTGATCAATCTAGTGACTAACTTTGAGTTATAGATCGGATCGGGTAAAACATCTCTTTTCTGTACAGAACCGTTTTTTCTAGGCATGGTTGTTTACTCCTTACTTCTTCTGGATGCTTCCATCTTTCTTTGTTCCGTATAAGGATCTACCCTGTTTACGGTTCTCGACGCCGAAGCATTCCATGGCGCCTCTGACGATGTGATATCTGACACCAGGCAAATCGCGGACACGACCACCACGGATCAAAACCACTTTGTGCTCCTGAAGGTTGTGACCTTCACCGCCGATATAAGCAGTGACTTCATAACCGTTGGAAAGTCTGACTCTGGCGTACTTACGGGCAGCAGAGTTCGGCTTCTTCGGAGTCATCGTACCAACACGGGTGCAGACACCCTTCTTCTGCGGAGAAGGAATCGCTTTTTCCTTCTTGTTAAGAGAATCGAATCTCTTGCCGAGAGCCGGAGCCTTGGACTTGTACAGCGGGTTCTGTCTCTCTTTTCTGACTAACTGATTAATAGTAGGCATTTGTTTCCTCCCGGATTTCTTTAGATAAAGTACCTATATTCTTGTCCGCAATTCCGGGCGTTTCCTGTTCTCCCCATAAAAAGAACGGGATACTCCCGTAAAGACAGACGAAAGAATTATAAAGCAAAGACTCTTGTGTGTCAAAGGTTTTTTCATCATTTTTGAAACACCCGGGTTTGTGTGTACGTTTTATCCAATAGAAAAGAATCAAAAAGGCTCGCATGGAAGCGAGCCTAGTGATCGATGTTTCTGTTTATTTTCTGCTCTTGGCGACCATGACATAGTAGAGAACACGAAGGAAGATATTGATGAAATCGACATAGAGTGTATAGGCGCAATAGATAGCAAGGTTGTTCTCCGAAGAGAATCCACCGTTCTCAGCAATCTTCTTGACACGGTTGACATCGATAGCAGTGATGACAAGGACCACACCGAATATGACAAAGTCAGTAAGCCAGTAGATCCATTCCAGTTTCATGAAGATGTTGACTAAGGAGATGGTAAGAGTTCCAACTAAGAGAGCGAGGATGAAGGGAATAAGGATGCTAAGGGACTTCTTCGTAATCATTCCGAATAATGCCATAAGAAGGAATGCACCGGCTGTGATCAAGAAGCTGACGCCAACTGTCTGCATAAAATCAGAAGAACTAGAACTTGCAGAGAGAATGACTAAGAATACGGAAGAGAGAAGGACACCCATCGCTAGGGCATAGACGATAAATCCAATCATCATCCATACCGATTTTGGTCTCCATGCCTTAAGGCCCATCAAAATTGCACTAGGCAGCATCAGAACAGCAGAGCCGATGATCAGTCCGATATAGACGTTGCCTAAGGTATCCTCTGTCCATCCGAATGATTTGCTCATCGCAATCAATAAATCCGGAAGGAAGAAAGAGACAACGCCGGTGATTCCTAATCCTAATACCATCCAAAGGAAGACTTTGGATAAGTTAAGGCTGACACCAGAACTTTCTTTGACCGGTTTGCTTTGTGTTGTTTCGGGAGTAAATGTTTCCATATATTCACCCTCCTTTCATTTTCAATACATTGTATCGTTTTTCCTATAAAATACAAAGGAAAATAATACTTTGTCTAAAATTTATGGATTCGAGCAAGGACACCACCTTCACTCCATCGCCATTGGCCGAACGCGATGAGGTATGACAACATAGTAATTGTTGGATTTATATAAGATTGTTCCAGCTTTCGTTTCTTTTCTTTTTCTGATGATGAAACTATCCGACTGTGAAACGCCTACGCCGGTAAGTTGAATGGTGATTTTATCGCCATCTATGATATATTCCTGCTTTGCATTCCAATACCTGGCGGTTGGGCAAAAATTTTTACGCATGAGAAAGGATAGTAAAAAAGCGATAAGGAAAAACGCCGCAATAGTTATCAAAGACAAAATCGCCTTCACATAAGCATCTTGAATTGTAAAACCCTGTGCATATACCGTCTGAAGCAAAAAGGCAAACGCGCAAGCAAAATATACCGAACTCATCAGCGCAATGGAACGAAATCCAAAAAGATACATTTGAATCTGATGCTCTTCTTCACCGGTCAGATAAAATTCGTATTTCTGTTTCATAGCTGATTCACCTCTTCTCTTGTTCATTGATTACTTCAATCGGTATCGCAACATATCGATGATGTGTCTCGTAATAATAAACCGCATATCTCCTTTTCTTGATTTTGTTGATGTGCAGTTCTTCCTGGAACTCATCTTGCCCATTTGACTGATTCACTGTCAATTTATTACCACATATCTCTATTGTTTGATTGAAATACCAGTGAACATCTGTGATAGATGTGTTGTAATGAAACAGTTCACAATAAACCACTAATGCAATGAATGGAAGGAAAGCAAGCACTGACCATGCGCCAAGAAAATAGATTGTAGGATAGAAGTCAAAGATTTTAGAAGTGGAAAGCGCACTTATCAAAACCGGTAGAAACATCTCGCTCATCATCATTATAATTGCGACAACAAAAGCTGGAATCAGCCGCTTGTACTTGAGAGAAAAAGTTTGACGTTCGCTGTAGGCAAAACAATATTTCTCAGTCATTTCAATATTTCCTTTCCATCATTATCATCTGATTCTTAAGGAGAGACAAAAGGAAGCAGACATCTAAGGATACAAATGCTTTTTTCATAATTTTCCTTCCTGTCGCAGATAGCGGCAACGAAACCCAACCATTAAATCAGACGGATAAGTTTCTGTAGGCATTAAAGATAACATAAATCTTAAAGTGTTTCAATATATAGTTGGAATCAGAGAACAGAAAACTCCTCCTGTATATTTCACCAAGAGGAGTTTTCAAGATAACTTTAAATTTAGATATTCTCTAAGAGAGCTTTGAAGGAATCGGACTTGAGGGAAGCGCCGCCGACCAATGCACCATCAACATCCTCAGCACCCAAATAGGCGTGGATGTTCTCCGGCTTGACACTTCCGCCATAAAGGATCTGAACCTTCTGGGCAGCGATCTTTCCGAAGAGTTCGTTGATGAGTCCACGGATGTAAGCGCAGATGTCCTCAGCGATTTCGACGGAGGCATTCTTGCCAGTGCCGATGGACCAGACCGGTTCATAGGCGATGACGATATAAGGCATGTCTTCCTTGCTCAGTCCGGCAAGACCGGTAACGATCTGTTCACGGATGACATCCTTGGTGATCTTCTCATCGTATTCCTTGGCAGTCTCACCGACGCAATAGATGACATGGAACTTGTTTGCGACAAGAGCTTTGATCTTTCTGTTGCAGGTGAAGGAGGTCTCTCCTTCATAGGTTCTCTTTTCAGAGTGGCCGATGAGGGACCAATCGACTCCGATTTCCTGAAGCATCGGGATGGAGACAGAGGAAGTATAGGCGCCATGATCCATATAGTGGGCATCCTGAGATGCGACAATAAGGCTATGGGCGTGCTTGCGGACAGACTGAAGAGCGAGATAAGAAGGGGCGACACCGATCATGACACCCTTGGCTCTGGCAATCTTGACAAGGCCGGCATTCTTCACATCTTCGCAGAAAGCATTGGCTTCCTCGATAGTGTGATTCATCTTCCAGTTGCCCATCAAAAACTTTTTTCTTGTCATAATTTACTTATCCTCAATGACATCGATTCCAGGGAGATGTCCGTCGAACTGGATGAGTTCAAGGGAAGCACCGCCACCAGTGGAAACGTGGCTGAACTTGTCAGCATAGCCAAACTTCTTGGCAGCAGCAGCGGAATCACCGCCACCGATGACAGTGAAGGCACCTTCGCTGGTTGCATTGGCACAGGCGGCACAGACAGCCTTGGTTCCTTCCTGGAAGTCAGCATTTTCGAAGACGCCCATAGGTCCATTCCAGAAAATGGTCTTGGCCTTGGCGATTTCATCAGCATAGAACTTTCTGGTCAAAGGTCCGATATCGATACCTTCATATCCTTCAGGGAAATCAGTCTCGTTGTTATCGATGTACTTGATATCTTCGACTTTGTTCTCCGGATTCTCGAAGTCAAATCCCTTGGCGACGATGGTGTCCAAAGAGAGCTTGATCTTTCCGGTTGCGAAGCATTCTCTTGCATAATCGAGCTGATCATCTTCGCAGAGGGAGTTGGCGACATCGATATGGAAGACAGCCTTCTTGAAGGTATAGCCCATACCGCCACCGATAAGGATAAGGTCGCACTTCTTGAGCAAGGAGTCGATGACTTCAATCTTGGAGGAGACCTTGGCACCGCCTAAGATAGCGATGTAAGGGCGCTGATCCTCTTTCGGCTCGACGCAACGGCCAAGGCCCTTGATTTCCTTTTCCATAAGGAAGCCGACAGCAGTTTCCTTTCCAGCCTCTTTCAAAGCGGCAGGAACACCATAGGTGGAAGCATGAGCTCTGTGAGCAGAGCCGAAGGCATCCATGACGAAGGCATCCACATAGGAAGCCCATTCATTTGCCAAAGCAGCATCGTTCTTCTCTTCGCCGGCTTCATAACGTGTGTTCTGAACCAAGAGGACATCACCGGATGCAAGAGCATCGATGGCATTCTTGAGTTCTTCGCCGTGTGTAGCAGGGCAGAAGGAGACATTGACATCATGGCCTAAGGCTTCAGAAAGATACTTTTTCAAAGGATTGAGAACGATGGAGAGGTCATTCTTCTTCATCTGCTTCTCGATATCTTCCATAGTGGCTTCGCCCTTCTTCAGCTTCTTCCAGGCGACCTTGCCAAGGTGAGACATCAAAACAACTTTGGCACCCTTCTTGACTAATTCGGCAATGGTAGGAATAGCACCGACAATACGATTGTCATCGGAGATGTCAGCACCCTTGTGAGGAACGTTGAAATCGACACGAACCAGAACCTTCTTGCCTTCAACAGCAAGATCAGTGACTAATTTTTTCATATCTTTCTCCTTTTTTATAATAAGAAAGCGCCCATTTCTAGGCGCTTTCCGTAGAATTTTTACGAAATGAGCTGCCTTATTCTATCTATAAGGATTAGGCGAGTTCAGCGAAGTACTTGATGGTACGGACCATCTGAGAAGTGTAGGAATTCTCATTGTCATACCAAGAGACGACCTGGACCTGATAGAGTCCATCGGAGATCTTGGTGACCATGGTCTGGGTGGCATCGAAGAGGGAACCATATCTCATGCCGATGACATCGGAAGAGACAATCGGATCTTCGTTGTAGCCGAAGGAATCAGAAGCATTGGCCTTCATGGCAGCGTTGATGGAATCGACAGTGACATCATCACCCTTGACAACAGCGACAAGGATTGTGGTGGAACCAGTCGGAACCGGGACTCTCTGAGCAGAACCGATGAGTTTGCCGTTGAGTTCAGGGATGACAAGACCGATAGCCTTGGCAGCACCGGTGGAGTTCGGAACGATGTTGGCAGCACCAGCTCTGGCACGGCGTAAATCGCCCTTTCTGTGAGGTCCATCAAGGATCATCTGATCGCCAGTGTAGGCGTGGACAGTGGTCATGATACCAGACTGAATCGGGAAGGTATCATTCAAAGCTTTGGCCATAGGGGCTAAGCAGTTGGTGGTGCAGGATGCAGCAGAGATGACCTGATCATCACTGGTCAATGTCTTTTCATTGACGGAGAAGACAATGGTCTTCAGATCCTTGCCGGCAGGGGCAGAGATGACGACCTTCTTGGCACCAGCCTTGATGTGGGCCATGGATTTGTCCTTAGAGCAGTAGAAACCAGTGCACTCAAGAACGACATCGACACCGATTTCACCCCAAGGGAGGAGTTCAGCCTTAGGCTGAGCATAGATGGTGATTTCCTTGCCATCGACAGTGATGGAGCCAGGGACAACAACCGTCTTTCCATCTTCAGCAAGGACAGGTTCCTTGGAAGAGACAGTGTGGAGATTCTGACCGATGTGGCCGGCATATCCACCCTGAGCAGTATCATATTTCAATAAGTTGGCCAACATCTTAGGGCTGGTAAGATCATTGATGGCGACAACTTCATAACCTTCAGCACCGAACATCTGTCTGAAAGCCAAACGACCAATACGACCGAAACCGTTAATAGCTACTTTAACTGACATTTATAATGTCCTCCTAGTTACACAATCATTATACAAACAAATTAGGAAAATGAAAGTTTTTTGATTATTTTTTTTGAAAAATAGGGCTTTCATAGACGTTATTGCGCTGTGAGAGTGTATTTTGACAAAAAGTGAGGTCAAAATGCGTGCGCATCACTCATTTTCATTTTCGCATTTTGTGAAAAAATCAACAAAAATGTAGACAATTATCAAAATTATCGAATAAAAACAGAAAAAGCCCATGCGCAATCTCGTGCTCACGGGCTTGATTATCATGCTCATTTTTCCATTCGGCGCTGATCTTTGGCCTTTTCGCGAAGAGAAGTGAGAATATGGGATATTCCGCTTTTGGTGATCGGGATATTGAGTTTCTCACTCAGATATCCGGCCAGTTCATTATAGTTGTATTCCGGGAACTCTTGCCTTGCTTTGATGACGGCCTGTGTCTTCTCATCGAATAAGGTGATCGGAGTCGACTTCAGAAGATATTGAATGTCATCGATATCCTTCTTAGCCGTCTGTATGGTCTTTTTGTAATTGGCCATATCGCAGTTTGTCGTTCTGTTCTCCAAATTGATATCATCCTTGGTGATTCTGGCGTTCTCATAATCGAGCATCGTCTCCATCGCACCGATATAAGATAGGAATACAGCAATCTGATCCGATCTCTTCAGGTAGAGAACATACTTTTCTCTTCTCTTGATGGATTTGAAAGACATCGTCCTCTCTTTTTTGAAGCTGACCAATTTTCTTCGGATGACTTGGGCATCGTTCTGATCCGTGAAGGCCATCTCAAGAAAATACGATGTCTTAGAAGAGGAAGGATTATTGACAGAGCCGTTAGCCAAAAAGCAACCGATACAAAGATATTTCAGGTTCTTGCTGTAAAGTCCGTTCTTGGGAGGAATCCTTTCAAAGCCATCCCTAAGGATCTCCAAGTCTTCCATGACCTGATATAGGGATTCATCCTGAGCGTGTACAACATAGACCAGCCTTTTCCCAAAGCGGTTGACTTTCTGATAGTCGATTTCCGGATGAAGTCCATACACCTCCTTCAGACAGGAATAAAGCAGTTTTGCTACGCTTCCTATCTCCGTGTGAAGGACAAGAACCGGTTCTCTTCCCAGGGAAAAAGTACCACCGTTTCTGCTGAATCCAGAAAGGATATATTTCTTCTGTTCGATTGTGTAGGTGTTGTTTGCCAACTCTTCTTTTACTTTCTTGGCAAAGGCGATTTCAGTAGCCATCGTATCCCTTTCTTATTCTTATTCTATATTATCCTATGTTCTTCTGATAGTCATCGTGGATGGATGTTGCAGCGATAGCACCATCGCTTGTCGCCGTTACTACCTGACGCAAAGAGGTGTTTCTGCAGTCTCCGATCGCATAGAGATGCGAAACCTGTGTCTCCATTCGGTTATCCGTTAAGATGATGCCTTTTTCATCTTTGACTTCCGGAATGTTGACAAAGGAGCTTGTCGCCTCTTCCCCGACATACAAGAAGAGACCAGAGATCAACAATGTCTTCTCTTCTTTTGTCTCATTGTTTTCCACAACGATAGAAGAGATGCTGTTTTCTCCTTTGGCAGATATGACATGATACGGAGCCAATATCTCCGTGTTTTTTCTCTCTTTGAATTCCCTTACCACACTCTCCTGAGCACGGAATTCTCTTCTTCTTGCAATCAGTGTGACATGAGAGCAGATATCAGAGAGATATGTTGCCTCCTCAAAGGCAGCGTTTCCGGCACCGATCACAGCGACATCCTTTCCCTGATAGAAGCTTCCGTCACAGATAGCGCAGCGGGAAATTCCGCGTTTTCGGAAAGTCTCTTCTCCAGGAATCGGGAAAGGCTTCTCTCCTAATCCGTTGGCTAAGATGACGTAATAGAAATCTTTGCTTCCTTTGGATGTCGAAACTGTGAAGCTTCCATCCTCATTTCTCTTCACTTCCTTGACATCCTGATAGATAGGTCGGATTGAGAATTTATCCATCTGCTCTTCTAATTTCATGCCTAAATCCGGTCCGGATACGGAGGGGATTCCTGCATAGTTTTCGATTTTCTCAGTCTTATTCACTTTTCCGCCGATGAGTTCTTTCTCATAGCAGACCGGTGTCATTCCGTATCGTTTAAGATAGATAGCGGCAGAGACTCCGCTTGGCCCTAAGCCAATGATGGCAACTTCTTTCTTATCCATAAATTACCTCTGACTGTTATCGTTATTGATATTCTCTTCCTTGGATTTCAGCTTGCTGATGAAATCAGAATCTGCACTGTTTTCTCTGACCGCATCTTTCTTTTCATCAGAAGAGGAAATCTCCAAGACAGACTGCGCCTCTTCCTCAGCAAAGACAGATTTGAAGCGAGGACAGGAATCGAGTTTTCCTTTCTTTGCAAGCAGATGGAAGACATGATTGATGACGATGAGAAGGATACCGACGCAGATAAAGACAATGGCCATCATATAGGATTTGTAGTCTGTCTTTCCCTGAGTTGTATCTCCCATGATGAAATGCGTATTTCTCAATGGTTCCAATATCATTCGGATGATGCCATAGGAGACAAAATAGGCATAAGCCTGATCTCCGTTTTTATAATGTTTTCCGAAGACGAGCGGAATTCCTTTGGTGATGACAAAGTAGAAAAGGATATTGATGACGCCTTCGACTAAGAACATCGGAGCAGCCATGCTGCCGCTAGGAAGAACAATTCCAGTATCGGCAGCTGTAATGGTGTGACCATTATACATATAGGTACCCATCGACATCGTACCGTTCTGCATGTTATTCGTAATGAAGGAGGGAAGGAAAGACCATGCCGAAGGATCCACCGCATGTCCGAAGACTTCCTGATTGAAGAAATTGCCCCATCTTCCGATCGCCTGAGCGATGATGATGGTCGGAACCGCAAAGTCCATAATCTTCAGTATCGAAGTGCCTTTTCTGCGGAAGATGCAGTACGTAGCACCGACAAGGACACCGCCGATGGCACCGCCTTGAATGGCAAGTCCGCCTTCTCTCATATCAAAGACGCGCCAGAAAGGGCCGTTTGAATACTGGTCCCAGCTTGCGATGACATACCAGATTCTCGCGCCGATGATGCCAGCGATCAAAGCAAGGGGAAAGACCGTATCGAAGAAGTGCCAGTCATAGCCATCTTTATGTGCTCTGTAATCAGAAAGAAAAAGAGCAACGCAAGCGCCAAAAAGGATGCAGAGAGCATAAAATCTGACAACAGGGTTTGAAAATGGAAACCCGACATAATAGCCTAAAATATTCGTTTGCATCATTGTCACTCCTTTGTCGGCTCATTGTTTCCAAGAGAGGACATCTTAGCGTATTCTTCCTTTCTGCGCTTCTCTTCCTGTCTCTTCTCCTGAATTTCAAGAAGTCTCTTCTGGAACTCATATCCGGTATCATAGCCATCATCCTTCAGTTTGAAATTGGTGACAGCGGTCTCGATGATCTCCGCCATGCTTCTAGCTGCAGAGACAGGGAGTTTGATCAACGGAATCGATTCATTGAGAATCTCGTAATGATTTGTCTTCATGCCAATACGTTCCATCGGCTCATCCTTCTTGAAAGGAACCAGACTGATAATCAGATTGATATGGCTTCTCTTCGTAAGAGAGTTGATTCCAAACATTCTGGAGACATTGATGATACCGATACCTCTTACCTCCATCATTCCATAAATAGTCTCAGGGCAGGTCCCGATCAGTTTTCCGCGGACATCAGCGATATCGACTCTGTCATCGGCGACAAGGCGATGACCCTTGCGGATCAGTTCCAAAGAGATTTCGGATTTACCGATTCCGGATTCACCCATGATCAATACACCGATGCCATAGATCTCCAATAAACAGGCGTGCATCGCTGTCTTCGGAGCCAAGGCTTCGGAAAGATAGATATACATGGAAGAAGACAATTCTGAAGTATCCTGAGAACAGGAGAAAAGAGGAACATTCGTCTCTTTTGCTGCTTTCATGACACAATCCGGACAGGGATTGTCATGAGTGATGACAACGGCTGGGCATTCGTTGGAGAAAATCTTCAGACAGTTTTTATAAATCCGTTCTGGATCAGAACTGTTGATCAATGCCATCTCCTTATTTCCGATGAGCATGATTCTGTCTTTTTCGTAGTACTGGAAAAGGCCTAAAAGCTCAAGACCAGGTCGATCCAATTCGGCAACAAGCACAGGTCTAGTCAGTGCATTGATGTCTCCGTTGATAATCTTAAAGCCAAAGTGATTGGCTAATTCTAAGCTAGTTAACATAGGCACACCTCTGTTTTCAATATATTATAAACGATACAGATATGATTTAAGATAAGAAAAGAACCTAAAAACCGATTTTGTAATTATACTCTATCGAAAAAAGGTTGCTAATAGACTGAACCAAGTGCAGTCTTAGCAACCCGAAGTTTTTCTACACCGAAGAAACTCAGTTTTCCTTCTTCTCATCAAAGGTGAATTTGAAGTCCATCAATTCCGCACCATTCACAACGCGCCTCGGAACAAAAATATAACAGAATCTGCTCTTATAATATTTTACTCCTACGCTGTTTTCTTTGACTTTGGAGATTTTAAATTCCGATTCCAGTTTCTCAGACTCATTAGCAAGGACATAATGGAGTGTATCACCATCGATCGTAATATCATGACGGTACATACGTCTAGTGCGGAAAGGCATTCCTGCACGACGTATCAAAAAGAAGACAAGAGCCAATATCCAATTCAATCCAGTGAGAGAAGGGATTATATAAGTCGGAAATTTATCAGAAAGATTTAATATCATAACCGCTGAACACACGGATGTATCAACAAAGACCACGGAAATCAAAAAGAAGTATGTCCAAACGTTTGCATTCCTCCACTCTTCTCCCGTAATAAAGTAGGTATACTTTTTCATTATTTATACACCTCCTTTACAGTTTCCTTGTTAACGACTTCTATCGGAATCATAACAAAATCATGAAGATTCTTATAGACAATAAGATAATGTTTCTTCCTCCTTATTTTTTTAACAAAGAATTTTTCCTCAATAGAGCCGTTTTTAGTATCTATCGATAGAGTTGCTTGTCTCTCATTTATCTTTATTCTTTGTTTTGAATCCGAATGACGGAATGATTCCGATGTATTCGTGAAAAAGCAGCAGTATACCAAAAGGGCAAGCCATACAATCGGCCAAAGCATCCAACAGCATTTCGTGATTGGTATAAACCAATCATATACAGCAGTCTTAAAATAACCAGTAGTCGATTTATCAGCAATATATAATAAAACCTCAAATAAAACACGGATAATCATTGGCACACAAATTTCAAGAACGACTGTGATTACTATTGGTCTATCCCTTCGAACCGACAAATCCTTGATTTGTTTTTTTGTATATTGGTAATTATATTCCATATTCATTATCACAGTTTTTCCTTTATCTCTTCATATGTTTTACAGCTTTTAATGGTACCAGTTATTGGGCTTTGATCATCAAAACAATTGATGAATCCTTTGCTGTATAAATTCTTTCCATAATCTTTGTATCTAGGAATACAATTCAAATATTGTGATGAACCAGTATCGATATGATAGCGGAATTTCAGCGTTACCACTTCTTTATCAGAGGTGCCGCTACTAACCTCGAGGCCAGCACAGGCATTGATCAAAAAGTTATGAAATTCCATTTTATCAATCGAATATGTTTTGTTTATAAGTCTACATACAATCAACGAAGCTAACGAAACAACATAAGAACCAATGCTGATAGCAAGTCCAAGTGACGATAAGAAACTACTTGCAACTAGATACGATGCTATTGACACGCTAAGTCCACAAGCAGAAAAAATAAATCCTGCCTCCGTAAGAGCAGTACTAACATTAGTAAGGGTCTTATATTTCTCAAAATTATTGTTAAGACATTCTAAGAACGAATTCAAAACATAATACAATGAAGCCCGTAACCCTAGATCCCAAATATAAAAACAGGCATACATAATATCTTTGTCTTTATTGTTTTCAGATAGCGAGTATATGAATGGAGATGTCTTATAATTTTCAAGCTCAATCTTCGCGCTGCCTGTAGACATTGTAAGCGGATTATAGCCTAAAGGTTTATAATCGCTGATCCACATTGCACAGACATCACCATTTTTTCTTCCTAGATTGATATCGTAATAGATATTAGAACGACTCTCATCAAGCAGTTGTTCAAACCATATACTATAGGATTGCGTATTATTCCAAGTCTGATCATTATAAGAATAGACTACAGCATAATACGTTCCAGGAGTGGCATCCACCTTTATATGTTCGTCTTTGTTACCGCCCGACGCACTGATGTAAGTGTAAACAGCAAAATCCATTTCCTTGCTTGACGCATAGTTAGAATTCTCCATCCTATACACTCTTAAATCATAATCACAGCCTGAGGGTATATTTTCTACTCCGATTTCCAAGGTTCCTGTAACAACAACATCATAACGATAAAAGTCTTTGTCGATATAAGTCTTTTTCCAAGGGCCCCACCCGCTTGTCTTCTGGCTGATGATTCCGTCAAGCAAAGAATAATTTTCCTTTAACCCAACATTATTGGTAACAGTAAAAACATTTGTAGCCGTTTCAAAACCATCATTGTTGTCGTTGGAATTGCTTGAAGAACACAATGATAACGCGGCGTTTTCTTTTATTCGTTCAGCAGTATTGACCTTTTCTCTTCTTCCATCACAATAAACATTGTAAATTTCTGCCTCAGTATCGTCTAACGGACTTTGTGTCTCATATTTATCATTTACACCCTTAAACTTATTTTCCTTGTCTAAAGGATAAGCATAGTCGTCCGTTTTGATGTTATACGCTTTCTTAACCTGATTCGTAATCAGCTTTTGATTGGTGGACTGATTGATTTCATTCGTCTGCGTACACAAAACAGACATAATCATCACTGCGAGAATGTGTCTTACCATCCTTTTCATAATAGCCTCCCTTTCACATAAACATTCGATATCTGTTGGTAATTTCATTCTACTAAACCAAAAAAGAAAAGGCAACAGAAAAACAATAAAAAATACATTTTTTATAAAAGTATTTTAAGATTAATTGTACTATTCCATGTAATTTTAGGTTAAGTTTAAGTGCTTTGTTCAATTATGTACACTAAAAGCACACCACGACTCATAAAATCCATCACTTCCCAGAATGATATT
Organism: Oscillospiraceae bacterium; assembly: GCA_963654365.1. Taxonomy (GTDB): domain Bacteria; phylum Bacillota_I; class Bacilli_A; order RFN20; family CAG-288; genus Enterosoma. Next base: position 39,356 of record CAVJZP010000006.1, read on the forward strand.
TCTCTTTTTCTAATTCCCTTGCCAGATAGATTCCGGTATAGGATTCCTTACAGGATACAATTTCATCCGGGGTTCCTTCAAAGACTAAGTTTCCACCGCCTTCTCCGCCTTCCGGGCCTAAATCAATGATATAGTCTGCTGATTTGATGACATCGAGATTGTGTTCGATGACGACAACGGAATTTCCGTTGTCGACAAGACGATTGAGAACAAGGATCAGTTTCTCAATATCATAAGGGTGAAGTCCGGTTGTCGGCTCATCCAAAATATAGAGTGTAGAGCCATCGCTTGGCCTCTCCAATTCATAAGCTAATTTGACACGCTGTGCCTCACCGCCAGATAAGGTAGTAGAAGGCTGGCCTAACTTGATATATCCTAATCCGACATCGACTAAAGTCTGAAGTTTCTTCTTAATGTTAGGAAAGGCAGAGAAGAAGGAAAGAGCCTCTTCCGCCCTCATATCCAAGACATCCGAAATATTCTTCTCTTTGAAGTACACAGAGAGAACATCATCGGTATATCGTTTTCCGTGGCAGACGTCGCATTCCACATAGACATCCGGAAGGAAGTTCATCGAGATGCGCTTCACACCGGCGCCCTGACAGGCTTCACACCTTCCGCCTTTGACATTGAAAGAGAACATCGATTTGTCCATCCCCTTCATTTTGGCGTCCTTTGTGTTGGAAAACACTTCTCGTATATCATCGAAAAGTTTGATGTATGTGGCAGGATTGCTTCTCGGTGTTCGCCCTATCGGTTCCTGGGAGACATTGATGATCTTTGTGATAAGTTTGCTGTTTGTGATTCCATCGCATTCTGTCTTTTCGGCACTGAGAAGGATCTTGCTTCTTATCGTCTTATAAAGGACCTGATCGATAAGAGAGGACTTCCCGCTTCCAGAAACACCAGTGACACAGACGAATTCGCCAAGCGGAATCTTGACGTCGATATTCTTCAAGTTATGGCAATACGCATTCTTGATAGTGAGATAATTCTTTGCTTCTCGTCTCTTAGTGGGAAGAGAAATCATCTTCCTTCCGGAAAGATAATCGGAAGTAAGAGAATTCTCATCCTTCATCAGTTCGTCCACTTTTCCTTGGAAGATGACTTCTCCTCCATGATCACCAGCGAAAGGTCCCATATCGACAACATAATCCGCAGAAAGAATCGTATCCTCGTCGTGTTCTACGACGATAAGGGAATTTCCCAAGTCTCTCATCTCTTTCAGTGTATTAATCAGTTTGTCGTTGTCTCTTTGGTGCAAACCGATGCTCGGTTCATCCAGAACATACAAGACTCCAGTGAGTCTGCTACCTATCTGTGTCGCTAAACGGATACGCTGTGCCTCTCCTCCGGACAAGGTGGATGCTTCTCTTGAGAGAGTCAGATAATCCAATCCAACATCGATAAGGAATTTCAGGCGGTTCTTGACCTCATTGATGATAAGATCTGCAATCTTATGCTGCATCGGAGTCAATTCTAAACCCAAGAAGAACTGATAGATATTCGATAATGACATCGAGCAGAGTTCATGGATGTTCTTACCCGCAATGCGGATGGATAAGACCATCTCATTGAGCCTAGAGCCATGACAGGTCGGGCATTCCACCTCGGTCATAAAGCCTGCGTAATAGGTCTTCATCCACTCAGATTTTGTCGTCATATAAAGGCGGTCGATTCTGGCTTTCAGTCCTTCAGTCACATTCTTGACAATCTTTGAGCCGGAGGATGTCTCATAGATATATTTGACCGGTTCTTTCGGTCCATAGATAACAACTTCTCTTTGATTCTGTGAAAGTTTATTGAATGGTGTTTTTGTCGATATCTTATATTTATCCAAAACAGCATAGAAATCATTCCATTCAATGGTGTCATGGTTTTTCTTCGGAAGACAGGCGATGGCGCCGTCTTCGATGGACTTGGTGGGATCTGCAATCATCTTCTCAGGATCTGCTTCAATTCTGACTCCTAGTCCATTGCAGTCAGGACAGCATCCTAAAGGATTGTTGAAGGAGAAAAGTCTTGGTTCCAATGGAGGAACAGAAAATCCGCAGATTGGGCAGGACTGATGCTCACTATATAACGTCTCTGTACCATCCACATCAATGGTGACATAGCCTTTTGCAAAATCGAGCGCCGTTCTCAAAGAGTCAAAAAGTCGATCCTTGTTCTCATCATTGAGAATCAGTCTATCGATGGCAAAGGAAATCGTATGCTTATAGTTTTTGTCCAAGACAGGAATCTCATCATAACGGGTCAAAGGCTTATCATCAATCTTGATTCTGGAATATCCTTGGTTGAAGAATTTGCTCAAGGTAGCCTGATGTGTTCCCTTCTCATTCTGAACGACAGGAGCATAGATGGTGATTTTGCTTCCGTCCGGATTGTTTCTTATCGCATTGTAGATCTGTTGTAAAGAAGACGCCTGAATCGGGACGTGGTGATGAGGGCAGTACGGAACACCGATTCTCGCATAGAGCAATCTCAGATAATCATAGATTTCTGTCACCGTTCCAACGGTGGATCTTGGATTGTGTGAGGTCGTCTTCTGATCGATGGAGATAGCTGGAGACAAGCCATCGATGCTATCGACATCAGGCTTAGAAAAATCACCTAAGAACATTCTCGCATAAGAGGAGAGTGACTCGACATATCTTCTCTGTCCTTCAGCAAAGATCGTATCAAAGGCAAGCGTGGATTTTCCGCTACCGGAAACACCAGAAAAGACAACCAATGAATTCTTCGGTATCTTCACCGATACATTCTTCAGGTTGTTCTCTCTTGCGCCTTTGACGATAATGTAATCTCTATAGTTATCACTCATATTTCAAACCTCAAAAAAAGCCTCTATATGATAAAACATTTTCAGAGGCTTTTCATCAAAAACACTAGGCTAACAATCCATCTTCCATCAACGCATCGACATTGCCTGAGATGAGGGGTCTTACATATTCAAGGAAGGAATCCTTGATGTTGTCATTTGTCTCATTGATGTATTCTTTTGGCATCGAAGAGGCCTTTCTTCTTGAAAGGGAAAGGTCGATAAGCGGATATTCAACACGGTACGGATCAGAGGAGACTCTCTTTATCGATACCATCATTCCCGTCATTCCTTCATAGGCGGAAAGGAAGGCGTTCTTCCCTGTCTGATAGGCTTCCTCGCTGTCTGTCTTAGAGAGAAGGAAGGAAGCAGAACGCTGAAGAGTGTTCAGCTCGACACAGCGGGAGGGATATCCCTTTTCTGAGATCAGGCTGGAGAGATAATTCCCGACTCCGCCAGGAACTTTGTTTCCGAAGGCATCGCTTTTCCCTTTGGAAGAGACAAGCTGACCGTTTTCATCCTTGATTCCCTCACTGATGACAACGATGCAGTGTCCTTTCTCCTTATAGGTGCGGATTGCCTTTTCCATAAAGGCATCGATATCGAATGTCACCTCAGGGACATAGATATAATCTGGTCTTTTTCCACGGATTGCAGTCAGTAGGGAAGAGGCAGCAAGATATCCGGAATCTCTTCCCATCGTCTCGATAAGAAAAATTTTGCCTTTCTTATAACTGTATTCATCATAGGTGAGTGCCATAACAGAATTGGAAACGAACTTCGCTGCGCTTCCATAGCCAGGGGTATGGTCACATCCATAGAGATCGTTGTCGATGGTCTTCGGAATACCGATGACATAGCAGGTGTAACCATGATGCTTGCAGTATCGATTGACCTTATAGGCCGTATCCATCGAATCATTACCGCCGTTGATGAAGACATAGCGAATGTTGTTCTTCTTAAGATTCTCGACAATCTCTTTTCCGATATCGCTATCTTCTTCCTCCGGAAGCAGTTTTCTCAGCGAGCCGAAATGGGCACCGTTCTCTAGGCGCAAAAAGGAGTAATCCCCTTTTACCTCTTCAAGATTGTTTTCCAAAAGAGAGGAGATGCCATAACGGGAAACATAGAATTTCTGATCAGAGGAATAAGAGAGAAAAGTCTCATACACGCCAAGGAATGTCGTGTTGATGACACTCGTCGGACCACCGGACTGAAAGTAGAGTGCGTTACCTTCTAACGGATGTTTCAAAGTCGTCATATCGATATTTCTCCTTTAAGACAAAATCATCGACGTTACTGTGGAGCGATGTCTTTTGCAGCATCTTCTCCATCCTTCTTCGATATCCAAAATATCCTAAGCAGAGGAATGTGACAAAGAGGCCTAAAGCCGTTGCCATACATCCGAATTTGAAGTATGGAGTGTTGTAAGTCAGAATATAATGATGCGATCCTTCTTTGGCTTCAAAGGAGATGAATCCTCCCTGTGCCTTATAGATATCCAATGTCGTATACTCTGTTGTTCCATCCTCTTTTGTCGTGATCTCCTTTACGACAAATCCTTTCTGATAAGGATAGTTGAGAACGAGGAATCGGTCCTCATCATAATCTGTGGAGAATTCCACCTGGTTTTCGCTTCTGTTGATGATATTGACTTTGTATTTCTTCAGTTCATCGATTGCTCTCTGATACTCGCTGTTGCGGGTGATATAGAGATAGGGCTTATCCAGACGGACGGGTTCTGATTTTGTGCCGGCTTTGACGATGCCGAGGATTTTGCTCACCGGTCTATCGACATAATAGCCGTGCGCCTTCTTGTATTCGACATAAGGATGACGGGCAAAGGTGATGAGCTTGTTATCCTTGTCGAAGAATCTCCATTCGATGTTGTCATCATCATTGATGGAGATATAGGATCCTGTTGTCGGATAAGAGGGATCGGCATCTTCACAGAGGAGTGTCGGATTTCCGTTTCCGTCCATCGGAGTGATGAGGATTTTGGAATTGTAGAGAACACTTCTTGTGTAATTATCGGATGTGTTGCCATCGCTGTCTTTCAAAGTATCGTAATTGTAGACTCGGTCTGCCGGTCGGATTCCGTTTTCATATTCCCAAGGATTGTTCTGGCGGAAGGTGCTTAAACAGACCTGATTATTGGCATCATTTGGATCACAGACTGCATAAGATCCAGACGGATTGCTCTCTGTCGCCGGCCAGGAGGCAGAATAGATTGTGATATTCAGTCTTGCCGATTTGCCTGTCGAACTGGAGAGGAGCATGATCGGATTAGTCGGAAGTTTTGCAGAGGATGTATTGTAATCGATAGTGGAATCGTATGGAACATAATCCGTATTGCTGGAAGTGAGGAGGCTTTGGAATGCGCTTGCTTTCTTGGCTAAGGTTTCCTGTGCCTCGATATCCGTTGTCGGATAGTTGTCTCCGAAGAGATTGATCTTTCCGGCGTTATACTTCTTCTTATAGAGGAAGCGATTATAGTCATTCTCATCTAACATCGCATAGCGGAGAAGAGGATATTCATTCAGGTCTTCATATAATCCGTAGCTTAAGTCATCATCGTAGGCTTTATAGGTGAGATTTGTCGCAAGCCAGGAAGTATTCATGATAGTGGAGAAGGAGAATCCGAAGTCGATGAAGTTCGTATTGACATAGATGGATTTGGTGCATTCATCGCTGGCGAGGAAATCGAGGGTCTCCTTGGAATAATTGACGCCGAGTTCTTCTTTCTCTTCCTCTGTCAAAGAGAGGACATTCTTATATCCATATGGGATATCATAGTCAGAAGCATAGACTAAATATCCGCTGGAATTCCTTCTCTCCGGATAGGCTTTCGGAATGGAGAGAGTAGAGAAGTTGTCTTCCACGCGGTCGACCATATAATATTTCGTACCTAAGAAGGTCTCTAGGTTCTCTCTTCTGTTATAGATACCCATAGACCAGTTATGATAGCCATGGGGAATGCGGCTTCTGTCTAAGAAGTCCTGTGCATTATAAGGATAAACAGAATGGAAATCACTCAGTCCTGTATATCCTTCCCTTAACGGAACGTTGGAATTGTTTCTTGTCGCTGTCGTGTTATAGATGCGATAGAAGTCTTTTCCGCCTTCATCAGATTTCAGCATCTGCACAATCTTTGTCTCTTCCGAATAGGAGGAGAGCTGCGAGATAGTGGATGTGCCATGGCAGATGATGGTCGCATTGCACATGCCGATGATGTTGATAGACATCAGAGCTAATGTAGCATAAGAAAATTGCTTCTTGTGGAAAAGAGGCCTCATCACCAAGTAACAGAGCAAAAGATATCCAAAGCAGACAAGGATGAGAATCATCTTCTGATCCCAATAGGTTCCCGTGAAATGAGAGGGGAAGAGGTCAACTTCATAGATGATGAGATAGCAGCTGATTGCATAGAGAACAGAGATGAGAATCATCGAGATATCCAAGTAAGTCCTTGGAATCTCTCTTCTTTTCTCTAAGGTCAGACAGCACCATGTGATCATACAGGCGATAGGAAGGATGAAGTATCTCGCATAAGCGACAGTGAAGCCGGAGAAGAGATAGAATCCGATCGGCGTCATGATGAGAAGACAGGCGATGAACAGTCCGATAAGATACGACCACTTCTTTCTTCTGAAAGCATCGAGAACAGAGACGAAGAACATAAGAAGGATCGGAGTTGTCGCATATAGAGATCCAGCCAGATTGTCATACCAGTTGACATTGAGAAGATTGGAATAGTAGCAGTCATCCGCCATGAATAAGAAGTTCAGCAAAGGGGTGACCTGGTTATGGGCAGTCGATCCGGTAAAGGTAAAGATAGCTTTCAGCATCTCAGAAAGGGAGGAGGCAGAGAGGATATTCTGAAGATAGGAGGCCGATGTGACTCTTGGCATGCCAGTTGCAACGACCATGCCAGGAAGAAGGACAAACAGTCCTAACATCACAGCACAGACAAAACTGAGAACACCGACACCCATGACAGACATGTTCTCGTTATAGTCTCTTTCCTTTATTGTCTGAAAATAGCGGAAGATGGCATACATGAAAATGCCGATCATATAGACGACAAAGAAGAAGTAGCTCGACATTGCAACAAGGAAAAAACCGACCAAAAAGACTCTGGGATCTTTCTCTCGGATGATCTTCTCAATGCCTAAAAAGCAAAGAGGCAAGAAGGCGACAGAGTCGATGAAATGGAACCATAAGTAGCACATGGAATAGCCAGAGAAGGCAAAGGCCAGGGCGCCGATGGTTCTGTTTTTCGGAGAAAGTTCAAACGACCCAAGATACCAGTAGAAGAACATGCCAGCGATCACCATCTTAGGGACAAATTCCAAGCCCTGCAGAACAAGAAGCCAGTCTCTCGGGAATGGCAACAGAATCAGCATAAACGGATCAAAGAGATAATAGAAGGAGTTTCCGCCAATGTTGTCAATTCCTAAGAATACGCTTCTGTCCCACTGAGGGAATTCCCCTGTCCTGAAGAAGTAATGCCAATCATCATAGCCGTTGAAGATGAAGGTCATCTCCTGAAGGGAATAGTCTCCGCTTAAAGGCACGGTGAAGGAATTGTTCAGCCAGGTGTAGATAAAGCAGAGGTTGGCAACGACAACAAGGAGATAAAAGCATTTCATCTTATCTCCCGGGTTACGAAAAGCGTGATAGATATCCAATGCCTTTTTCTTGGAATATGCGACAAACTGGTTCAGACAGTTCTCTGTTTTCTGTTTAATGATCGTGATGTCCATATATATAAATACCTTATTATTAAAACACGAATATAGGCTTTTTTCTATCACGAAACTTGTTTCTTCTCTTCCCGATGCAAAAAGGAAATTATGTTCTTTTCGAAACCATCCTCGGTTGCTATACTAAAGATATGCAAATCAACACATTACTAGACAAAGTCAGAAAGTATCTATCCTCTCCTTTTTATCCTGTGACGATTGGTCTTATCGCATTCCTGACATGGATTTCACCGAGTCCCTTGGTCTATCTTCCCGCTAGCATCTATGCCTTATTCTGTTTCCTTCCTCTTTTAGGGAAGGAAGGAAAGTGCTATCTTCCTCTTTTTCTTTTCGAGATTGTCCTCCCAAATGATGTCTTAGGATTAAACGGAATACCAGGAGAGGTCTTGCTTACTGGCATTGCGCTGATCTTATCCTGTATCGTTTTCGTCTTCATCAACAAGCCGAAACTCATCAAAGGAGATCTCTTCTACACGACTCTGATCTTAGTTTCCACATTCCTTGTATCCTATATCTACAATATGATCAAGGATGGGAGCAATGACTACAGAGGAATCCTCTATATCGTCGCTCTCTATCTTCTGATTCTGATATCCATTTTCTTCTTCACTGCATTAGGAAGAGGTGAGACGCTTCCTTATTTCTCTTATACGGTTGCATGTCTGGATGTTGTCATCACGCTGCAGATCATCTTCTCCATCTTTCTGAATATGCAGACGATTCCTCTGAAATGGAAGTCCTTCAATCTCGGCTGGGCACTGGATAGTTCCACAGCCAGTACGATCCTCTGTCTTTCTCTTCCCTTCTTAGCGATGAATACCGCAAAGAAGAAGTACAGCTTCATCGCTATCGTCTTAGTCAATATTGTCGGCATTCTGCTGATCTCCTCTGGTTCCGGTCTTCTCTGTCTTCTCTTCTCTATCGTTCCTATCATCTTCCTCTCCTTTAAGACCTATGAGAATAAATATCCATACTTTGTCCTGCTCGCTCTGATTGTGACGGGGTCGATCCTCTCTCTTCTCATCGGATTGAATCAAACGGCCAATACCAATATCATCAATGCCCTGAAATCACTCAATCCTCTCTTGGATATTCCAGAAGGGAGACTGTCTCTTTATAAGAATGCAGCAGACGTCATACGCAATCATCCCGTATTCGGTGTCTCTATCGCTGGTATGGCCACAGAGGAAGGAATCGTTCAGTACTCCAACAACAATGTACTGACAACGATGTCGTTTGGAGGAGTGATTTCCCTTCTCGCTTACGTTGCCTTTGAAGTCAATCTCTACTACATCTCTATGAAGAAAAAGACAGGAGAAAGAGCACTGTTCTTAGTATTCCTTCTGGAGATGGAACTGATCGGATACGTCAACGACTCTCTCTATCTGCTTCCGGTCTTGCTCCTTATCCTGATTGCCAATGCCGTCTACCAGACTTCCAACAGGCCGCAGGATGCCATTGTCCATCAGGATTTCTTTGAACGTCACAATCCGATGCCAAACATGGACAGGCGATAAAAGCCGATGATATCGATAGAAAAGTATATTTAACATTGATGATTCTGTTCATTTATCCTTGATAATCTTTGCTTAATATTGATATTTTCAAAGATACTATTAAAAATATGCATCATTTTATTAGTAATGGTATTTCGGCATTGGTTTTGAAAAAGCAATAATATTTTGTAAAAATATATTGACAATCCTTTGATTTGCTAGTATAGTTATATCGTCAAGGAAAACAAAGACCTCGACATCCTAAAATTGATAATAAGTTCCAACATAAAAATTCCTTTTGCTCTCTCCGCTATACCTTCGGGTTTAGCGGAGTTTTTGTATAAAAAAGCATATGCTACGATATATGACAGATAGGAGGTAATAACAATATGAAGCAAGAATATAGTTATGGTGCCGTCGTCTATGAAAAAAGAAAGAATAATGTCTATATCCTGATCGAATACATGAAGCAGGGTCACATCTCCCTTCCAAAAGGTCATATTGAAAAAGGAGAGACACCGGAGCAGTGCGCTCTAAGGGAGATCAAGGAGGAGACTGACTTAGATGTATCTCTCAACACAGAATTCCGTCACACCATCTCCTATAAGCCCTCACCCTCCATCAAAAAGGATGTCACATTCTTCTTAGCCACTCCGACCTCCAATCACATCAAGGCTCAGGAGAGCGAAGTCAGTCATATCGAATGGATGGAAGAGGAAAGAGCACTGCTGATCCTGACCCACGATACCGACAAGGAAGTACTCAAAGACGCGCTGAAATACATCCACAGTCATGAAGAGAAGTAAAGAAGCTGTCTCCTACAACATGTCCCATATCAAGGGAAAAGACACATCGATAGAGAAAACTCTGAGAAAAGAACTCTACTCTGCTCATTACAGGTACAGAAAGAATGTTTCCAATCTTCCCGGTCATCCTGATATCCTCTTATCGAGATACCGAATCTGCATCTTCTGTGACGGAGATTTCTTTCACGGATACGATCTGAACAAAATAGAATCCAACCTGAAAGAAAACAAAGAGTACTGGTATAACAAAATAAAGAAGAACCAGGAAAGAGACAGAAAAGAAGAGGCAAAGCTAGTAGAGATGGGCTATGTTGTTCTTCGTTTCTGGGAGCATGAGATCAAAAATGATATCAGGGCCGTTATGGATGAGATCGAGATGGCTGTTCTGAAACAGAAGGATAAGTCAGGGATGGAGTAATGATTCTCTATTCTATTCTGTCTTTGATCATCAGGTTGAACCTAGATATGTTATTGGAATAAGGAGGAAGTATGGACTACGTCAAACTTTCAAAAGAAGTCTCCTATGCTTTAAGGCATGCTCCCTGGGAGTATGAGTTAGAGCTTGATGAAGACGGGTTTGTTCCGATAGAGCAGTTGCTCCACTCTCTGAATTCATTGAATGAATACGGGAGAGAAGTCACAAAAGAAGACCTGGAATACATCATCTCTCATTCGGATAAGAGAAGACATGAGATCGTAAATGACAAGATCCGTGCCTTATACGGCCATTCCATTCCGATCAAAATCGAGAAAACACTTGCTGCCCCGCCGGATATTCTCTATCACGGAACAGCAAGAAGATTTTTAAATTCCATCATGAAAGATGGATTGCTTCCGATGAAGAGACAATACGTACACCTTTCCGCTGATACCGATATAGCAAGACTAGTCGGCAAAAGAAGAGACAGAGATCCCATCATCCTAGAGATTGACGCAAAAGCGGCATCGAAAGATGGCATTCCTTTTTATATCGGAAACGATAGGATATGGCTTTCTGATCAGATTCCAGCAAAATACATCAGGGTTCTGAAAGACGAAGATTGAACGGCTCTAATCTGTCGTCATCCTTTCCAGCGTCTTTTCCAGTTCCTTCATTTTCTCTTCCTCATCCGCTGTCCCTTTGGAATCCATCACGCAGCAACGGATGTGTTCAGCGATGATCATGTTATCAATCTTTTTCAGTGCGGAAATAGCAGCCAAAAGCTGATTGGAAATATCGATGCAATAAGCATCTTCATCAATCATCTTGGATATGCCATCCAGTTGGCCTTTCACGATGTTAAGTCTTTTTTTGACTTGCTTTTTATCTGCCTTCATCAGAGATCCTTAATTCCTAAGAACTTCTTATTGCAGCTTTCCACGGCTTTCTTAGCATCCGCTTCGCTGATGCCGTCCTTGCTTTTGACGATGGCGTTATTGGATGCATGAGATGCTTTGACGCTCTTGACTCCGTCAATCTTCATCAAAGCTTCCTCCATATGTTTCTCACATCCTTCGCACTTCATCCCTTCGATCTGAACTTCCTGTTTCTTTGAAAATAATGACATACTGTTACCTCCGTTCATTCATTTTCTTTTACGGTCGGCTGATAACCTAATTCGACTACTTTATCTAAAAGGACAGAGACATCCAAGGATTCCCACATCCTGATAGTCGCTTCTTTCTTCTCTAAAGAGACCTCAGCGCTATTGACTCCCTGAATGGAGAGAAGCCCTTCTTTGATATGTTTCACACAGTTTTCACACATCATATCCGGAATAGAAAGAATGACTTCCTTTGTCTTCTTTTCTTCTTTTCTCATCAGAAAAGCAGGGATTTCCTTTTTCTTCTTTGCCTTTCTTTTCTTATCCATAGAGAAGAGATTGATTCGTAAGGCATTGAGTACGACAGTCAGGGAGGACAAAGACATCGCTGCTGCTCCCATCCAAGGCTTCATGGAATAGAGACCAAGAGCGGAGAAAGCACCTGCCGCAATCGGAATCATCACAATGTTATAGATGAAAGCCCAGAAGAGATTCTCTTTGATGTTCCATAGGACATGCTTGGATAGGCGGATCGCTTTCAAGGCATCCATCAAAGAAGATTTCATCAAGACAGCATCCGCAGAATCGATAGCGATATCGCTTCCCTTTTTGATAGCAACACCGATATCGGCCTCGCTCAGAGCAGGGGCATCATTGATTCCGTCTCCTACCATCATGACTTTACCATGTTTCTTCAGTTCCTGTATCACAGACAGCTTTCCATCCGGAAGGACATTGCTGACAAAGGTATCGACACCAACAGTCTTAGCTATCTTTCTTGCCGTCTTTTCATTGTCACCGGTCAGCATGATGACGGAGATGCCTTCCTCTCTCATCTTCTCAATGGCTTCCTTGCTGTCTTCCTTGATTGTATCCGATACAAAGAAAATGCCCATCAGTTCGCTTCCATCGGCAAAGTAGAGTGCAGTTCTGCCTTGCTCTTCCTGATTAGAGACTGTCTTTTCTGCTTTTGAGATATCGACGCCTTTTTCCTTCATCAGCTTTTCATTTCCGCCAAAATACGTCTTTCCATCGATAACGCCTTCTAGACCAAATCCTGGCAGTGCTTTGAAGGATTCACATTCAATCTTATCGATATTCTTTTCTTTTGCATAATCCGTGATTGCTTTGCTTAAAGGATGTTCCGATAAGCTTTCCAAGGAATACGATATCTCTAGTAACACTTTCTCATCGACAAAGGAAAGAACATCATTGACCTTCACTTCTCCTTTTGTGATGGTGCCGGTCTTATCCAAAACGACATAATCGATTTTTCCCGTCTCTTCCATCGCAGCGGCATTCTTGAACAGGATTCCGTTTCTTGCCGCTTTTCCGTTACCGACCATAATAGCAACCGGTGTTGCCAAACCTAATGCACAAGGACAGGAGATGACAAGGACAGAGACAGCTCTTTCTAAGGCATAACTCAGTGTTGTGACGTCAGAAAGGTTGGCGCTCACAAAGCCGTTACCAAGGATCAGCCAGATGAGAAAAACAAGGAAGGCAATAGATAATACAACGGGAACAAAGACGCCGGCTACTTTATCCGCAACGCGGGAGATTTCGGTCTTTGTACCGCTTGCCTCTTCTACCATTTTCACAATCTGATTCAAGGTCGTCTCATTTCCAACCTTTGTCGCCTTACAGATCAGTGTTCCATTCTTGTTCATCGTTCCAGAAGAGACATTGCTGCCTTCTTCCTTATCGATAGGCATCGATTCTCCAGTGAGAATCGATTCATCCACTGCTGAGACACCGCTTAAGACAATACCGTCCACAGGTATGCTTTCCCCTGGTTTTACAATAAAGACATCCTCTGTTCGCACCATATCGATAGAAACAGTCTTTTCCTCCTTATCCTTTAATAGACAGGCAGTCTTAGGTGCCATATCCAATAAGGAACGGATAGCTGAAGTGGTCTTTCCTTTGGAGATGGTCTCCAATGTCTTTCCGACGCTGATCAGAGTCGGAACCATGCCCGATGTCTCAAAGGAGAGATTCATCGAATACATCATGACCTTATTCCATTCATTCTCTTTGGCATAATAGGACATGACAAACATCATCGCAAAGGAGTAAAGGAAGGCAACGCTTGTCGCTAAGGCGACTAAAGTATCCATATTGGCTGAACGATGGAAGAGAGATTTGAATCCAGAGAGGAAGAAGCGATAATTCAGAAGCATGATGCATAAGGATAACGCCATCTCCGTCAATCCGATATAGAAAGGATTCTCACCGAAGGCTCCTAAGGGCCAATTCCATTCTCCCATTGTCATATAAGCCATAGAGATATAGAAAAGAGGAATGAGCAGGATGACAGAAAGGACTAGCCGAATCAGTGCAGACTTGGATTCTTTCTTATCCTCTTTGTTTTCCGAAGCATGCGGTTTTCCGTCTGCTAAGGAGGCATCATATCCAGCCTTCTGAACGGCATGAATGATGTCATCGCTTGTCAGTTTTCCGTCATAGGTGACAGTCATGCTGTTCATCATCAGATTGACGTTGCATTCCTTCACGCCTTTTAGGTGAGTGACGGCTTTCTCAACATGCATCTGACAGGATGCGCAGGTCATGCCCATCACATTGTACTTTTCATTCTGTGCCATAGAGTATTCTCCTATGTATACCCCCTAGGGGTGTACTGATATTACAACAAAGAGATAGGAATGACAAGCAATATGATTTTCAACAATAGAAAAGGGATCCCGAAGGATCCCTCATTTATCGATAGTGATCGATTAGAACTTTCTGTTCTGGAAAGCCTTGAGGCCCAAGTATTCGGCTTCATCACCGAGTTCTTCCTCGATGCGGAGAAGCTGATTGTACTTAGCCATACGATCCGTTCTGGAAGCAGAACCGGTCTTGATCTGTCCAGCGTTGACAGCAACAGCAAGATCAGCGATGGTGACATCTTCGGTTTCACCGGAACGGTGAGAGACCATGCAGGTGTAGCCATTGGTCTGAGCAAGACGGATAGCATCCAATGTCTCAGTCAAAGTACCGATCTGGTTGACCTTGATAAGGACAGAGTTGGCAACGTGATTGACAATACCCTTCTTGACAAAGTCAGGATTGGTGACGAAGAGGTCATCACCGACGAGCTGAATCTTTCCGCCAAGTCTCTTGGTGAGTTCAGCCCATCCTGCCCAATCGGATTCGGCAAGGCCGTCTTCGATGGTGATGATGGAAGGATAATCGGTGACGAGTTTCTCCATGTACTGGATCATCTCTTCGGTGGTCTTGACACCTTCACCGGACTTCTTGAGGTTGTAGACACCATTTCCTTCATAGAATTCGGAGGAAGCGACATCCATGCCTAAGAAGATCTGTTCGCCGAGCTTGTAGCCAGCATTGCTGACAGCTTCAGCGATCAAGGACAAAGGCTCTTCATTTCCGTTCTTGCAGGAAGGAGCGAATCCGCCTTCATCGCCGACACCGGTCTCATAGCCATGAGCCTTGACGACCTTCTGAAGGGCGTGGAAGCATTCGACGCCTGCTCTTAAAGCCTCATGATAGGTTTCGAAGCCAGCAGGGATGATGAAGAATTCCTGGAAGTCAACAGTGGACTGTGCGTGGGCACCGCCATTGATGACGTTCATGCAAGGGGTAGGAATGACCTTGGCATTGGTTCCGCCGATGTAGCGGTATAAGGGCATGCCGAGGGAATCGGCAGCAGCGTGAGCAACAGCAAGAGAGACACCGAGGATAGCATTGGCACCAAGGTCCTTCTTGAAAGGTGTGCCATCGAGCTTGAGCATGGTTTCATCAACCAAGACCTGATCGAAGGCATCTAAACCGATAACGGCAGGAGCAATCTTGGTGTTGACGTTCTCAACAGCCAAAAGGGTTCCCTTTCCGCCATATCTCTTCTTATCTCCATCTCTGAGTTCAAGAGCTTCGCTTTCGCCAGTGGAAGCACCGCTAGGAACAATAGCTC
>CAVJZP010000007.1:0-54498 GCA_963654365.1 Oscillospiraceae bacterium
TCAGAAACAAAGAGATTGCAGATGGAAAGACAGTCGCTGCTGTCTGCTACTACCTGCTTCAGCACAAGAGATAAAGAAAAGGAAAGAACGATATTTCAATCGCTTTTCGGTAGTTTTGCTGTTTCCGATAAGAGCGTGTTGAGATCACCTCCACTCTAAAACAGACTTGTTTTTACAAGAAAATCATCAATTTTATACAAAATACGACATAAATATGAGAATTATTCAAAATCCTTATCAAAAATTTATGGCTGAACGCTATAAAAATCGTTTTCGATATTCTATAATAAATAGACCAATATCTCTGCAACACAACTTGACATAGTAACAAGAAAGGAAAATAGGGTTGTCAAGGCCCGTCTTCATTATGAAGAAAAAATTATTGTCGATTGTTGCATTAGCTTCGTTGATGGTATTAGGAGGATGCGGAAACAAGACCGATTCCACAGTCACTGATACTACAAAACCGACAGAATCCTCTAAGGCTTCTGAATCATCTAAGGAAACGGAATCCAGCAAGGAATCTGAACCTATTTCTGATTCTTCCTCTGACTCTTCTTCCGATTCTTCCTCTGACTCTTCTTCCGATTCTTCCTCTGATTCTACTTCTGACAGCTCTTCTGATTCTACTGTTGTTAAGACCGCTGCAGAGAGACACGCTGATTATTTAGCAAATAACACAAAGACATCTGCATCTATCACTATTCAGGGTAAAGTCGTTCATGCCGTCAGTTATTCCGGAAGCAGCACTTGCAATATTGCTGTCCAGGAAGGCAAATACGGATATTGGCTTAACAATGTTCAGGCAAGCCTAGTCGAAATTGGAAAATCGTATGTATTCACCGGCTTCGGCGCAAACAAAGGGTACCCTGCCATCAATATGAGCAAAGGTACCCTCACAGAGACAGACGACATTGAAGCTCCTGCTCTTACTTTAGGTGATGAGACCAATGTTTTCACCGATTCTCAGGACGCTTATATTACCATTCCTGCTACTGGTGTCACTATTGAATCTTATGATGCCTCCTCTTCTACATACAGTTTCAAGATTGGAGAGAGTACATACAAGCTCTCCTATAACACAAATGTCACACAGGCTGCCGGTATTGCTGCTAAGCTTGCAACATTAGGGGTTGGATGCAAAGTCACAAAGCTCTCCGGCATCTGGTATGCCACAGATACCATCCAGATCTGTGATCCGGACGAAATCGAATTCAGCATTCCTACCGCTGAAAGCGTAACGATCACTGCCACTGATGATGCAACTGAAGTTCAGGCTACCGGAACCTTACAGTTAAGTGCTGCTGTCAATCCTGCCGCTGCCAACCAGGAAGTCACTTGGTCCACAGAAAACGCCGAGATTGCCACTGTTGATGAGAATGGCTTAGTCACTGGTGTCAGCGTTGGCACAACCAAGATCTATGCTACAGCCAAGGGCACCGAGGTCAAAGGTGAATTCTCTTTGACTGTCACAAAAGCTCCGGATGTTCCTGTCACAAGCATCACTGTCACAGCAGAAGAAGGAAAGACCGGTGCTGATATTGGTGAAACTGTCCAGCTTAGCGCAACTGTCTTACCGGATAACTCCTTGCAGTCTGTCACTTGGACATCCAGCGATGATGCTATCGCCACAGTCGATGCTACAGGTTTAGTCACATTCGTCGGTGATGGCGATGTCACAATCACTGCTCACGCTTCCGATGAAAGCGGAGTAACTGGAATCATCAAATTATCCACTGCTGTTTCTAATCTGAAAACCATCAAAGAGATTGTTGATGAAGCAACAACTGACAAGTATACAACAGCTGAATACAGCATCCGTGGCGTTGTCTCTGCTTTTAAAGACGAGACTAACTTCATCATCAGAGATGCCACTGGTCTTGTTCAGGGATACAGTGTTTCTGCAAGCAAACTTCCTGAAGGATTGAAGGCCGGCGATGTTGTCTTAGTTAAAGCTAAGTTCTATAGATGGGGCACGTTAATTGAAATCACTGATTCCAACTTGTCTAGCATCATCATCTC
Organism: Oscillospiraceae bacterium; assembly: GCA_963654365.1. GTDB lineage: Bacteria > Bacillota_I > Bacilli_A > RFN20 > CAG-288 > Enterosoma. The sequence continues at coordinate 2,023 of CAVJZP010000007.1, forward strand.
TTCAAAGACTGTGGAAGGCGTTGCCACAACTCCCACCAAGAAAACCGCTGCCGAAATGACTTCTATGACTTCTGCTACCTTCTCTGTGGGTGAATACATTGAATTCGATAACACGAAAGCATACACAAGCGGCAATTTTACTATGGCCAACATCGAAGGAACCAATACCAAAATCAATCTGTATGCTGCTAATGGACTTACCCTTACGCTTAACTCCTGGGGCACATTCAAAGGTTACTTCATCAACACAAGTAGTGCCGGTTATACGTCCATCTGGGTTGACTCCTTCACTGCAAATGCTGATGCTGTTCCTACGGCCGTTGAAATCACTGGAGATAGTACTGTCACGGCTGGAAAGAGCATTTCCCTCAAGGCAAATGTCACTGCCAGTACCGCTTATGCCAACTTCGATGACAGCGTCACTTGGACTGTTGCCAACAAAGATGAAACGGTAACGGATGCTCTTGCTACCATCGATGAGACAGGTAAGCTTACCGCTGGTGAAACTGCCGGAGTTGTCGTTGTCACTGCTACCAGCGTTGCTGATACTACAATCAAGGGCACATTAGAAGTTACCATTGACACTGATCCTGTCACAACAAAATCCTATGCTCTTGTCAAAGATGTCACAAACATTGCTGAAGGCGACAAGATTGTTATCGCTTACAACAACGGAACAAGTTCCTTCGGACTAAATTCCTTTAGTTCTAAGTACTACACACACGTTAGCGTTAGTGTTGCAAGTGATATCATTGAAGAAACTGAAAATTTGACTGAACTTACAGTTGCCAAGGGTAGTGAAGACGGCTCTTATGCTTTCTATGATGGCACAGGTTATCTCGCTTATACCGGAGAGAAGAACTCAATGTATCAAGAAACTAAAATCGACGTAACAACATCGTTCACACTTACAATCGATAGTTCAACCGGTGTAACTAAAGCGGTTTCTTGTAATGATTCCTCTTATAGAATTCAGTATAATACAAGTAACCCTAGGTTCGCTTGTTATAAAGGAACACAAAAAGATATCTCCATCTTCAAATTAGTCACTACAGCCTAAACACATTTTGATGTCAATCACAAAAGCCCGGCAACAGTCGGGCTTTTGTCTTGTTTTAGAAACTAATGGTTCGTACCTATTATCTGATTAAGAAAGCCATATAATGCGGTATTGAATATATGCCATCGCTATATCCGATATTTCCGCTGATTAATTTGATTGCGCTCTCTACATGATATTTCTCTTTCTTATTTAGAATGTCTCTTAATGATCTTGTTGATCCATTATTTGCTTTGACTTCAATCAATGTCAGTTTATTATCTACCTTAGTAACAAAATCAATCTCAGTCTCGGAATTCTTATTAAAGTAATATAGTTTTTTATTGTTCTTAATGAAAGCTTCTACAACGATGTTTTCATAGATAGCACCATTATAGATTTTGAAATCACCATTGATAATATTGTTCATGCTGCCTTCTTCCAACATAGCAACAAATAACCCCGTGTCAGCAACATACATTTTAAAAACATCATCAGTGGCATTGCCATCCAGAGGCAATTCCAACACATTCAGGTTATAGCACAAATCGATGAGCCCAAACTCTTCCAACCATGTTATCGCATCTCTATAATCTCTGCTAACTGCGTTTTTATTTACCATCTTATATTGGAACTTCTTGTTTTCTTTTGCAAGTTGTCTTGGAATTGAATGGTAGATTTCTTCTATCTTTCTTAATTCAGTCTTATTGATTACCGGATTCTCTTTATCATTTAGATGTTTTCCGAAATCATCTTTATATTGTTCTAGGATGTTCACTAAAACATCATGAACCTGATTCATATCATGAGTCAAAAGAAAAGTATTCACAGCATCAGGCAAACCACCAATACACAGATATTCTTTAAAGTACGTTGATATGCTCTCATGAATGCTCGGTTCGATCTTCTTCTTATTCCGATAACAATCAGTCAAATAAGAGATGATTTTTTGATCTATCCCTCTTGCCAAAAGATATTCCTCGAAATCCATTGGATGCATTGTCAGAAGATATTCAAAACCGGTTGGAATGCCACAGGTCTGTTTTTTATTATATCCTCTCAAGCCAATTAAAGAACCGGTTGCAATAACATCGAATCTACCATCAAGCATAAAAGGTTTAATGGACGCTCTTGCGCTCGCGCACTCCTGCAGTTCATCATAAATAAGGACTGTTTCATTTGGAACAAACTTTGAATGAGGAATTGCTGCGGATAGCTTCTTGATCAATTCATCCACCTCCAAATTCCCATCAAAAACATTTTTCAACGATTGGTTCGTCATGAAATTCATGTAAACGACATTAGCATAATTTTCTTTAGCGTATTCCAAAACCAAAGTGGTTTTTCCGATTTGTCTTAATCCTTTAATGACTAATGCTCTTTTCTTAATCTTATTTGCTTCTTTCCATTTACTGAATTCATTCAAAATCTTTCTGTAAAACATAAGAGTGCCTCTTTTCATTTTTCTTCAACATTATTTTACTAATCTTTTCAGTTTTTCTCAAGATGATTTTGTATGATTCTTCAGTTTTTCTCAAGTTCAGCATGGAATTTAAGTGAATTACGGCATCGTTCCTCCTCTTCATAAAACATCCAGAATCTTTTGTTTCCTCCGCTAGACTCAGTCATCAAATCCGTCTAGAATGATGAGACGTTTCCTCTGTTTCATGATGTCGATGGCAGTGAATACATTCATTGTCATAAGTATATACAGTCTCGCTTTCTTCTGTTTCATAGGTTCCTATATAATCCTCATAGATATCTTCACTTCCTGTTCCTTCTGCAATCGTATTTCCACGATCATCACTTATGGTAACTGTAGTTTCCCGAGTGCCGACTTTTCTAGAGCGATCTTCAAATCCAATGCTTGTACCAAGATCATGCCATTCCTTATGTTTCAGAATTGAAATGCATTTGGATTTGCAGTTTGGACAGATTTCTGCATCCATACTGGTACAATCGATCGCATTCAGAGAAGCCACAAGGAAAAGGAAGATGCATCCATGAATATAATAGTTCAAAGAGATAGATAACTGGTCTAAGAAGAAATACGCTGCAACACCTCCTCCTATCAGTAAAAGGAGAAAGCCGAGTTCGAAATATTTATTGCTCTTGCATGGTGAGACTAGATTGAAGATGTGGTTTACAAAGATAGCACCAAGAATGCCATACATATAGAAAATCACATAAAATATCCAGATATCTCTAGGATATGTGACATCATTAAGATAGTAGGCAAAGAAGTAATAATAGACGAGAAAATAAGCTAATACAGCAATCCACTTTATAAACATACCTATCCCCGGTGCTTTGAAACTCTTCTGATCCAAGAACTTCACCTTGGATTTTTTTCTTTTCTTCCTTATTCTTAGGCTGATCATCTTGATCGGCATCAGAATGACAAAATAGATGACCCAATAGGCAAATAGCCCACCAAAGAAAAGAATGCCAGGAATTCGGAAAATCGAATAAAGGATACTGTCTTGCGTCTGATAAAGGAAAAGGGAGATCTGCTGATAAAAGGGATAAGAAAAGAACTTCGTTTCTCCGCTTGTCACGAAATAGACAACAAGAGTACAAAGAGTGCAGAAAAAGGATATACCCGTAATCCCCATAGCGCCTAAACGTAAATCAGAGTGCTTCATAATCTTTTCCTCTCATTTATAGATAGTCGGCTCACCATCAACGTAATGCCAATAACGGCCAGTTTCACTTGGTTCGTTCTCCGAATAGAGATAGACAAATGATGATAGACGACTGGCAAACACGGAATCTGCCTGTTCCTTGCTTCCTTTATAGAAAATATATCTTAGATGGATATAGTCTTTCGATAAGTAAGATAAAAAGTGTTCTTCCGAAAGCCAGTTAAGAGAGGAAGGAACTACAATGCTTTCTAGATTTGTGCATCCAACAAAAGCATATTTCTCGATACTCTCTAACCCATCGGGTAAAACAAGGCTTTGTAAGGCAGTGCAGTTATAAAAGGCACTTCCTCCTATTTTTTTCAAAGTAGATGGAAGACTCACTTTCCTAAGACTGCTGCATCCTGTAAAACAACTGCCTGGAATTTCCTCTATCGGACAAGAAGAAAGATCAACTCCATTCGCATCACTATTTGCAAACGCATAATTACCTAGGCTTGTCAGTTTTTCTCCGAAGATGAGCTTTCCAAATTCGCACTTTGCAAATGCATCATTTTCTATCGTCGTGACATTTGAAAAATTGAGAACCGGAAAAGATATGAAGGACTGATAGAATGCGTGAGCCTTGATCGTAGTGATGTTTTCGAAAATATTCTCTTTACCTTTGCACTCATAGGTTTTCTCAGCATTCTCATCATAGAACGCATTCTCCCCTAAAACAGTTACTTTCTCCCCTTCGTAGAAAGATGGAATCGAATAAAGATCGGATAATGTCCTGTCTTGGTAGGTCACATTCGAGATTCCATATCCAGTAAGTTTCCGTTTGAATCCCGTCAATGCCATCCCCTCTTTTGTCTTTTCAAAACTGAATTTGTCATAACTCATACGGTATCCACAGCGACAGACATAATCATAGTAATGGACATAGTAGTCATCATCATAGCTTCTTTTTTCCTCGTAGGCGAGAACCAGTTTGTCAAAGACATGATTGGAAGTTTCCTTCTTTTCTCCGTCTACAAGTCGATAATGTTCCTTATTGTCAAAGACAAGTCCGTTATTTCTATCTGACAGATGGAAGCTTCCATCACAGGAAGATAAGCTTACTAAATAGCATATCGCGACAAAGCACTTCTGAATCCGTTTCATAAAGGCCTCCTAATGTTCTGCTCTTTCTGAAGGCTGACCCGTCGTTTCCCATTCATTCTTATAGTTCTCCTTCAGATTGATTGCATTATTAGAAAGTATAGCAATCCAAGTGCCAATAAAGTGCCAACGCTCTACTAGATAGAGTTTCCGTTCTGCTTACGAGGATTCAAATCAATCCGTATCCATAGGGATGAAAGAAAAAATATTGTGACATTGAAAGGAGAACAGACTGATCACAGATCTATCATTATCTGTATCTCAATCAAGTTAGTCGAAACATCAAAAAAGGGATGCCTAGCACCCCCTTTAGAAATCTTCTTTGAATGTATTCTTTCTTTTTGTCCTTGCTTTGGAGACAAGTCTTCTTGTCTCATCAGCAGACATGGCGATATCCTGCCTGTCTGCTTTCGGAGTCGTTCTGCTGAATCCATATCCAAGGATTTCCTTTGTCTGTACTACTGTGACAAAGGCATTAGGATCAATGGCATTGATGCTTTCCCGGATGATGTTATAGTCAACTCTGTCAAAACAGACTTCTAGAACGACCGTATCATTCTTCGTATATCCTCCCTGTGCCTTCAGTAATGTCGTTCCTCTTCCGAGGTTCTCGTTGATGAAGGCATTGATCTCTGGCCATTTCTTCGATATGACCATAGCCAGATAATACTGATTGTTTCCTAAGAATACCTTATCCAGCATGATTGAACATAATAATGCAGTGATTAAACCGACTAAGGAAGGAAGGAGATTGTATCCGTTAGTGAAGAATCCAGCAACAATCAATACAGCATCCACAATGAAGGACGAAAGTCCTACTTTGATATGCAGATATTTATTGGCTAAGAGATTGATGACATCTGTGCCACCGCTAGAACCGCCACCAGCTAAGGTAAGTCCGATTCCAGAGCCGGTCAGCAAGCCCCCTAAGATGCCAGAGACAAAGTAGGCTAATAAAAGGACACTGTCCTCATTCCCTTCGAAGGGAATGATTCCATTCGATATCTCAATATCCTTGCCTAATTGCGTGATATCGAAGATACGGATACCATCGACAACAACGTTGTTGATGATATAGGTAAAGAGCATGACAGCAAGAGGGTAAGCAATTGTATAGATCAGAGTGTGAAGAGAGTATTTCAGTCCTAGAAAGATAAGACCTAGGAAGAAGAAAGACCAAGTGACAATCAGGACGTAAGTATTCAAGGAAATCACTGAGAATCCTGGAATCTTATGGATCAACATAGAGATAGAGGCGACGCCGCCCGAGATGATATTCATCGGAAGGATAAAGAAGGAATCACCAAAGGCAACAAGCACGGCTCCGATCAGGATGAGAAACAGATTCTTGATCACCTTGGTAGGCGGTTCATTGGTGAACTCATTCTTGACAATCTGAATTTGCTTCTGTACCCATTTCTTTATTTTCTGCATGGTTTCACCATTACTTGATGTTATGCGTTCTTCTGAAGTCCCACTTCAGATAGGCATCGATGAAGTTACTGATGTTTCCGTCCATGACAGACTGAACGTTGACTTCCGAATATTCACTTCTGTGATCCTTGACTAAAGTATAGGGGCAGAAGACATAAGAGCGGATCTGAGAGGAGAAGGAAATATCCTTCTTGACTCCGGAGATCTTATCCATCTCTTCCTGTCTCTTCTTCTCTTCCAACTGGAAGAGCTTGGACTTGAGCATCTCCATACAGAATTCCTTATTGGCAAGCTGGTCTCTTTCAATCTGACAGGAGACGACAATACCAGTAGGAAGGTGTGTGATGCGGACAGCGGATTCTGTCTTGTTAACGTTCTGTCCACCCGCTCCTGAGGAATGATAGGTATCGATCCTTAAATCGGATGGATTGATCTGAACATCGATGTCATCCTTGATGACCGGCATGACAGAGACAGAGGCAAACGAAGTATGCCTGCTTCCTCCGGAATCGAACGGTGAGATTCTGACAAGGCGGTGAACCCCGCTTTCTCCACGGAGATTTCCGTATGCCATCTTACCGCTAATTTCAAGAGTTGCTGAAGAGATTCCCGCTTCTTCTCCTTCGAGGATATCGACAAGTTTGAACTTAAAGCCATAGCTTTCAGCGTATCTTTCATACATACGAAGAAGCATGCTGGCCCAATCATGAGCTTCCGTTCCGCCCGCACCTGGATGGAATTCGAGAATAGCGTCGCAGTTATCATATTTTCCAGCATAGAAGATTTCTTTCTGGAATGCGGTAAAACTCTTGTTAAGAGCAACTAAGGATTCATCGGCATCTACAAAGATGTCCTTGTCCATCTCCATTCTGAGAAAGTCAAGCGACTCTTTGATGGATTCCAGTTTCTTCTGGAAGTCTTTGATGCTAGAGAGTTTGTAATTGATATCGGCTAATTGGCGGTTGATCTCCTTGGCGTGTCCCTGATCTTTCCAGAAGGAAGGATCCACAGTCATCGCTGAAAGCTCAGCCTCCTGTTTTTCCAATCCTGGAAGGTCAAAGACAGCCTTGCAAATCAAGCAGTTGAGTAGAAATATTGTCGTACATATTGTTGAGTTCGAATAGTTCTTTCATTGTAAGGCCCTCCTTTCTTTATTGTTCTGATCGGGTAAATGAATCAGATTAACTGATCTTGGCAGTCGGATTGCTTCTGTCGATTCCATCATCATCCGGTTTGATGTTGACATCCGTCTCCGGATTGAATTTGACTTCCGGTGCCTTGACCTCGGTCTCACTGGTATCGACATGAGGAATCGTAGTCTTGGGTTTCTCCTGCTTACGGAAAGCGACATGGAGAAGAGTACGGCAGACATCGGATGCGATAGAGGCATTCATTCTGTCGAACATCTCAAAGCCCTCATTGGTATAAGCCTGAAGAGGATCGGTCTGTGCATAGGAACGGAGCCAGATAGCGTCGCGGAGCTTCGACATCTGGTCGATGTGCTTTGTCCAACGGCGGTCGATGCAATCCAAAGTGACTGTCTTTTCAGCAAAGTCTCTCATATCCTGTGTCCAGTCTTTCCCATGATCCTGGTAAAGTTTCTGAAGTCTGGCGCCTAATAATTCCTTGGCATCATCATAGGGAATATCGTTCAAGGAAGAGAGATCGACTTCATTCTCCTCCAAGGAGAGAAGCTTGTTTGTCGCTTCCTGCAGCTTCTTTCCGTCCATGATCTTTTCCTGATCCTTGAGATAGTAAGACTGGTTGCAGATATCCTTGGCGCAGAGAGAGAAGTACTCCGGAATCGTCTCGGAGACGGTCTTGCTATAAAGGATATGGTCTCTTCTTTCGTACATGATCTTTCTCTGACGGGAGAGAACATCATCATAGTTGAGAAGCTGTTTACGGGTATCGAAGTTCTGACCTTCGACTCTCTTCTGAGCGGAAGTAATAGCCTTCATCATCATTCTGGATTCGAAAGCCTCATCTCCTAATTTCTCATAAAGGTTCTTCGTGGACTGCGGAGCAAAACGGACAAAAAGTTCATCCTGCAAAGAGACATAGAACTTGGAATATCCCGGGTCACCCTGACGTCCGGAACGGCCCTTGAGCTGATTATCGATACGTCTGGATTCGTTTCTCTCTGTGGCTAAAACGGCAAGACCGTTATAATGCTTTGCCTTTTCTTCGTCAGCGCTGACAAGAGTCTTGATGCCTTCGCCTAATTTAATATCGGTACCACGGCCTGCCATGTTCGTTGCGATGGTGACAGCACCTCTCTGACCAGCCTGAGCGATGATGTTTGCTTCACGCGCGTGGTTCTTGGCGTTGAGGACTTCATGCGGAATGCCCAAGGCGGTCAATTTCTGATCGACGATTTCAGACTTTTCGACAGAAGGTGTACCGATCAATACCGGCTGACCATGCTCATGTCTATCCTGAACATCGGCGACAAGAGCATTGTATTTTGCCTCTTCGTTTCCGAAGATGGCATCATTGTCATCGAAACGCTGAATCGGTCTGTTGGTCGGAATAGTGACGACACGCATGTTGTAGACCTTACGGAACTCTTCCTCTTCGGTCTTGGCAGTACCGGTCATACCGGCGAGCTTATCGTAAAGACGGAAGAAGTTCTGATAAGTGATGGTTGCCAAGGTGACAGTCTCCGGCTTGATGGAAACGTGTTCCTTTGCCTGAAGGGCCTGCTGTAAGCCATCGGAGTATTCTCTGCCCTTCATGACACGGCCAGTGAAGCCATCGATAAGGAGAATCTCATCATCAGCTACCATATATTCGACATCGCGTTTCATGATGTAGTTTGCCTTCAAAGCCTGCTGGACACGGTGGGTGAGATCTGCCCACTGAGCATCGAAGAGATTATCGAGGGAGAACATTCTCTGAATGAGCTCAACACCTCTGTCTGTCAGTGTGGCAACTTTCTTTTCAACATCGATGGTATAGTCTCTGTCCTTTCTCATCATCTTGACAACGCGGTCCGCAGTGAGATAGGAGGAAGCAGTGATTCCACTGCCGCCGGAAATGATAAGAGGAGTACGGGATTCATCGATCAAAATGGAGTCTGCTTCATCGACAATCGCATAGTGAAGGCCGCGAAGAACACGGTTCTGAACGGTCTTTGCCATGTTGTCTCTCAGATAGTCGAAACCGACTTCCGAGTTAGTGGTATAAGTGATATCACAAAGATATGCTTCCTGTTTCTGTTTGGTATCTTTCTCTCTTAAGTTGACACCGACGGTCAAGCCTAAGAAGCGATAGATGTTACCCATCCAGTCGGCGTCACGGCTTGCCAAGTATTCGTTGACAGTGACAACGTGGGTTCCCTTCCCTTCCAAAGCGTTAAGATAGACGGCCATGGTTGCGGTCAAGGTCTTACCTTCACCTGTTCTCATCTCAGCGACATCGCCTTCATTCAAGACGGTAGAGCCGAAAACCTGAACCGGATAAGGGAACTGGCCTAAGACACGACGGCCTGCTTCTCTAGCCGTTGCAAAAGCCTCAGGAAGAATGTCATCGACGGTCTGTCCATCGGCAAGTTTCTTCTTGAGATAGGGTGTCATGGCTTTCAGTTCATCATCAGTGAGAAGGCTGAACTTGTCCTCATACTCGAAGACACGTTTTGCTTTGTTCTGAATCTTTTTGAAAGCTCTGGCATCAATGCGGAATAATTTATCGAGAAAACCCATAGTTGTACTCCTTTAATGATTTATCGCACACAATATAAAAGCCTATTAAAAAGAGAGGCTAAAATATGCCAAGTAAAATATACCATTGTTTAAGCCTAAAGACAAAAGATATCTAATAAATAATCAAGAAAAGAGCGATTGTTTCATTCTTTTGAAGCACTTGAAAGAGATAGCAGAAAGAAAAAACAGAGGTCAGAGTAGAGATATCCCTCATCCGAAGATAGTCATTCGACTTGCTTTTTCGTGCAGAAATAGCAGTTTCAAACTTGCTTTTTCGTGCAAGAAGTCAGTTGTTGAACTTGCTTTTTCGTGCAATAACTATTGAAACAAAAGGAAAACAAATGATAAAATCTAAGCATAAGGAGGCGTCTATGTTGAAAAGAAAAATATATGATGATCTTGTAGCTTGGAAAAAGGAAAGCAACGGAACCAGTGCCATTCTAATCGATGGCGCCCATCACGTCGGAAAGAGCTATATTGCGCAAGAGTTTGCGAAAAACGAATACAGAAGTTATATCCTCATTGATTTTGGCAACGCACCAAAAGACATCATCAATCTCTTTGAAAATGAAAGTTACAACTTGGATTTGCTCTTTATGAAGCTTTCCTCTTTTTACTCTACCCCTCTTTACACACGGCATTCTCTTATCATCTTTGATGAGGTACAGCAATGTCCGAAAGCGCGCCAGCTGATCAAATACCTCGTTGCCGATGGACGATATGATTACTTAGAGACAGGGTCTTTGATCCGTCTGAAGAAGAATGTACAGGACATCATCATTCCTTCGGAAGAGGAACATATTGAGATGTTTCCTCTCGATTTTGAGGAATTCCTCTGGGCTATGGGGGATGTATCGACCTATCCATTCATCAGGAACTGTTTTGAAAGCAGGACTCCGCTTGGTGAAGCACTACATAGAAAAGTGATGAATGATTTCCGACAATACATGCTAGTCGGTGGTATGCCACAGTCTGTACTCGCCTATATAAAGGAAAAGGATTTCAGAGCTTCCGATAACGTCAAAAGAAGGATTCTGAAGCTTTACCGAGATGACATTGCAAAGTTCTGCGAAGGCTATGAGGATAAAGTGTTTGCCATCTTTGATGATATTCCTGGCCAGCTCTCCAAAAAGGAAAAGACATACAAATTATCCTCTTTAGGAAAGCAGAGCAGATTCCGTTCTTTTGAAGAATCCTTTGTGTGGCTGAACGTGGCGATGATTGTCAATGCCAGTTTCAATTCTACTGATCCTCATATTGGTCTGGCATTAAGCGCCGATCGTCAGACACAGAAATGCTATATGGCTGACACAGGATTGCTTGTCACACATACGTTCAAAGATAAAAAATATACGGACAATGAGATTTACCGCGCCATTTTATTCGACAAACTGAACATAAACGAAGGCATGATCATGGAAAATGTTGTAGCACAAATGCTACGTCTGAAAAGAGAAAGACTCTATTTCTACTCCAGATGCGATAATTTGCACCGGGAAAACCATATGAAGATTGATTTCCTGATAATAGAAGAGAAGAAAATTTGTCCTGTCGAAGTGAAGTCCGGAAACTATCGCTCCCACTCCTCTTTGGACAAATTCCGTAAGCATTTTTCCTCTGTCATCGGTAACTCCTATATCCTCTACACTAAGGATATAATGATTCAGGATGGAATCATTCATCTGCCATTATATATGGCAGAATTTCTCTGATTCTGTCTTCTCCTTGAATTTCCTTCGAAAAGATTTCAAATCGTTGAAAATGAGTAAGATAAGCATGGATTGTAGTTTGGCATAGAACTGTTCAGTTCCCTCGGGAGTAAACTATATTTTGTATAAAGAGGATAGGTCATCAATGTTGAAGGCTAGCCTTCAACATTGGCGACACGAAAAAGGCAGCAATCGTTTATCATATTAGTGCTTCAAGCCAATTGATAAAGGAGATTGCTGCCATGAAGAGTATACAACAGAAGTGCCAACTTAGCGACAACGATTTGAAGGCCGTGCTCAAAGGAGAGCCGGTCAGCGTCGAAAGATCATCGAGAAGGCCACTGAGGGCAAACATGTCTATCTCACCGTTTGTGGAAGAACGAAGCCGTCGAAGACAAGACTGCTGAAGTCTTTCAGCGGACATGTCACGAAGGGATCCACGATCGTACATGACAGCGAGAAAAGCCACTCCGCCTTGATTGACGCCTTCAAGCTAAATAAGGAGCCGCACGGAATGGAAGACAGAGAAATCTTATAGACGCCTTTGCTAAATGAGATAAACTACAATTCGTCGCCTTTTTCCGTTTTTTCGTTTCTAAGCGACATCAACGTCTTTCGCCGGAACCGATAATAGCATTTCCGACAGTCTAATGTCTTTGTAAGATGAATTCCAAAGAGTGTCCACGTCGGGCACATCCAAGGTCTCCTGATAATATTCGCAAAACGAAATATAGTCTTTTCGCCCATCTCCGTAATAAGTGATTGAATAGCGTTTCCCTTGATAGTCGAACTCAAGCTCTCGCCCCGATTTCACCCACTCTGTCAACTGGCATATTGTCATGCTTTATTTCCTCCCATTTTTTGTCTCGTTGCGGATTTCCTTTTTCATCCTTATTCCATCTATGTTGGTGAGGTACCACAGGATGAGTTTTGGGATTTCCATGGTTTGTATAGTCTATGTCGAGGTAGACGTCACCGTTTTCGTCGTAATATCTTTCTCGAATAAGTCGACCCTCCCTGTAAATTCTCGTAACCGAATTAGGCTTCCCTTTTGTAGGAGCATTGCCATGTTTAGATACATCATGATCATTAACCTCATTGACGATTTTGACGTCATCGGATTGTGGTTTGTTATAGCTAGATTCAAAGTAGGCTATAGTCCCTTTCATCTTCGATTCCTCCCCATCATGTATGAATCATATTGATAGAGAGGTATGCCTTTGTCGATTGCAGGCTTGAACAACCAATCCGGAGTCGGCCCATAAACGACGATGCCCGAGGGTTTGAGGGTTTCGGCGACACATTCAACCTCCTCAGCGAACACACGCCGATTATATAGAGCCTTAGTGAACCCATTGGTCCCAATAGAGACGAGAGTGTTTTTGGGGAAGGCCTCAAGAGCACCTCTAGTCCTTATATCTCCTAAACGCACGTTTGGGATCACTCTCAGCCCCCTCCTTCCATAATAGTAGGTGATGGCCAAGTTCAGGTAGATTTGGCTCTTCTGGACCACGAGTGGCATATTGTCGTATGGGCTAGGGTCGATACCGATCACACAGGCATACTGCTTGAAGTCCTCAATGTATCTACTGGGGTCGGAGAGTACGCCATTGAAAGTCGAATCCTCCGAGAAAAAAGAAAGGCCGGTCTCAGAAATATCGTTGCATGCCCACCTCTGGTCCCACTGAACCACCTCCTTGGGCGCTTCATCAGCCACCATCCATCTCTCAATGATGGGGAATCCATCGACTTGTGTTCTTCTTGCCCCGTCGATGAGGTAGGCAAGATAGACGTCTCTCCGATAGGGAGAACGCTTGATTCTTTTTGTGTTGTGACTCATTCACAAACCTCCAATCTCTTGAAAAGAAAGGCTGTTTGTGGTAGAAACTTAGTGCTATCCGTGGTTCTGCCACAAATGGTAAGTGGGGCGTTGGCGCGCCCTGCTTTTTCTTTTCAGGAATCTATATCGAAGCGACTTACCAACCGCATTCCTTCAAAAATCAATCAACAAGCCTGTCAAAAAGTTTCTTGAAATTGTCTAATGTCTCGTTCGAAAAATCTTCCTTTTTACAGATTTTCTTCATGATGGACGAAGTAGCCTCCTTTTTGTATTGGTCGCTATTGAAGTCGAGGGATGGGAATTTCTTACAATCCTCCTCAGAAAAGAGGTCTTCAATTTCTTTCTTACCATCGAAAACTTCTGAAATGCATAATGCGTTTTCAAAATCAGTACCTTTGCATCTTTCCTTCATCGCCAGGCCTGCCATGTCGCCATCAAGCAGAAGCTCTTTCTTGTAGAATCGGATATATATTAGGTCCCTAAGAATTTTCTCTTGCTTTTCGTCATTGTCGCCAACCCCTTGGAACGGGAGAAAGGCAATATTTTCATAGTCCAACAGGTCTTTAAAAAGATTGAGATAGTTGTAGTCCGTGATCCCTTCGACAAACACAACTTCCGTATTCAGGTCATAAAAAACATTTTGCTGAATTGTCAGGCTCTCCTTAATTGGTTTGAGCGAGTCAGGGTCATCAATATTCACAGCATTGAACATGTTAAAAATGTGGGATTGATTATTTTCCATGCTCACAATGCGAAGTTCGTCGAAATCTTTGGTATCGATAAGAAACGGGGAATGAGTGGCGATAACAAAAGTCAGCCCGTTAAAAAGTGCAAATTTCTTGAGGAAGCAGCGGAGTTCACGCTGACCTTGTGGGTGGAGATGCGTCGCAGGTTCATCCATGATAATAATGTCGCCAGGATGAAGCCGGTTGGAACTTAGGAAGTTGAAAAAAAGATCAAAAAACCAACGGAATCCGGTAGACTGGTATTCAATCATGATTGGTTCCTCATCTTCACCTCTCGACATGCTGAAGGAAATCGTCGCTTCATCCAATTCGATAGCGAAGTGATACTGGTCCTTTTCGGCAAAATACATCCTATTGAATTCATCGCTAAGCAACTCAATCTTTTTATCAATCTCCTTCTTTATTTTGTTGAGAATCGCTTTATTTCGAAATTGAGCATATTGCCTGTATGCGTTCTTGATTACCTTCGGATCGATGCCAATTGCCTTGAAAACCGAGCAGAAGAATAAACTGTTCTCCAAGTCTGATGTGTTCGTCTCAAGATCTCTTTGGTCAAGTTTTTTCTCCTCATATCGGATGATTTTTGGCATAAATGGGATTCCGTATTTCTTTTCCATATAGGCATTTGCCTCGAAAAGCGGATCATTCGGCTCGAAGAAAACCAGTTGTTGAAGAACTCCTCCCCGTGCTTTAATTTGATTAATGACATTGTTGTAATTACTGTAGTTCCTGTTCCGAAGCAGATTGAGATAGTCATTCACAACGAATAAAAAATTCTCCTCGGTTTTCTCCATTAAATCGGTGAGTTGATTCAGGTGCTGTTGCCCCAAACTATCATTTGGAAAATAATTGGCAAAGAGGGACAGCCAGGACTCGAATTCCTTTAAGCAATTTTCATATTCAAAATTTTCCGATTCGTCTTTTTTTATGCTCGCATTGAATTTTGTTCCACACGATGAAACTTCGCAGGTAAGCGAGGCACCATCGTCAACCACCCCAAAAGTAATTATCGGCTTTTGGTCTGCCTCTTCATAACTCAGCGTTGTAACATCCCTTGACTGAAGTCTTGCATCTACGTTCTCACTTACTTCAGAAAGAGCATCAAGCACGTTGGATTTGCCAGAATTGTTCGGCCCGATGATAATAACGACATCACCAATTGTTTCTTTGCTAAGAGAAAAGTTTATAGTCAGCATCTCCTCGTTTTTTAATCCGAAATTACGATACTTTGACAGTGTTAGATATCTTTTCATCGTTCTTTGTCTCCTTTGTTATTCAGCGAATAGATTTTCAAAATCTCCAGATAAGGTTTGATTATTTCCTTTTCCTCTATCGTCAACTTTTCTTTCTTGAGAATGGGCGATATTTCCATTAAGTAATGAATAGCCACGTCATAGGATGGGCTTTGTGTGCATTCTACAACGAATCGGGATTTCTCACTTGTTGGGTTATCCTTTATCGCTTGGTAGACTATAGCCGCTGCCGAGGTTCCTTCTCCAATCGATTTGTCATCGACTTTCGGAAGTTCATTCAGGATATAGCCGATTACATTTCTTTTTCCGATTAGTTCGCTTCCACTTATATAATCGAACAAACTGAGAATTTTTGGATTTATTCCTTGTTTGTTTCCCGAGTCGTAATCTTCTATGGCTTTGTATAAGGTCGGCCTTGAAATTTGAAGATAATCAGCGAGCTCAGTTATCTTAATTTCTAGGTCATGCAATCTTTCTCTAATCACCTGGCTTTGCCTCCTGCAAACATAATATATCATAACTTTACACAAAATGTAAAGTGCTAATGACAAAAGTTGTAAATGACTATTTATAAATGTGAGACTGAAGATAAATGAATTCAAATATCATGTGAACGTTCAAGGCATTCTCTCCATTATTAGTGTTACCTTAAAGAAAAAGACGCTTAATTTAAACTCGCAACAAACATCGAACCAATTTAAAAAAGAGAGATGGCAAACAGAACCAGACGAAACTAACGAGGCCCGTTTCCGTCAGCAATGATAAAAGCCATACGAGAATTCGAAGTAGTCCATTCAGATAATGATTTTCACATGCAGGATAGTAAAGCACCCGTAATTTTTCCGGAAAATAGCCAAAAGCACGAAATTTTATAGATTGCCTGCGCAATGTAAAACACTAAGAAAAAAATGAATATTTCATAATTTTAGTGCAATTATAAGAAACAGCATATAAAGAAAGTAAGATAGAACTCATTCTTTATCCAAAGGAGCACCTCGAACTTGCTTTTTCGTGCAATACATGTTCCTATTCGGCTTATCAATGCCTGCTTAATGCAGCTGTAATTGACATAGCAGACCAGACAAATTCTGTAAGCATTTTTCCTCTGTCATCGTCAACTCCTATATCCTCTACACCAAAGATGTAATGATCAAAGATGAAATCATTCATCTGCCATTATATATGGCAGAATTTCTCTAGTTCTGTCTTCTCCTTGAATTTCCCTTGAAAAGATTTCAAATCGTTGAAAATGAGTAAAATAATGATTAGAATAAATGGCAGAGTATCTGAGAAGTTTTTCCAGAACTTGAAATTCATGAAAGGAGAATCGTTTATCATGAAAAAGTCTGTTCGCAGTCTTGCAGTATTAGGAGTTTGTGCATTATCTCTCACCTCTTGTGGCAAAGTCAGCTTTGCTGATTTCCAGACCAAAGCCAAAGAAGCTTTGAATACAACCGTTGAATACAAGTCCGCTTCCGTTTCCGGCACCGTCAAGAACACCGGCGAAGTCGATAGCAATGAAAAAGACATCTCCGCCAGCCTTGCCGTCAACGGCCATGTCTTGACTCCTGCTACTGTTACTAGCGTCTCTGACATTGCAGCCGCTGCTTATGTCAACCTCTTCGGAATCGGAACATTCAGTGCCACTGAAATTTCTGGTTACACCTATTATGCCGGAAGTTCCTTCAAGGTCACTTATACCTCTACCGATGAGAATAACAACAAGTCCAATTCCACCATCAAGTGGAACAAGTACGGACTTGTCACTTCCATCGTTGCCAAGGGTTCCGGTGCCAGTGAAACTTCCTACTTCAACCTCACCATCAAGTATTCTAAGTAATCTTCTCAATCGATGACCTAAGCCTTGCCAACCGGCAAGGCTTTTTCTTCTGCTTTTTGAATAATAAACATTTCGCAAAAAAATGTACATTATTGCAAAAAATCAAACAGATTTCTTTTTTTAACATTGAAACAGACTTAATTCAAGTTTAAAATGTAATACGAAATCTCTGAGAAGTATTATCCAGAGTTCAAACTTCATGAAAGGAGAAAGAATTAATCATGAAAAAGTCTCTTCGTAGTCTTGCTGTTTTAGGCGTCTGTGCTCTGTCTCTTACTGCCTGTGGAAATGTCAGCTTCGCTGATTTCCAGACCAAAGCCAATGCTGCTTTGGAGAAGACAGTCGAATACAAGTCTGCTGTTGTCTCTGGCACTGTCAAATCCTCTAGCTCCAACAGCAATTCCGAATCCAAGATCTCTGCTAACCTCAATGTCAGTGATCATGCCTTCACTCCTGCCTCCCTCACCAACGTCAATGATGTCACCTACGCTCTTGTCGCTACTGCATTCAGCATTTCCTTCTACACTGTCACTGAGAACACCTCCTACAAGTATTACGCAGGAAGCTCCTTCAAGGTCACCTATGAAACCACCGATGACAATGGAAACAAGTCTAGCTCTGCCATCCAGTGGAATTCCAACGGACTTGTCACTTCCATCAAAGCCAAGGGAACTGGCGATAGCAGCAAGACCACATACAACCTCACCTTCAAGTATTCCAAGTAATCTGATTTTCTGAATCGACAAAGGTTCTGAGACACATCAGAACCTTTTGTTTTCCTGACTAAAAACTTCTAAAGCAATTACAAAGATAAAACCTATTCGCTAGTTTCCTATCTTAGTTATATCAGAAAGAAGAAAATAATAATGATCAAGAAATCTATTTCGAAAATTCTTCCTTTGCTTCTTTGTACTGTTTCTTTGATTTCATGTAACTGAGAGTAGACTAATTTATGTGTAATGGCTTTTGTACCTGAATTCCGGAATTCAGGTACAAAAAAGGCGCGACCCTTTATAATGTTAATGCTTAAATCAAACACGAAAGGATTGCGCCATGAACATTTTAGCACATTATCTGGATTCTGACCCTGAGGAAATCCACAAAGAAGTGATCGGAGAGTTCAACGAGCTCGTAAGGGAGAGGATTCAGGAGGCGTTCCAGAGTTTCCTCGACGCCGAGTTCCTCGGAGTCCTGGAGGACCTGAGGACGAAAGGCGAGACGGTACAGAGGAACGGCTCCTACGGAAGGGACTTCATGACGGCGTCAGGAAAGATCCATCTCTCAATACCGAGAGACCGATTCTCGCTTTACCAGACCGCGCTTCTCAAGCCGTATTCGAGGACCCTGAACGACCTTGACGGAATGATACAGACGCTCTATCTGAAGGGACTGTCTCAGAACGAGATCATCGCGCAGATTGAGGAGATGACAGGACATTCCATGTCACGGATGACTGTGGCGAAGGTAGTGAACGAGATGCTCTCCGAGGCGGAGAAATTCAAGACAAGGCCCATACCAGACTGCCCGATCGTCTATCTTGACGGAACCTATGTCCCGTTCAAGTGCGTCGATGAAGCGGGATGCAAATACGTGACCAAGGAATGCATCGAGGTCGCGGTCGGCGTAACAACAACAGGAAAAAAGATGGTTCTCGGATATTTCTTCCATCCCAACGAGGGCAAATTCAGCTGGATCGATGCCCTGAAAGGCCTCAGGAAACGCGGCCTTTCCAATCCGAAGATCTTCGTCACCGACGGCCTGAACGGCATGACGGAGGCCATACGCGAGATCTTCCCGGAGGCACAGCACCAGAGATGCCTGGTCCATGTCTCGAGAAACATAACGCGGGACGTCCACAGGAAGGACCAGAAGGCGATAGCCGATGACTTCAAGGAGGTCTATTCCCCTGACGTCACCACGAAGGAGGAGTTCCGGAGAAGGCTTGTCGCGTTCGCCGCCAAATGGCAGAAGCCTTATCCGAGGAGGATGCGCCTGCTCCTGGAGACGGACGGCCTTGACACATACCTGGGATTTCCGGGATGCCTGAGGACTTCGCTGTACACGTCCAACCAGATTGAAAGCTTCAACTCCATGATAAAGACGGAGACGAAGAAGAGAAGGCTGATCAATTCCGACGCTAACGGAATCATCACGATGGCAGGCGCCATCGTGAAATACGAAAAGAAACAGAGAAGGATACGCAACTACAGCGAGATGTCAGAGGAAGAGAAGGAGAAGATGGGATTCGCCCTGGCGGCGTAGTTCTTGACCGACATGTCGGTCAAGAAGGAAGAGACAATACGAATGAAGTCATTGACATCATTAGTCGCTACACATAATTATTGACAACTCTCATGTAACTCCAAAAACGAGTCTAAAGATGATTTCAGCACTCAATCTTTGGAAAATTATGTCATTGAAAAAGGTGAGACAAAGAAAGGTGCAAAAATACATAAACTTTCCAGCGCAATAAACCCAAATACGATAAGCAAAATGGCAGTCGATCTGACTTGGGAATATCAAAGAGATGCATTGTTCTTCAACTCTGACTGCTTTCTTTCCCGAAATGAATTGGGCGCTTTCTTGACAAAGGTACAGTTGAATGGTTTTGAATTCACAAGCGCTAAATATAAATGCCCAGGAACCTCCTTCTATTCCTATAACAAAAAGAAAGAGATGGATGCGGTTCATGTCACCTCAGACAAAACAGACATAGGCATTACGGATTACAGCAGTCATTATGCCTTCTTCTATATCAGTGACTTACAAGAATATAAAGTCACATCGAAAAGCAGCAATGCAACCTGTAGTCTGTATGTGACTTGCGGAGATATCCTTGTTTCTCTCGAAAGTGTATAAATGACGATATCTGAGAATGGTGTTGGAATCATCCGACACCATTTTTATTTTCTGGCACTATGCAAACTATTTCAATCCATTTTCTTTTATCCTTCTTTGCGCATGGTATAATTTTTCAAAAGGATGGTACACGACAATGCCTGACAATTTCTTGAAAGAACATGCAGTCTATCAGATATATCCAATCTCCTTCAAAGATGATAACAGAGACGGAAAAGGTGATCTGAAAGGAATCATCGAGAAGCTAGATTATCTTCTCGATATCGGAATCAAGATCATCTGGCTTTCTCCGATTTATCGTTCCCCGATGTTTGACATGGGATACGACATCTCTGACTATTACCAGATCAATCCGATGTTCGGAACCATGGATGATTTTGATCACCTGATGGAAGAGACAAAGAAGAGAGGGATGCGTGTCATCATGGATCTTGTTGTCAATCACACCAGCGATGAGCATCCCTGGTTTCAGGAAGCCTTGAAGAACAAGGATTCCAAATACCGTGACTACTATATCTTCAAAGAAGGAAAGAAAGACAAAAAAGGCAAATCACTCCCTCCGAATAACTGGGAGAGCAATTTCACAGGATCCGCCTGGGAAAAGGTAGAAGGAGAGGATAACACCTACTATCTTCACCTCTTCCATAAGAAGCAGCCCGATCTCAACTGGCACAATCCAGAGGTTTTGAAGGAAGTCGAAAGCATCATTTCCTTCTGGATGGACAAAGGAGTATACGGATTCCGCTGTGATGTCATATCTGAGATATATAAGGAATCCTACGAAGACGGAAAGAAAAACAAACTCGGAAGCCCAATCGGTTCTGAGCATTATGTTGCAACAGACGGCAATCATCAGATTCTCAAGCAGATCCGGAAGGATGTCATCGAACCGCGTCATGGTGTACTGATCGGTGAATGCGGCGGTGGCATCACACCAGATGACGGAATCAAGTACCTCGAAGATGAACTCGATACCTTCTTCCAGTTTGAGACAGCCTATGTATATCCAAACTATCTTGCAAAGCATGCGAATATCACCAAGTTCAGAAATGCTATCATCAAATGGCAGACTGAGGTCGACTATAACGGAAACTATTTGGAGAATCACGACCAGCACAGATCCATCGGAAAATATGTCTGGGGCAAGCATCAGGATATCGGCGCAAGGATGCTGCTCACCCTTCTCTTCACGTTAAGAGGGACACCTTTCCTCTATATGGGAGAGGAAGTCGGAGCAAGAGACTATCCAAAAAAGTTAGATCTCAATTTATGCAGCGACTGCGTGACAAGTGCCGTCTATAACTTAGCGAGGAAGAAATACCATCTTCCCTCTTTCCTCGCAAAGCGTATAGCATGGCAAGTGTCCAGAGATGACTCCCGTGCACCGATGGCATTCAACAAGGAAGACGGCTATGGATTTGCAGACAAGAATGTAAAGCCGTGGCAGGTCTATAACAGCAATGGCGCCATCTATAACTATGAAAGCGAAAATGGCGATCCTAATTCCATCTTATCCTACTTCAGAAAGGTCAATCAGCTAAGAGAGGATAACAAAACCTTTGTCTATGGAAGCATCGGTTTCCTCGATACAAGCAAAAAGATACTCAACTACGTCAGAAAAGACAAAGACAAAGCATATATGGTCATACTGAATCTGACAGGGAAGAGAGTTGCTTATCCTCTTGGTTTCAGCGATGTGGAAAAGACGCTTGTCTTATCCAACTATGAAGGAACGAATAAGAAGATGAGACCATATGAAGCCAGCGTCTATGAACTAAAGATAGCAAAGGATAAGAATCAGAGCGCTCTGTGAAAAGAGTACTTCCCTATCTTCGTATCTTCGATTGTTTTCCTTTTCTTAAGATCATCAAGGCAATACATCAATGTTCTTTTTGATACGCCCGTTTCAGTCATGATTTCTTCATTCGATACACCATAGTCTGAAAAGACAGATGCCTCACAGATAAGTCTGTATATCATCCTTTCCGATTTTGGCATCATCGGTGATTCTATCAAATTGTCTACCTTCTCTTTATCCTTCCTCAGCGATTGGATTGTGTTCTCCATCTGGTCAGACAATATCTCAAGCATCGTTTCCACATACTCATTCAGACAGCCAAATTCATATCGGTCTTCTGCTTTTTCAAAGGCTTTATAATACCTGTTCTTTTCATTTGCAAATGCAGAGGAAATCAGAAAAGCAAAACAGCTTCCTGTCGATAGATAGACTCCATTCGAAAACAAAAATCTTCCAAACCTTCCGTTTCCATCATAAAATGGATGAATATGTTCAAAGAGATAATGACAGAGAATCATCCTTGTGAATATCTCTAGATCGGAGTTATATAGTCTTACGAATTCCTCCATCGATGGAATAATGTTTTCTTCCTTTGCAACACCGACATGTATCGGCTTGATTCCATTTGTGACTACAACCGGACCTTTTCTAAAGAGAATTCCATCTGGCATGTCCTCTTTTCCAATGGCATCCTTTATCACGGTGTCATATAGATTCCGAATATCCTGAATCGATTCTATCTTTCTTCCCTTCGTGTTCAGAAGCTCTTTGTATGTATTGGATATCGATATGATTTTCTTGTCCTTTGAAGCGGATGCTTCACTGATGACAGAGAAGATATCATGCCTTGTCGAATATACATTCTCAATCTTATTTGTCGATTCTATCTCAGAAATCAAAAAGGATTGGACAATCTGCCTTTTGGAAAAAGCACTGAAGGATCCTATCAGAGAATTCAGTTCCGCTACCTGTTTATACATACCGATGATTCGATACATGATATCTAGAGATGGATAGTAAAAACATTTGTCATCTAGCAATTGAATGGAACCTTCCGTCTTTTTCAATCGATTCAGGTAGTCTTCAAATTCCTGTTTCTCCATTTTGAAATAGTTGGTCTTTACACTCATAGATAGAACCTCTTGCTGGAATTATAGATATTTGAAGTGCAATTTTCAATGATTTTTGCACTTCAAATGTTAAATCGCACTGGAAGAGTGCAACTCCTATAACCGAAAAGAGATGCCACTAATATCGGCATCCCCCTTTATGAAATCAACACAATCTTAAATGTCTTTGTTGGATTTTTTCTTCTCTAAGATAAAGATAACAAGATATGCAATAAAGAAAATAACAGAGTAGACAAGAAGCAATACACTTCCTAAGTTCAGATGCAGATTCATATCCTTGATCATGGAATAGAATACCATGATAAGAATCGATGCGACCAAAGACAGAGAGAGGAAGAAGAGAGATACTCTCTTATCTCCTTTTTCTCTTTCCTTTGGCATGAACAAAGATAAGATTCCAAATGCAAAAAGCACTCCCATGAATCCTAGATAAAGAGTAAAGGCTATCGTTCCATAATAGAGGCATCCGGATTTCGTATCATTCAGGAATACAAAGGAGGAATAACCAGAGATAGGTACAATAGCTTTGCTATCCTCAGAATACAGTGTCGGAAACAAGGGTATGAGAAAAGAGAGAGAGGACATCAGTATCTGAAGCAGGAATATTTTCTTAGACAGTATTTTTTCTTTCATGGGATCTCCTATCCATCAAATCAGTCTGATATAGTATAAGGCAAAGAAAGAGAAATGCTTTCTTTTTTATCAGCAGAGAAAATTCATATCACATAAATTCATCTCTTCTATTTATAATATTCATAGAACGACTGGAGGGATTACAATGGAAGATAAATCAATCTTTGTCTTACAGGTACTGGAAGTACTGAAAAGACATTCCAATGAGAACAACTATCTGACACAGAATGAGGTGGTCGATTACCTCAAAAAGGATTTCAATGTCATATCGGAAAGAAAGGCAGTCGGAAGAGCATATAAGACGATCGACAGAATCTATCCCGATATCATCGAAAAAGGAGAGAATAACAAAGGTGTTGCCATCATAGAGAGGACCTTCTCCAAAGAGGAAGTCATTCCAATGATTATGGCATTATACTCCTTCAAAGGATTCTCGACCAATCTGACCAACCAGTTAGTCGACAAGCTCAAGAGCGGATTCTCACTTAAGGATAAGTTTCCAAACTCCAGAGTCATCGCTAACAGCATGAAGATTGAGAACGCGGAAGTCATCTACACCTTCTCCGTCCTTTCTGAGGCGATAGCAAGGAACAAATACGTCTCCTTTCTCTATACGAATAACAGTGAAAAACAGAAAAAGAGAACCGTCTGTCCCCATTATCTCTTTGTCAGTCAGGAAGAGTTCAAGCTCATCGGGAGTTTCAGAAAGAACGGAAACTTCACTATCTTCAATCTCGACTCTATGAGCGAAATAGAGATAGAGGAAGACAAGGACGGATTCCTTCTCCAGGACAATCCGAAATACAAGGATTTCAATATCGATCAGTTCACAAACGAGCACCTGTACTGGTTTAAGCAGGATGCCATCACCGCAAAGATCAAGATGCAGAATGAAACCAATAAGAAACAGATCATCAAATGGTTCGGAAAACAGGCGAAGTTCTACGATAACAACATCGTCGAAATCAAAAATGACATCGACTCTCTCTACTTTTGGTTAAAGGATTACAGCGAATACCTAGAGGTCCTTGAACCGGTCGAACTAAGAGAAAGACTATACGAATACGGAAAGACACTTGTCAAAAAATATAAGCCGTAATCAGACCGAAATCACATCACATCAAAACGATGTGATTTTTCTGTTGCTTTTCTGATTTTATGGTAGTATGCTTTCTAACGCCTTAAGCAAGGCCATGCTAACTAGCAGTCACGGACAATTGCCCTTATAGAAAGGAGACTTTCCATAAGCGGTCAACATCTCTTATCGAAGCCAAGGTAAAAGATAACATTGTTCAAATACTCTAGAAGTGTAAGCTCAAGCGTCAGAGGTTCCCATTCGAAACTTTTTTCGTTTCCCTACACTCCATAGTCAGCAGCTATAGGAGGTATCATCATGAAAAAGATGACAAAGAACGAAAACTTCCGTTCTGCCAACGCCAAGATCTTCGAGTGCTCTAGAAAGTCCGTTGAGGAAATCAGTAAAGATTACCAGATTGATTTAGAAAAAGGACTCAACGATGATCAGGTAGAGCAGTTGAAAGAAAAGCACGGCTATAACAAGCTGAATGAAGCTAAAAAAGATAGGAAAATCGTCAAGCTTTTCAAATCTTTTTCGACTCTATTCAATCTGATTCTTTTCCTTATCGCAATACTGGATGGCATCATATCCTACTTTTTTCCTGACTCCGCAAACGATAAGAAGACCTTCTATGTGACACCACTGATTCTCTTCATCATTATCATCATCTCCTCTTTGATCTCGTACAGAGAGAATCTGAAGTCAGAGAGATCGGCATCTGCCTTAAAGGATCTTACCGCGACGACCTCCACCGTCATCCGAAAGGGAAAGACAATGGAGATCAATAGCGATGAGCTTGTTGTCGGAGATGTCATTCAGTTTTCCTGCGGCGATTTTGTGCCCGCTGAAGTAAGGCTAGTCACAAGCAAAGACCTCTTTGTCCTTCAGTCCTCTCTGACGGGAGAGAGTGCGCCCGTGGAGAAGAAGGCAGTAAACAATGTCGCTATCGATTCTGTTACCAACCCGTTTGACCTAGAGAACATCCTTTTTCATGGCTCCAATGTGGTATCCGGAAAAGGTACAGGCGTCATATTCGCAATCGGTTCAGAGACAATACTCGGCCAGCTCAATGACAAGGTCATCGAAAAGAAGAAAAACACCACCTTCCAGAAAGGAATCGACTCCATTACGAAGCTTCTTCTCATCCTCATCGTCCTCATCGTTCCGATGATCTTCCTCATCGATGGATTCGATATCCATTTAGGAACAGAAGGCTTTGTCATCGGCGATTATACTCTCCCTTCCTCTTGGATCAGTGCCTTTGTCTTCTCCATCTCTGTCGCAGTGAGCCTGATTCCTTCCCTTCTTCCGATGCAGGTTGCATCCAACCTTGCCAAAGGTGCTGTCAAAATGTCAAAGAAGGAGGTCATCGTCAAGGATATTAACACCATCTTCAATTTCGGAAGCATGGATGTTTTATGTACGGACAAGACAGGAACACTAACTGAAAACTCTTCTACACTGAGCATGTATTTCGATATCGATATAAAAACTTCCATCCGCATACTGCGTTTGGCACTGCTCAATTCCTACTTTCAGAACGGTATCCGCTCTGTCATCGACAATTCGATTCTCACCTATGCAAAAAGCAATCACGCTATCGAGGAAGTATTAGAAGAAGGAATCACTCCTTTGGATGAAATTCCTTTCGACTTTGAAAGAAAAAAACTGTCCGTGCTTCTCAAGGACAAAAGCGGAAAGATGTTCATGATCACAAAAGGAGCACCGGACAAGATGCTCGATATCATCTCCTATGTCAAAACAGACGGAGAAGTAAGAAAGATCACAGAGGATGATACAAGAAGGATTGAGGCGATTGCAGATGAGGAGTCCAAGAAAGGAAAAAGGACCATCATCCTCGCTACCAAGGATACTACAAAAGGAGAGATCGGTGTTTCGGATGAATCGGATATGACATTCATCGGGTTTGTCTCTTTTGAGGATACGCCGAAGAAAAAGGCAAAGAAGGCGATAGAGGAGTTAAAGGAATACGGAGTCACCACCAAGATTCTGACCGGTGATTCACTTTCCTCCTCTCTAGCCGTCTGCCGCTCTTTGAATATCGAGCAAGTGAATCATCTCTCCGGAAATGAGATCTTAGCCATGAGCGACGAAGAGCTGAAGAAAGAGGTGGAGACTCATAACCTCTTTGTCAAACTGACTCCGAATGATAAGGAGAGAATTGTCAAGGCATTAAGAGAAAACGGACATATCGTCGGCTTCATGGGAGATGGCATCAATGATGCCGCTGCTTTGAAGGAGGCAGATATCGGGATTTCCTTCAAGGATGCGACCGATATCGCAAAAGGAGCAGCGGACATCATCATGCTAGAGAACGATCTATCCGTACTCAAGGACGGCATCATCGAAGGGAGAAAGTCCTATATCAACATGATGAAGTACGTCAAATGCCAGACTTCCTCCAACTTCGGAAATATGATCTCACAGTCCATCGGTGCTATCTTCCTTCCTTTCTCTCCCTTAAAGGCAGTCCATATCATTCTTCTCGATATCATCTCGGATATCTCCTGCTCTTTGATTCCTTTCGATACAGTAGAAGAGAAGGATATCAAAAAGCCTTTGAACTTCTCCCTCTCTCAGATACGTAGCTTCATGTTCCTATTCGGCCCTCTCTCCTCCTTACTGGATATGGCATCCTTTGTAATCCTCTTCTACTTCATCTGTCCGATGATGTTAAACGGAAAAGGTATCGATTATACAACTTACAGCAAACTAAGCCAGGAGAGTCAGATTCTCTTTGTCAGCATCTTCCAGACAGGATTCTTCATGGAATCCTTGATTACACAGAATGTTGTCTTCTCCTTCTTAAGGACAGACCGGATTCCATTTATCCAGTCTAGGCCTTCTGTTACGCTCTCTTTAGGCATCGTTGTCTCCTGTCTAGTCGGATTCTTCCTCATCTATGTTCCCTATATCAATACTGCCTTTGATCTTGTCAGCATCTCTCCGATCTTTATCCTGATCCTCTTCGGTCTTGTCATCCTATACGGGCTTCTCACCTCCGTCATGAAGAAGGGATATATCCGGAAATTCGGACGTCTTCTTTGATTCTCTTCTTTCCGCATGAGAGATTTAAAAACAAAAGAGTGTTTTATATAATATTAATAGTTATGGAAAACGAAACAACAAAACAAAAAACACTATCTGCCTTTCTCTCCTTTATGAAAGGACTTCTGATCGGATTCTTTGACTGCATGCCTTTCTTTCAGACAAAGAGACTAGAGAAGGCGCTTCATAGAGAGGAAAATGATGGATTCCAATCGTTTGTAAAACACACGATAACAGAGATGATAGCGATGGCTATCGCAATATCTGTCTTCTTCTTTATCCCATTGGATATGATGCTAGAGCGTTATCATACTGGAATCTATGCTGGTATGGGCGTTATGATCCTTGTCTTTATCATCGCGGAAGTCTATGAGATCATCAAAAACAAAGACAGAATCAAGCTTCTCCCTTTCTTTCTGACTTTTGCTCTAGTCTTTGTTCTCTCCTTTTCCTTCTATTACATTCCTTTCAAGAAGGCAGGAGAAGAGAGCATCATTCCATTTTTGATCTTCATCGCACTCAGTTTCTCTTCCTTTATCTCCTCCTTCTCTGGCATCTCTCTTTTCACTCCAATCTTCTTCACCGGTCTCTATACCTATTTTGCTGAATACATGAATTCGCTTCTCTATTCCGGAATGAAAAATTATATCTTCCTGTTCCTTTTCTTATTTATATCCCTCTTCACCGGAAGAGTCTTCTATCTCTTCTACCAGGATAAGCTGGATAAGTTTGTCATGGAGAAAAAGGCGAGCAACGTCGCCTTATCCCTCTCTGGATTCCTTCTTATCTGCATCTATCAGATCAAAGAGCCTTGGTATTTTGAATCCACGACAATCACAAAGACCGCTCAGAATATCACCTTGGCCACTACCATCATCGCCTTCTTCGCAGTCAGTTTAGTCCTGACACTTCCCACCTATCTGAAGAAGAAAGACAACGCATCTTTATGAGATTAGATCGCTTTTTGGCTAATTCTGGTTTAGGTTCGAGAAAAGCCTGCAAGAAAATCATAAGGACCAATGATATCAGAGTAAATGGGGTAAAGGTGACAGACGGTGAGATGCTGATCACGGGAAGCGATAAGATTGAAGTGAACGGAAAAGAGATTCCGAACACTCCCTATGTCATCCTGATGCTGAACAAGCCAGAAGGATACATGTGCTCTATGATCGATGAGAACTATCCCTCTGTCATGAATCTGATACCAGATTTTTACCGGAAGAAAGTAAGGATGGTAGGAAGACTTGACCAGGATACGACTGGCCTTCTCCTCTTGACGGATAACGGCATCCTCAACGCCCGCCTTGCCCATCCGAAGACCAAGGTGGAAAAGACCTATCTTGCCACGGTTAACCACATTCTTCGTCCAACCTTGGTTGAGCTTTTCAACCATGAGATCGATATCGGACGAGGAGAAACTGCTGCCCCATCCAAATTAGAGATCATCGACGAATATCACGCCTACTTGACTGTCCACGAAGGAAAATATCACGAAGTGAAAAGGCTATTCGGTCATTTCAACTACGATGTGGTAGGATTGAAGAGAGTCCGATTAGGTCCAGTTGAACTCAAGGACCTGAAAGAAGGAGAATTCCGTCTTCTTGACGAAGAGGAGATCGATGCCCTTCTTGGCGCGACTCATATGAAGAAAGGAGATCAGTTATGAAAGTATATTGCCCATACTGCGGAAACAGCGAATCCACTCCGTTCTCCGACTCTGTTTTTAAGACACACGGATATCAGTGTGATAGCTGTCATAAAGATTTCGGAGTCGATGACGGAAAGTCACTGACAGAACATGAAAAGAATCTGACAGAATTCTATTTCCGTTACACGGATAAGGATCAAAGTTCCTTACAGATCGACATCAAAATGGAAGGAGATCAGATTTATCTCTATCCTTCCAAGATCCTATCCGACAAAAGGCTTCAGCCCTATGAGAAGATCGACTTCAGCGCCCAGTTTGAAGGATTCAAGAAGCTGATCTATGAACAGCTTTTTCTCTTGGACTGGCCGAAGACATCGACCGGTTTTGTCACCGGAGAGGATGAATCCTTTGAAATCCGTCTGAAATATGATCTTTCTATCTATCCTGAGGATAAGTTCATAGGGACTAACGCTTTTCCGAAGCTTTTCCCCGTTTTGAAGAATATCTTCTTCACTTTGTTTGAGGAATGATATGAAGAAGATCGAATACATTTCCTTTTGGAAAAGAAGACCGGATTCTGTCGAAGAGGTCCAGTCGATAAGACTGAACTATAAAAATGGTTCCTTTATCGATGACAAAGGAAGGAAATACACAAAAAGCGAAAGCGAAGATCTGCTTCACACTCTCTATGATGTTCTGAAGATTGAAGAGACAGAGGACAGTTTCAAAGCATTTCTCTACGAGAATGACAAAGAGAACTATCAGATCAAGTTCTTCCTTGAGATCGCATACGATGATGCAACCTACCTTGCCATAAAAGGCACACAGCCTTTCCATCAGAAGAATTACAAAGAGATTCAGACTCTGTTTGAACCTTACTTCCGATAATATCTTGGAATAGCCGGTAAACCATCGGCTATTTTTTCTTGCACAAAAATAAGAGCATAACCAGAAAGGAATGGTTATGCCCTATCGAGATCTCAATACTTCCCTGCTCGGCTCGTATAGAAAGGGACTCAACGACGACGAAGGTTCAGCGACGGCTAAAGAATGTCATCCCAACAGCTTCCCGACTATACCATGGCCAATGATATACTTTTTTAAGATTGGTACCCAGTTGTCAAAACTTAGAAGCTATATTCTTTGCAGAGCTTTTCGAATCCTAAGACGGCCTTATCCTCATCTTCGCCTTCGCAGACGACAGTAAGAGCAGAGCCTTTCTCAATCGGAGATAAAGCAAAGACATTCATAATGGATTTCAAGTCACATTCATCACCGTTTTCAAGTTTCAATGTGACAGAACATCTATGATGATTTGCTTCTTCAACGAGTTCAGCGCTGGAACGGGAGGTAAGTCCACCCATGTTAGTTACAATGATTTTAAATGTGGTCATAAATAGTTTCCTTCAATGGTATTATATAGAAAAATGTAAGCGATTACAACCTCTTTGCTTAAAAGAAATAGATAATCTAAATTATTTTATCACAACATTTGAATAAGTGAATATAATTTCACGAGCATTTCTGGAGAAATTTACAATCTCACATTATTAAAAGAACTGCGCCATCATCCCAGTTTTCTTTTACCCTATTGCAGAGGTGGGTGATAAAGTGGGTGATAAAGTGGGTGATAAAGTGGGTGATAAATCACCCACACACTGGAAATTGAAAGATATCTCTCCACTCTAGATCAGATTTCGATTAGGAGAGCATAAAGAGTCTTTCTAATATGGTATAATTTGACATAGCGTCGAAATATCTTTGAGGTGATACTATGGAAAACGAAAAAACAGAGAACAAGCGTATTATGCTGACTGGTGACCGTCCTACCGGTAAGCTTCATATCGGACATTATGTCGGTTCCTTGAGAAGAAGAGTCGAACTTCAGAATCAGGGAGACTTTGATGAGATGTACGTCATGATTGCCGATACCCAGGCACTAACCGACAATGCTGGCACTCCGCAGAAGGTCAGAGACAACGTCATCGAAGTCGCACTCGACTATCTTTCTGCCGGATTAGATCCGACAAAGACGACCATCTTTGTCCAGTCTCATGTTCCTGAACTTTTTGAGTTGACATGCTATTATCTGGACCTTGTGACATTATCGAGACTGGAAAGAAATCCAACTGTCAAGAATGAGCTTGCCATGAGAGAGTTCGGAGAATCCATCCCTGCCGGATTTCTCTGCTATCCTGTTTCCCAGGCCGCAGATATCACAGCCTTCGGAGCAAACATCGTTCCTGTCGGCGAAGATCAGGCTCCGATGATTGAACAGGCGAATGAAATCGTTCACAAATTCAACTCTCTCTATGGAGACACCTTAACACCTTGCAAGATCATGCTACCAGAGAACGAGGCATGCAAAAGGCTTCCTGGCATCGACGGAAAAGCAAAGATGTCCAAGTCTTTAGGCAACTGTATCTATTTAAGCGATGACAGCAAGACGGTTTCGAAGAAGGTCATGACAATGTTCACTGACCCTACCCATCTTAAGATTGAGGATCCCGGACACACAGAGAACAATCCGGTCTTCATCTATCTCTCCGCTTTTGTCGAAGAGAGACACTTTGCCAAATATCTTCCAGAATACCATAACTTTGAGGAACTCAAGGCTCATTATGAAAGAGGAGGATTGGGTGATGTCACTGTCAAACGCTTCCTTGCAAATGTCTTAAACGACATCCTTGAACCGATCAGACAGAGAAGAAAAGAACTGGAAAGCGATATTCCTAGCGTTTACAGAATTCTTGCTGAAGGCAGTGAAAAAGCAGAACAGAAAGCGCATGAAACTGTTATGAAAGTCAGACGTGCGCTTGGCGTAAACTACTTTGAAAATAAAAAGTTGATTGAAAAGCAATCCAAGGCATTCAAAAAGAAATTGGAAGACGAGAAAAAGTTAGAGGAATACCTGAACAAGAATAAGAAGTCGGCTTGATTCTAAAAAAATCCTTTACAAGAGTATCCATAACCCTTATCATATACCGCAGGGTTAAAATCATGGACAGAACAAGAAACAGACGCACTTCCATCGCCTGCAGAGCCAAATCAAAAGAGATGATTTTCCTTTCTTGCTTCTGTTTATTGGTCAGTAATCCATAATATCGTGTTTTTGAGGCTTAGGCATTCTACCTAAGCCTCTTTTTTTGAGAAAAACACGGAAAGGAGCACCATATGCACGAGAACGGGATGTTACTAGAAGTGAATGAGTCGCCGAAGAAGGTCAGTTCCTGGATTATCTTAGCTGTTCAACATGTCCTTGCTATGTTCGTCGCCTGTATTACGGTTCCTCTCATCGTCTTCAGCGGTTATGTCAATGTCTCAGGTGTCTCCTTGGCACAGACAATGATTGCACCGACCATTGTCTCTGCTGGTATCGGAACATTGATCTACATTATTCTTACGAAAATGAAATCGCCGATGTTCTTAGCCTCCTCCTTTGCCTACATCGCACCGATGTCTGCAGCGGTCGGATTAGGAAGTCAGGAAGTCTATGATGCAGCCGGAAACTACTTAGGTATGACCGCCAACATGTGGGCTCTTCCTATCGGCATGGCATTTGTCGGACTTGTCTATGTCCTTGTTGCTGTCGTCATCAAGTTTGCTGGTGTCAAATGGCTGAACAAACTCCTTCCTACAATCGTTGTCGGACCTGTCATCATGGTCATCGGCTTAGGCTTATCCACTTCTGCTATCTCCAATCTTACTCAGGCAAGCGGCAGCGGTCAGTCTTATAACCTGGTCGCTTTATCCTGCGGTCTAATCGCAATGGTAGTCACTGCTATCTGCGCCTTCTACGGAAAGAAAACCGTCTCCCTGATTCCGTTCATGATCGGTATGGGTGCTGGATATGTTGCTGCCTGTCTATTCACTCTCATCGGATACTACGGATGCAAGAACGATTACTTCCATATCGTCAATTTCGATCCTCTTATCAATCTCTTCACAACAGTCAACGGTGAAGGAAACAGAGTTGCCAATATCACCGTCCGCTCCTTCCTCGATATTCCGGAATTCCTCTTCCTTCCGAACAACTGGAACTATTCTGCTTCCACAGCTTTCTTCGACAAAGCCGGAAACGCACTATCCGTAACAAATCCTTTCAGCATCTCTCAGATCGGTACGATTGCACTTCTTTTCATCCCAGTCTCCTTTGTCACCATCTGTGAACACATCGGAGACCATAAGAATATGTCCGGACTTCTCCAGAGAGACTTGTTGACGGAGCCTGGTCTTACTAGCACATTGATGGGTGACGGTATTGCTACCGCTGCCTCTGGCATCTTATGCGGTGCTGCCAATACGACATATGGTGAAAATGTTGCTGTTGTTGGTGTTACGAAGATTGCGTCTGTCAAAGTCATCATCTTAGCCAGCATCTTCTCTGTCTGCTTAGGCTTCTTCTCTCCTCTTATGGGACTCACACAGACGATTCCTACCTGTGTTACAGGCGGCGTCTCTCTCCTCTTATACGGATTCATCGCATCCTCTGGTGTCAAGATGATGATCAACGAACACATCGATATGTCCAACACCAAGAACATCTTCGTCACTTCCGCTATCTTGGTCTGCGGAATCGGCGGTTTATCCTTAGTCTTCGGAAAAGTGGATAGTCCGGTTGTCACTATCACCTCGACTGCGGTTGCTATGATCATCGGTATCATCATGAATCTCATCCTCAAAGACAAGAAGCCAAAAGAGAATACCGAAACAGATAAGACCGAATAGTTCATCAGTAACAGAATAGAATCATACTAAAAGCCACTTCTGGAATTATTCCAAAGTGGCTTTTATTGCATTATCTGTGAATCTGATTTTTTTCTCTACTTCGTCAGTTTCCCTTGGATGATATCATCAGCCAATAGGAACGCCATATAAAGCGGAACGGTCAATATATCATTCTCTTCATTGTAACCAAGTTGATTCGAAGAGATTTTGATCGCTGTCGTTCTCTTATTATGTTCACGGAAATCCTTCAGCGAATTCAGACTTCCTTTGCTTTTCTTCACATCGATTGGGCAGATATCTCCATTGATGTCGACTATGAATTCAAACTCATGCTGTTGCTTTCCTGTCCAATAGTAAAGCGGTATTCCTTTCGATACAAACTCATCAGCAACATAGGATTCATAGAAGATACCGGAAAGCTCATTTCTTGTGTCTTTTGAAAGAAAGGATGACTGCGGGATATTGCTTTCTGTTGTGAACAATCCACAATCAGAAAGATATAATCGGAACACGCCGCCTTCCTCGTCCACTAGAGGAGAAGTGACTTTGCCTTCCTTTCGTCTGCTTCGATATATGACATGTGATAAATCCAGCCATTCATATGCTCCAAAATAATCTCGGTTTGATCTTCCTCTTTCTATAGATGCAATTTTAAAATTCTTATTTTCCTTATTCAGCTGAGCAAAAATATTCTTATAGATATTTCTCGTTTTCAGAATCATTTCATCTGAGATGTTATAGAGACTCATATCCGCAATGTAGTTTTCATACAATTCATTCAGAATCTCTTTCGCCTCAACATAGGAATGATTTTTCAAAAAGGAATCGACAACATCAGGCAAGCCTCCGACGCAAAGGAATTCATGAAGCAAATCAAGAGCAAGCTCATGCTCATAGTTTTCCAATGGTTTTGTCCTGTCATAATAGGCTTCCTTGATTCTCTTCAGCAAACCTTTGTTCGCATTGAGCAGATATTCCTCAAAGCCCATTGGGTACATAGATAGAGACTGGATTTTCCCAACAGGAAACATCACACTTTCATCTTCATCTTTTCGAGAACGCTGTAAGGCAAGACGTACCATAGATCCTGTAACAATGACAGGCAATTCCGGGTGGTCCTGATTGAAATATTTCAATGACGTCAGAACATTAGGAACTGTCTGTGCTTCATCAATGATCAATGGGCAATCCTCTGAAATAATCTTCCCATAATTGCTCTCAATGAAGCGAAGGTACTTTTCATCGTCAACAGTCTCACTGAAATACCCGGCGGCCCTTCGGTCTTTTTTCAGATCGATGTATACATAATCCTTTGTATAGTTCTCTGCAAACATATCTTTGACAAGGTATGTCTTGCCAATTTGACGGGCACCCCATATGACTAGAGGCTTTCTTCTTTCTTTTTTCTGATACCAGGACAGTATCTTATCCAAATAAATACGTTCCATTTGAAGTTCTCCCTCAACTGAATTATAACCGAAAAACATACAAATACAAGTTTTTCGTGTATTTAAAAGGCTTCAAATACAAGTTTTTCATGTATTTAGTAGATTAGAACGCATTTTAAAGCCGAGACACCATCTAAGCTAACGTATCATCTATCTTCTATGATTTTGTTTCAGTCAACGGCTTTTACCGTTTCACGCTGTTTCAAATAATCGATGATCATCTGAGCGGATTTTTCTTTTCCGATAGAGGAGTCAATGCAAAGATCATAATGATGCTGATCATTCCATAAAAGAGAGGTGACACTCTGGTAATAGTTTGCTCTTGCCTTATCGGACTGCTTCATCATCTTCTTTGCTTCTTCATAATCATCATGATACATCTCCATGATGTTTTTGATCTTTGTCTCCTCTGATGCATAAATGAAAACGGAAACGACATTCGGATTCTCTCTCAACACATAGTCGGCTGCTCTTCCGACGATGACACAGCTTCCCTGCTTTGCAATAGAGAGTAGGACCTCTTTCTGTGCTTCTATCGACTGAGCTTCTGGGCTCTTGCTCAAATAGAGATTGGAGGGAACACCCTGTTTTACAGTGTTCGTATTGGAGAGGAACTTCTCCGTCAAACCACTCTTCTCCGCTGCTAAAGATAATAGTTCCTTGGAATAGAAAGGAATATTCAAAGACTGAGCAACAATCTGACCGATTCCTTTCCCCTGTGAACCGTGTTCACGGGAAATAGTCAGGATAACACCGGGATGAGAAGGATAGATCTCCGCATTTTCTGTCGCATTCTGTTCCTCTTTCTTCAGCTCCTTGAAAAGGAGGAAGGTAAAGGTTAAAGCGATGAAGAAGGCAAGAGTATCTGCAATCATCGGAGCATAAAGAAGAGCGACGATTCCAGAACCCGTTTCCTTACTTTCACTGATCATAGGAAGAATGATGACAGCCGGGACAAAGAAAAGGATATCACGGGCCAAGGAAGCAACGGTTGCCTTAATTGCTTTTCCGCAGGCCTGAAAGAAGATAGAGGACATCTTGATAAAGCAGGTCAGCATCGTCGTCGCTAAGAAAAGACGGAAGACCAGTCTTCCATATTCCATATATAATGCATCATTCTGTGCACCGAATATGGCAATGATTCCATCTGGCCAGATCTCAAATAAGAGAGTTGCCACAAAAGAGAGACCAATTGTCCACATAAGGATTAAGAAATATAGATGTCTTACTCTTTTGATTTTTCCGGCTCCGATATTGTATCCGATGATAGGTAGTCCGCCTAGGACAATGCCGACAACGACATTCAGAACGACAGTGAACACCTTTGTCTCAATCGATGTAATCGCAATCGGAATATCCTGACCGAACTTAGACTGATTTCCATATTTCACTAACATCGCATTGCCGACAAGATTGACAACAACGATAGAGATTTCCGTGATAAAGGAAGAGACACCTAACATAAACGGCTCTTTGAATCCCTTGATATCCGGAATAAACGACTTTAAATTGAGTCGGAAGGTTTTTGAACGGAAGAAGTAAGCTACACCAACTAAGAAAGAGACGACTTGACCGATGACTGTCGCCCAGGCAGCGCCTTCGATGCCCCAGTCGCAGACATAGATAAAGATAGGATCCAAAACGATATTCAGAATAGCGCCGACACCAGTAGAGAGCATTGCATACAAAGGAGAGCCATCACTTCGGATGACTCCGTTCATCATATTCTGAAGCATATAGAACGGGAAGAAGCAGGCAACAATCTTCAGATAGGAATAGGCAAGCGGCAATGAATTGTCACTTGCTCCACAGAACCTTAGAATCGGTTCTGCAAAGACTAGGCTGAACAGAATGATAAGAAGAGACGAAAGAAGAGTAAACAGGATACCTGTTCCGATGGCTTTGTTAGCTTTCTCCGGTTCTTTTCTTCCTTGGCAGATGCTTAAGAAAGCAGCGCATCCATCACCAAAGCACCAAGCGAAGGCCTGAGTCACAACCAGGATAGGAAAGACCGCTCCGGTTGCGGCATTGCCTAAATATCCTAAAGATGAGTTTCCGACAAAGATCTGGTCGACAATATTGTACAAAGAGGAAATCAGCAAGGATGCAACACAGGGAATGGAGAACTTCAATAAGAGTTTTCCGATCTTCTCTGTTCCTAAGTATCTGTTTTCGTCCATAGCAGTTCTCCTCCAACAAGCAATAAAAAAGACATCTCAGCGATGATACAAGTATCATACCAAAGAGATGCCTGATTAAAAAGAACTAGTATAGGAAATAGGGTATACCCGATTCGAAATTCTCTTCTTATTATTCCTTCAGCAATCCGATCGCTTCCTCATCACAGTAAACAGTGACATTATCATGCTGATTCAGAATAGAGGCAGGACAGGAGATGTCCGGCTTTCTGAACATAGCAGCAACTGCTTTTGCTTTGTTCTTTCCGAAAGCGAGAAGGACGATTTCCTTAGCTTCCATGATTGTTGCTAGTCCCATGGTGACAGCCTGAGTAGGAACATCATCGATAGAGAGAAAGAATCTGGAATTATCCTTAATTGTCTCTTCCTTTAAATCTGCAATATGGGTTTTGCTTTCAAAGGAAGTGCCCGGTTCATTGAATGCGATATGTCCATCGCTTCCAATACCTAAAATCTGGAAATCGATGCCCCCTGCATTTCTGATTTTCTCATCATAAGAGGAAGGATTGTTCTCTGGTGGAAAATTCGTGTTTTCCTTTCTGATGTCGATAAAATCAAAAAGATGAGAATCCATGAAGTATCGATAGGACTGTGAGAAGTCGTTGTTGTTTACATATTCATCCAAATTGAATGTGACAACATCCTCAAATGAGAGTCCTCTTTCCTTGCTTTCTTTGATGATCTCATTATAGCTTTCAATCGGTGTAGAACCCGTTGCCAATCCTAAGACACAGTTCGGTTTCTTCTTCACTAAGGATAAGATTCTGTTTGCAACATCCTTAGCGACTTCTTCTTTTGTCATGCAGACTAATCTCATAAAGCATCATTCTCCTTTTCTGTATACACATTCACCATTGATGAATGTCTTGTAAACATTTACATCCTCATCTAAGACAACAAAGTTTGCTTCTTTTCCTATCCGGATGGATCCAAGGCAATCATCGACATGCAGATTTCTCGCTGGATTGATCGTTGCCATATCGATAGCATCTGATAAGGATAAAGAAAAGACATTCTTCGCATTCCTTACCGCATCATTCATCTTCAGGATAGATCCTGCCAATGTACCATCCAATAATCTTGCTGTTCCATCTTTAACATAGACTGGATTTCCGCCTAACTCATATTGACCATCCGCAAGATATTTTGCTTCCATGCTGTCTGTGATCAGAGTGATATGGTCTTTTCCTTTCATTCGATAAAGGACTTGTGCCGCTTCCGAAGTGACATGATGAAGATCAAGAATCAATTCACAAGAGACCCGGTCATCTAAGAAAAGAGCTCCGACCGTTCCTGCTTCCCGATGATGGAATCCTCTCATGGCATTATAGGTATGTGTCGTAAGCCTGACGCCTTTGTTGAAGGCTTCTCTTGCCTCATGACATGTATCATCGGTATGTCCTAAGGATAATGTGATCTGATTCTTGTTAGCCAAGTCGATGAAACCATCATGACCGCTCTTATAAGAGAATGTCATTTCTTTGATATTGTTTCCGGATGCTTTTATAAACTCATCTAATGATTCTAAATCTAAATCCAGAATATCATCCACATTCTGAGCACCAGAATATGATTTCGAGATGAAGGGCCCTTCCAGATGGATTCCAAGTGCCTGAGAGCAATTCTTTTCTTGTCTAGGAAGGTAATTGCGTATCGTATTCAGTGCAGAAAGAATCCGATCTTTTTTCATCGTCATCGTCGTATAGAGGAATGAGGTCGTCCCTTCCATCAGAATAGACTGAGCAATCTTTTTTAAACTCTCTTCCTTAGAGTCCATCGCATCAGCACCATTGGCGCCATGCGTATGTTCATCGATGAATCCAGGGGAAAGGATCCATTGTTCCGGAAGAGTGATGCCATCCTCCTCTTCAATATCATCGCTGATCTCTTTGATGATTCCGCTCTCTATTCTCAAAGAGGTTCTGATGATGCCTTTTCCTTCTACATAGATATTCGAATCTCGAATGACTGACATAAGAGCCTCCTATTTTTTTCACTTTGTAAAATAATTATACCACAAGAGTTTTTGAATATGGTAGAATCTTAAAAGAAAGTTGAGGATTTAGGTATGATTCAATTTGGAACTGGTGGCTTCAGAGGAGTGATTGCTGATGACTTTACCAAATCTAATGTTCAACGGATTGCACAAGGCATCTGCAATATCTATATGGATAGGGAATATAGAAAACCGATCCTTATCGGATATGATTTCCGATTCTGTTCCAAAGAGGCATCCGAATGGATTGCAGAGGTACTAGCCGGAAATCATATCCCCGTCCTTCTTTCCGATGAACCTTCTCCTACTCCTGCCATCATGCAGCAGAGCAAGATGATGGATAACGAACTAGGTATCATGATCACTGCCAGTCACAACCCTTATTATTTCAATGGTGTCAAACTGTTCCAGAAGGAAGGAATGGATGCGGAAAAAGAACTGACGGATGAACTAGAGAAGAGAATCGAAGAAGCAAAGAAAATTCATCTTCTTTCTCTTGATGAGGCTATCCAAAACGGAAAGATACAGTATGTCTCTGTTTTAAAACCATATCTAGAATATATTCAGAGATTCCTTCTTACCGATCAGAAGAAAAAGGATACCAGAATCCTTATCGATCCCATCTATGGAACTGGGCTTCTAACATTGAAACCTACATTGGAAGAGATGGGTTTCAAAAACATCAAAGTCATTCATGATGAGCACAACCCTCTCTTTGGTGGCCTGCTTCCGAATCCGATTGAAAAGAACATGCTCGCCGATAAGGAGATTGTCATAAAGGAACATTATGATATCTGCATCGGAACCGATTCCGACTGTGACCGTCTCTCCATCTTAGACGAGAAAGGTAACTTTGTCGATGCCAATGAAATCTTAGCTTCCATCTATTACTATCTCATAAAATACAGAAATGAAAAAGGAGATATCGTCAAGAATCTAGCAACGAGCAATCTTGTCGACGCTGTTGCCAAGAAGTTTGGATATCAATGCCATGAAGTCGATGTCGGCTTCAAAAACATCTCTTCTGGAATCAAGGAATATGATGCTCTTTTAGGCGGTGAGAGTTCCGGTGGTCTCACCATGCGTGGATATATCTATGGAAAAGACTCCACCTTTGCTTCCGCCCTCTTCTTGGAAATGGTCTCCCATATGAAAAAGCCAGTCTCAGAGATCATCAAAGAGGTAAGAGAGTTTGCTGATTTCCATAAGGTATCCTATGAGGACAGCATCCGTTTCAAAGACAGGGAAAAGATCATAGATGCCTGCGAAAAAGACTTCCCCCACTTCTCGGAGAAGGGGTTTCACTTCAGAAAGATTACGAACAACTTCAAATATTATTTCCCGTCTGGTGACTGGGCTTTGATCCGCTTTTCCGGAACAGAACCTTTGATACGGATTTTTGTCGAAAGCGACAAGAAGAAAGAGGTCTGTCTGAAAGATATTGAAGCTATCAAAGACTTCATCCGAAAACATGACTGTAACTGAGGACAATATGAATATTTATCAAGAACTGCTCAACAATTTCTCGGCTTTGAAAGAGAAAGCCGACAAAGAAAAAAATCACTATCTCTTTTGGAACAACGGTATCTTTCTGACCAAGGACAAAAGAAGCGATGCCCGTTATCCATACGTCAAAGACGGAATGGTATTATGGGCACACAGCAACGGAAAGATTCATCTAAGCGAATCCGATTTCTTTTATCTTCCGGAAACGGTGGAAGGAGAGACTTCATCCCTTTCCTTCTTTTTAGGAATCAAAGAAAAAGATCATTACCTTCCTGTTTCCCTCTTCGAATTCGACCGTAATGTCATGGAAGAAAAGGTAGAAAGAGCTACCTTCTTCTCCTATCATTCCGCAACCTATATTCTGCATACAAAAGGAATCTTCTTCTTTGTCACACTGACATTGAATGAGAAGAAGGATCTGTTGCTTTACGGAAAGGTCATCAACGATTCCAAGAAAGAAAAAGATATCTATACCTCTTTGTATTTCAATCCGATGCTGATGCACAACAACTATTCCAGCGTAGAGACAAAGTGGTTCAAGAAATGCCATATCGATGAAGCCTGTTTCCAGTTCGATACGACAGAAGATATCTCCAGAGATATCCATCTCTACCATCATTTCAATTTCAGAAGAAACACATCCCATTTAGAAAAGAGCGAGAATACAACCTCAAGACTTGTTTACTCTGATTCCAAGACCGGAAACAAGAATGCGTCTGACTGTCTATTGGAAGGAAGATTTTTTGAGGATAAGGATACGACCTGCTTCTCCGATACTGCGATTGCAGGTGACTTTTTGAAATCACATCTCAAGGAAAAGGACAGTTTCTCTTTCTCTTATCAGCTGACAAAATCTGATGAATTCATGAGCCTAAAAGAGATTGAGAATTACTTCATATCCATTTCCAATGATGAGGATGTTTATAATATCTTCTCCTTTGAAAACGGAAATATCATCAACTCAGAAAAGTTCACTCATTTCTCAAAAATGTTGGTAAAGCAAGTAGACTACTGCGCCGGGACAAAAAACAGCACACTTAGGATGCTTGGCTTCCGTGATATCTTTCAGGCATTAGAGGCAGCCGTCATCTTCAAACCGGAGATGGTGAGAGAAAAGATATTAGGATGTCTCGACTACGTTTCCACAACAGGAAGATGTCCACGACAATTCGCCTGGTCAAAAGGAAAGGATGTCCGCATCGATGCAAGGGAATTCATTGATCAAGGACTTTGGGTGATCGACTGCATCTATCAATACCTGTCTTATACAGATGACTATTCCCTCCTTTTTGAAAAGAGAAGATACATCGAAATCCACGAGGATTCCTCCGCCTGCTTCTCCGATAGGGAAGACGATGTCTTATCCCACCTGAAGCAGATGCTATGTTATCTGATCGACAATATCGATACTGACACTGGATGTCTGAAGACACTCTACGGTGACTGGAATGATGCCATCGATGGATTAGGCAAGACAGAGAATGGTATCGGCTTTGGAAATGGTGTCTCTGTCATGGCTACCTTCCAGCTTTATTCTGCCTTGGATAAATCTATCGAAATATTCCATAAGATCACTAGACAGGAAGAATGGATTGCAAAAGCCAAGAACGCA
Organism: Oscillospiraceae bacterium; assembly: GCA_963654365.1. Lineage (GTDB taxonomy): Bacteria > Bacillota_I > Bacilli_A > RFN20 > CAG-288 > Enterosoma. The sequence goes on from CAVJZP010000007.1 coordinate 45,076, forward strand.
AAGTCTGTCATTGAAAATGGGCTTCTCCATCACGCTTTTGCAAGAAAAGGTAACGAGACGAAGATCATCCACGGCTGGGGGAATAACCGTTCCTTCTATGTTGGTTCCTTTGCTGACATCGATCAGAAAGAAAGAGACACACTGACTTCCAATGCCTTCTATGTCTTAAGCGGATTCTATCGTTACCATCCGGAATATATCGCTTCTGTGTTTGCCGCCTATCAGAAATTAGAAGGGAAGTATGGATTCAAAACCTTTGAACCCTACTTTGACAAAGACGCCTATCAAGTAGGTCGAATCGTCAATCTTCCGAAAGGAACAGCGGAAAATGCAGCTACCTATGTCCATGGAAGTGTATTCGCTTTGGATTCTCTCTTCCTATTGAATGAGCCAAAGAAAGCATGGGATGAGATAGAGAAACTTATTCCTATCACACATGAATTCATCTCGACCACTCCCTTTGTCATGCCAAACAGCTATGTCTATAATCCAGAGTTAGGATGCGATGGCGAGAGCATGAATGACTGGTTTACAGGAAGTTCCTCTACCTTGTTCAAATCCTTAGTGAGAAACGCCTTCGGATTCGATCCTCATCTCGATTGTCTTTTCCTGCATCCTGCTGAATATTTCCCGTTTGAAACCTCGAATATGAATATCCGCTTCCGCAATAAACAGATTTCAATACATCATATCCAGGAAGGAAAGGAAAGAAAGATTCTCCTCAACGGAAAAGAATTACCACTTATCGATGAGGAAAACGGATTGAGAAAGAAGATAGCAGTCATCCCTTATACAAATTTGAAAGAAGATAATACAATCGTCATATCAGACTGATATCCATAAAGCATCAGAGGTTTATGAATCTGATGCTTTTTCTTTGGAAAGCAGGTCCGGATTTTCGGTTTTAAAGTGCCTATAAAATGGTTTTCACTTGAAATATGACAATCTCTAAAGTGAAAGTGCATAAAAAAGACCAGCAGAATCGAACCAACTGGTCTTTTGATATTCAGTGTTTAAGCGCGGCTGAAGCTGTCCTGAGCTGCTTTGTAGATGGTGTCAAAGCTGGATTCCACTGTCTTAGAGCTTTGCTGAAGGAGTCCTAAGAAAGGACGATTGCTGCTAGCTACCCACGCGTTAGAAATGTATCCGTTAAGGTAGATAGATGCTTTAGAATCATCTGTTGCTGCTTTCTTGACGCTGTTTTTGACATCGAGATAAGAGCTGATATAGGAATTTGAAGTATCAATAGAAGAGGAATCGGTATTCTGATAGGCTAAGAATCCATGAGACTTGTTCGTGAAATTGGATAAGGACCAGTTGCTGATCATCGTCTTGATGAAAGATTTTGCCAGATCCTGCTTTTTGCTCGACGCCGGGATTGCAATGTACTGATCGCTTCCGATGACATAGGATACATCCGTATCTATTGCACCATCGAAGATGGGTGTCTTCATCAGTTTCATCTCAAATCCATCCGGTTTCGTTCCATATTCCAAAGTCTCATTGTAAATCCAGTCGCCATCGAAGATCATCGCTGCTTTGCCGTTGAAGAAGTCCTGTTGAGCATTGTGATTCGTGTAAGAGAGAGATCCGGAGATATAAGGAGAAACCTGTTCGGTTGTCTTCTTTCCGTTATCGTCTGTCGTTTCGATGGTGACATCGCTGAATAAGGTCTTCCAATAATCGACAACCGTCTTTAAGGAGGAGTAGGCAGAATCTTTGTTCTCCCAATTGAAGTTCTCGGCGCTCTCGTAGTTATAGAACTCCTTCACTTTGTCATATCCAGCCAACTGCATCCACCAGTTGAAGATGGTGTAGTCAAAATAGTCTGTGTTCTCACCAGTATAGACAAAAGGTTTGACACTTGCGGCATCATCTCCTTTGACTTCGACTGGATTCTCAAGGATCTCTTTGACAAGGGCTGTCAGTTCGGATGTCGTTGTCGGCACTTTCCATCCATTCTCCTCAAACATCTTGGCATTGTAATAGATTCCGCCGAATCCACTAGTCCAAGGAAGACGATAGACATGCTCTTCTCCATTGATTGTCATCTTCAAAGAGGAACGGAATTCATCATTGACCTTCTCTTCGACAGTCATTCCATCCACCGTCTCACTCATCAGATCATCCAAAGATGCGAACTTTCCCTGATAGGCGTAGTTTCTCCAGCCGCTGTCTGTCGTGATATAGAGATCATCCGGATTGTTCTTAGAAGAGAGATGCCTGTTGATGAGAGTCTTCACTTCATACTTTGCGGTGAGATTCACCTTATATCCTTCATTCTCGCTTTCCCACTTAGCGATGACATCCTCAAGCCACTCGCTTCCCCATCCTGCATCATATAAGATGACATTCAATGTTGTCTTATCTTGTGCAGCATCGGAAGATCCGGAGCATCCCGTAAGCAAAGAAACAGCAAGAAGTGAAACAAATCCTCTTTTGATATTAGCCATATTCATCTCCTTTTTCAGTTAGTGAAAAAAATCACTATGACTATTGTAATCCACAAGGAAACCGCTTGCAATATTTTTCAGCGGCTGAAATTAATTTATTTTTCCTATTATATTGGATATATATTGAGAATCTGCTATTTCATCCTTTTTGTCTTTTCACCAATTTATTAACTTTATAAAAAATATCTTGAGCAACATCATTTTCTGGTTTATAATGTAAGCGCTATGAAAAAATATATCAAAAACTGGATCATTCCACTTACCGTATTACAATTATCGCTTTGTGCCTGTTCTGGAAAAGGTTCTTCCTCTAGTGAAGAGAGATTTTCCGATGAGGATCAGACTTCTGAGAATGATGTCTCTGACAAATTCAAAGTTGGGGAAGACTATCATCTTCTCGACAACGTTCAAGAGGATGTGGAGAATGGCTTCTATGATGGCTTTGACACGCTGAGCAAAGACAACTGGCTTGTCCTGAAAGGATACTGGGGAGCCAATAACGGCGGCGTTTCTCCTGACAATGTCTCCATCACGGAAGATGGGACATTAGCCCTTTCCGGAAACGGTCTCTATTACAATAGGGGCGATATGGAAAGCTACGGTCAGTTCAAGGACGGAAGAAAATGCGGAGCTTCTTTGATTTCTACTTTCAAGGCATTGCCTGGTCACTATGAGATCAAGATGAAGGTACATCCTAGAATCGGAGCCTGCACCGCCTTCTGGACCTATGGAAACAGAGCCGTAGAAGGAGAAAGCGAGAACGAGAACGCAGAGATCGATGTCGAACTTCCCGGCGGATCCAAATCTGGCAAGATCACCTATAAGAAGGCTCTCTACACCAACTGGATCACAGAAAAGGCAAGCGATTCGATCGAAGCAGACATCAGTGAAACCAATACGAGTTCTGTTGCCTATAACGACAATCAGTGGCACACATTCGGATTTGACTGGTATACCGATCCAGAGATGGTCGTCTATTACTGCGACGGAAAGATCACAAACGTATCGACTACCTTTGTTCCAACCTTAGCAGGAAGATTATGGCTCGGCGTTTGGTTCCCAAACGGTTTTACAGGTACTGCAAACTTTGAAAAGGATTATATGTTTGTCGATTACGTCAAATACAATCCTTTCAAGGATCAGCCCTATACCGATTTTGATTCTCTCCCTTCCTCTTCCCTCTCTGTCGCGTCCGATTCCTTCTACCAGAAAAAGCCGATCAAAACTCCTGTCGCTAACAAAGTCAGCAACGGTGACTTTGAATACGCAGGAAAGATCGATACCTCTTCTGAAGAGACTTATGACTCCACATTGAAGAACAGAGGATGGACCTTCACGAAGAAAGTCAGCGAAAAGAAGGCACAGAAGGAAGTCTGCTGGATTGAAAGCGGAACGATCAATTCCACTTATTCCGCCTTTGTCAAAGACGGCGGAGTCTTAAGACAGGAGATTGAGGCTGTCTATGACGGCTATGAGTTCAACTATGAATTCAAAGGAAAAGCAGATGTTTCATCTAGCGGAACCGTCACATTCCAGTATTACGGAGCCAATGATGAGACTACATTAGGTTCCACCACAGTCGATATCCGTTCGGAAGAGACTCAGACCTACAAAGGAACACTCACTGCTCCAAAGGGAACAGAGAAGATACGAATTGAAGCGAGAAGTTCCGGAAGCGGAAACAAAATCATGTTGGATGATTTCCAGATAACGAACAAATAAAATGAAAAGCATTACACCGAGTATGGAAAGCGTGGAAAGAGTTCTCTCCTTCCCTGATTCAGCGCCAAAAGAGAAAAAGAGAAGACTCTCCAAAAAGCAGAGAGACTATATTTTTGTCATCGTCATGCTTTTGTATCCGATTGCCCAGTTTGTCTTCACCTGGAGTTTCGTCAATATCCGTTCCCTCCTTCTGGCATTCCAGAAAGGTTCCATCACCGGATATGAGTGGGTTGGATTTGAGACCTTAGGAAGGGTCTGGTATGACTCTTTCCACAACTATGCCAATACGACAGGAGTCTCATGGCTGAACAATTCCTCTGTCATCATCCTCAATTCCTTAGGATTCGCACTGATCACCATCTTCATCTCTTTGCCTTTAAGCATGCTATTCTCCTACTTTTTATCCAAGAAGATGCCCTTAGCCAATCTCTTCCGCATCATCTTCTTCCTTCCGAACATCATTCCGGTTGTCGTTCTGACTTTCGCCTTCAAGATGGCTTATCAGCCTAATGTCGGATATCTCTATCCGATCATCAAAGCGTTAGGCATCTCGGAAACGGCCTCCAAGACATATCCGATGTCCCAGATCATGGTCTATATCTACTGCATCTGGGCAGGACTTGGCTATAACATCATTCTCCTTTCCGGTGCTATCGGAAGAATACCTAAGGAGTTATTGGAATCGGCAAAGATAGATAACTGCGGATACTTCAAAGAGTTCTTCCACGTTGTTGTTCCTATGATCTGGCCGACGGTCATCACCCTCGTCATATTGGGTATGACCAATGTCCTTACCCTTTATTTACAGCCTCTCTTCTTAACCGGTGGAGAAGGCAACACATGGACTATCTCCCTTCAGATCTGGGATTCTGTCGATACGAGAAACCCGAAAGACTTATGTGAAGCGGCGGCAAAAGGTCTCATCTTCTCAGCTATCTGGTCTCCTCTCATCCTGCTTACAAGAAAGCTGATGTCCAAGAAATACAGCGAGGTGGATTACTGATATGCTGAAAATAGAAAATATAACCTCCTCGAAAGAGACGCAGAAGAAAGCAAAAAGAAACGGATCCTATCAGGCAACGAAGTGGATTGTCTTCACTATCTTTGTCATTTACGCATTATCATTATGCATTCCTTTCTTTTGGATGCTACTGAATTCCTTTAAAACCAATCAGGACTTCAATTCCGGAAATGTCTGGGGATTTCCCCGTCAGTTTGAAGGACTCAACTTCATCGAAATACTCCAGTACAAGGTCACAACGATCGGAGGAACCGAAGAGACGATATGGGAGATGTTCTTATGGTCGGTTCTGACCACAGTAGTTGGCACGGTTGTCAATGTCTTCTTCTCCGCTGTTGCCGCCTATGTCTTAGCCAAATACAAATTCCCTGGAAGAGATCTTATCTACGCCATTGCGATATTCGCTATGGTCGTACCGATTGTCGGAACTCTTCCCGCACAGGTCAACATGATGGAGTTTCTCCATCTGGATGACTCCTTCTTCGGCGTTATCTTCCTCTACTCTGGATGCTTTGGATTCAACTTCATCATGCTCTACTCCGCATTCAAATCCATCAGCTGGTCCTATGCAGAGGCGGCGAGCATGGATGGCGCGAATCGATTCTCCATCTTCTTCAAAGTCATGCTTCCCATGGCGAAAGGCCCCATCATCGCCTGCTCTATCCTTCAGGCTATCGCTTTGTGGAACGACTACTCCACTCCCTATCTCTTCATGCCTAGCCATTACACTTTAGCCGTTGGATTATACGAGCTTCAAAGCGAATTCAGCGGAGACGGAAACTATCCGATGATGTTCACCACTGTCATCATCGCTCTGATTCCTGTCTTAGTTCTTTATTCCTGTTTCCAAAAGAAGATTATAGAAAATACAAATGCAGGAGGATTAAAAGGATGAAAAAGTCATTGATTTTCTTAGCCAGTGCAGGTCTGTTATTCGTTGCCGGATGCGGAAAGACAACAAGTGAATCCACAAACAACGAATCTAGTAAGACGACCACGACGGACACCATGGTGAAAAAGATTACATTTGAAAAGGACACCTACACAGTCAATCCAAAGGACAAGGTAACAGTTGTGGGAAACCCGATTGGAGTCACTTACTCCTTCCAGGGAGGGACTCCAGAAGGTGTCACATTGGATCCAATCACCGGCGAAATCGACTTTGATCCCTACTCTAATCCGATTCCGGAGAAAGTCTACATCGCCAAATTAGAGGGAAAGACAGCAACCACCATTATCAAATTCAACATGCAAGAGGAAAAGCCTGTCCTCGCCTTTGAAAACGTCAGTGAATACTTAGTCGATGGAGATGTCGTCCTTTGCAGTGCCAAGACTGAAAAAGGAAGAGACTATGCTGTCAGTTACTCTTTGAAAGAGAGCATCGATGGCATCACCATCAGTGCTGAAACAGGAAAGGTCAGTTACTCCGAAAGCGTAAAAGACGGAACCACCTTTGTCGTCGTCGCAGAAAGCCAAGGTGTCAGCAAGGAGAAGTCCTTCATCGTCATGAAGGACCATATCATCTATTCCGAGAATGATGTCATCCTTGAAAAAGGAAGCAAGGAAGACGCTGTCTTCACTTTGAATTTCAATGGAAATGAGAACGCCGAGAAAGAGACCACAGACGCCAATGTGAAACTTATCGTCGATGAAGTCATCACAGAAGTCACAGGCTTTACATACGACAAGGAAACCAAGACTGTCACTCTTCCAAGTTCCTATCTTTCCATATTAGATAGCGGAGAACACAATTTCAAAGTCACAACAAAGAGAAACAGCGTTCCTCTTTCTCTTTCTATCGCTGATAAGATCATCTATGATGCGAATGATTTCGATACCATCTTTGAAGCAGACTATTCTTCCGAGACTCCCTCCTTCAAAGGAGGTTCCTTAGCTGGATATTACGTCTTAGGATGCAATATCGATCTGACTAGCCTCATCGAAGATAAGGGAGACTGGTCCCCTATCGGTGCGTATAACGATGGTGTCTACGACATTCCTTTCAGCGGAACATTCAACGGAAACGGCTATACGGTCTCCGGGTTCTCCTACAAGGGAATGACAGCGGTCAACGGACTGTTCGGAAGAAACACAGGAACGATCAAGAATCTGAAATTAGTTGGTTCTATATCCGCAAAATCATGGTCGGGCGCACTAGTCGGAAACAACGCAGGAACGATTGAGAATATAATTTCTGATGTCTCCCTTATCAATGAAGGGCAAAGCGCGACCGGTGTCATCTGCTCTGTCAATCACGGATATGTTCAGAACTGCTTATCCATCAATGAATCTGTCAAAGGAAATATCGATCCGGATCTTTCGTGGAAACAGAGTGGACTATTGGTCGGATTGAATGAGACGGATGGTTCTATCAAGAATTGCTATGCCATTGGTTCCGAGACCATCTTCGGATATAGCAGCAATTCCGAAGTGACCAGTGAGAACTGTGGAAAAGTCTTCGCGACCTTAGATGAGATGAAGGCTTATGATTTCTCCACTCTTCCTAGCCATAATTTCACAACAGAAGAGAATACAGTTCCTACCTTGAAGAATCTCTGCATTCCTCATACACCTGGAATATTCTCCTTCGAGACTCTTCCCGAATACGCTCTGAAAGGAGAAAGCATCAGTTTATCCACTGTCATAAAGCCAGAAGAGAGACAGGAAGAGTACAAAGCCTATGTAAGCTACAGCATCGAGGGAGAGAATTATGGTGCAAAGATTGTCGATGACAGTCTCTCTCTTACTGACATCAATGTTCCAGAAGATGGTGCTGTCCTAACTATCAAGGCTACCTTGAAAATCGATCAGTATGATATCAATCTAACCGATACTTCTACCATTCTCTTATACAACTCTATCAGCGGACTTACGATTACAAATGCAGATAGCGACTTTGAGGCAGGAAATACAATTGCATTGAAGACAGCCACAACTCCGAAAAGCGATATCGAGGCTTCCTTCACGGCCACGACATCCCCGGCATGGAAGTCCTGCTACTTTACTTTAAGCGGAAACACTCTTGCCATCAAAGATGACTGCCCGGACGGATTGGAAATCGCTGTCTCTGCCACTGCTATCGGAGAAACCACCTCTAAAACATTCACTGTCAAAAAACTTAACACAATCGAAAACAGCAATGTCATTCACTATAAAGGTGATGTCTCGGATTATTCCTATAAGATCGATAGTATCACTTCCTCTGTCAAGGAGATTACTCTGGACGGAACGAAGATTGCAGATACTGGTTACACCTTCTCTGATCACACCTTGACTATCTCTTCTTCTCTTATTCCCAATGATGATGTTCAGCATACGCTCAAGATCAGAGACGAGAATGATAACATCTATCGTGCCTTCGCCACCTCGACAACGGAGGAGAAAGCGGATGAGGCATGGTTAACCAATTGCTTTGGAGAGTACAAAACAATCTCATCCTTAGATGATTTCTACAAATACTTTGCTGTCGATGGAGCTAACCACACTGACCTTGTAAGCAACTTCTCTCAGTCCAATGTCTATGTCTTAAAGACTGACTTGGATTTCACCGGTGTTGACTTCCACCCGATCGGTGAAAAACTAAACGGCAGTGAAAACACAATCTTCAACGGAAAGTTCTATGGACTTGGACATACGATCAAGAATGTCACGATTTCAAAAGAGACTTCCTCTTGGGGTGATGGCTTCTTCTGCCAGGTCGGAGGAGAAGGTATCTCTGCTACGGTCCAAGACATCCATTTTGCAAACTGCTCGATCAGCAAAACAGGAGGAGATGCCACTGGCATCTTATCCGGATATGTCGGCGATTCCGCTGTCATCCGAAACATCAACGCCTATAACTGTACGGTTTCGTCCGGTGATGATCAGCCCTTCAATCATGAGACATCTTTAGGTGGCATTGTCGGAAAGACTTGGTCAAACAATATCAAATATTGTACCTTCAATGGATATAATATTAATCTGGTAGGAAATAAATAAAATGAATGAAACAATAGGAAAAAACCAATCCATTGCAAGAATACTGAACAATGAGCTTGTCATCAGGCAGTTAAGAGAACAGCCCCTGAGCGGAACGGAGTTAGCGGAGAGACTTTCTCTTTCCAATGCAACGGTCAGCTCCATTCTCCGTTCCCTTCTCAACAGCGGAATCATCCGCCTCTATGCAAGTGAACAGAAGAATGTCAAAGGAAGAAAAAGAGTCACCTACTCCATCAATCAGGATTACGG
>CAVJZP010000008.1:0-51863 GCA_963654365.1 Oscillospiraceae bacterium
ATTGAGAGAAACCCTGGAACTTTAATGTATAGTGGTAAGATTTTAAGTCTTCTTAATATATGCTTCGTGTATGAAAATTTTAAGTAAACGAAGTTTTACTTTGTGCTCAACAATTTAGCCGTTCGTTCTGTTTAGTTTCTCGGTTTCTTTCTCGTCATCATTCCCTTCATAAAGAGATAGAAAAAGAAAAAAAAGAATGTGCCACTATTGTGCCACTTTTAAGTGGCACAATCACTGACACATTCCGACTTATTTATTGACTTTCCAATATCCGATTCTATTATTTCCGGATCTTTCAATCTTACCAATCTTCTTCAAATCACTAATTATCTGATTGATTCTTGTTCTTCCAAGACCAGAAAGCTTTACAAGTTCATTCAAAGTCATCGTCGGATTCTCATTGAGTATTGTAAGTATTCTGTTATGTGACGAGCTCAGATCACTACTAAGCTGATTGAAGCTTGGCACAAAGGCAAAAGGAATTCTTACAATGATATGGTTTTCATATAATTCAAAGGCTTTCTTACCATATTTAGAGACAATGAGAGGAACTCCATGCCCTGTCTGTTCGATATAATCGAGTTGCCCCATGATTTTCATAAGATTCATGTTTATAGGATGACTGACTCCCTCAAAGAATTCTTCCTTTGAAAAATCAAGAGGCAATCCGCCAGTTGAAACAACTTCTATCCTATCAGAAAAGATATAGATAGCAGGCGGAACATTTCTAGCCCATCTATTATGCAAGCAGGCATTTAGCCACGCCTCATCCAAGCACTTTTCATCAAAAAGCTTTAATTCCTTTCTTTCTAGTCCACTATTGAGATCGACACGGGTTTCATTAAAGGAAGAGGTATAATCGTATGCTTGCTTCATGGCAATGAGCATACATTTATATCCAAATTCGTTTCTGGAGATCATCTCTGTTTTATCTTCGCCTTTGAAACGGACAACTTTAATAGAACAGTTATTATTATCAGCCAAAATTTCAGCAATATAATTATATTTTCCGTTAGAAGTCAGAAGCCCCATATTCTTTGCGAAGGTTTTATTATCGATGGAAAACCCTCTAGAGATATATAAGGATTTCAAACCATTAAACGTCAAATCCTGATTGAGTGATTCTATCTTTTCACAGGATAAATTCGAATTTGTAAAAAATAGGTCTCCTAATTGATCAGGTAAGATTTTCTTGTTTTCGCTTCCAACCCTAATCAGATATAAGCCAAAACAGGAATATGGTTTCTTATCGCCCTTTGCAGTTATCTCGATAACGGTTTTATCATCGATGCATTTAGGCTTGATATCTGGAACGATGGACGGAGAAACGTTTTCTTTTATTTTCGTTGCAATCTTCTTAATAGTTTCCTGACCAATATCCTTAACGCCTTCAATCTCGCCATCATCTAAAACACCAAAAACAATCTTGCCGACTCCGTGCTTATTCAGCATAGCAGTCAACGATTCAATACCACGATCTAATTGACCGAGAGACTTTTTGAATTCAATGGATTCGTCCTCATATTGTCTTTCGTATTTCATAAATCCAACCCCCGAAAACATTATAAAATATATCTAGAACATAAACAATAAGAATGTGCCACTATTGTGCCACTTTTAAGTGGCACAATCACTGACACATTCCGAATCGTTCGTTTATTTTTCAGTTGCTGTTGGATGCTAATATTCTAAAATTTTATATAAGTCTTAAGTGAAGGCTAAATTACCAACTTTTTATATTATCTATAGTTTTCTTCATCAACCTGCTGATAATGGAGGCGATAGAGTTTATCCATTGGTGCAATTTTATCTATAATCAGCTTTGCAATCTGTTCCAGTTGTTTGCCTTCGGAATAGTCCGCTTCACAGAGGAAATCGACACGTCTGTCATTGAATAGACGGCTAGCGGGCTTCTTTGCTTTTTTGTCATAGACTGCAATCGCGATTCCGCCATTGCTTCTGACGGTCTTCATGCACGGAACATCTGTCTCGCCATCTGCAATATAGACCATATTCTGAAACGGAACCGGTTTATCCTCATCCGGCATAGAGGCATTGACTTTTGCATTCTCGGAGATATCGAGAATTCCTTTGTTGATACGATATAAGAACTGAGTCTTTGTGGTATAGTTCACAACGCTCTTTGGCCAGACAGCAACACCGTCTTTATATAGATATTCGCACGCATACACCTCTTTGAAATAGGAAAAGATAGAGGATCCCTCTATGATTTCCTTATTGCCGGAGGAGATGACATAGTGCTGAACCTCAACACCTTTTTCTTTTCCGTATTCATCCAGTCGTTTGAACCATGTTTCAACGCCAGGGAAATACTGGATGTCCTTCCCTAGCTGAACAAATGCCTCCCTGTTAATGGGAAGGTTCTTTTTCTTAGATTCCTCAATCATGAGATACATATAGGCAAGAAGAGGATCCATAGAATTGGCTTTTGTCAGGTCGTTTGCCTTAGACCAGAATTCTTTCGGCTTAATATCCAATGATGGAATGAAGGAATAATTCTGCATATCCGTTGTGCAGAGCGTATGATCGTAATCATAAATGAAGGCTACTATCGTCTTTTTCTTGTTCATATTTCCACATCCTTTATAACATTATAAAGGATAAAGAAACATTTTCAAAAAATTATCATAATGTTTTCATGTTATGGTCATAACATGTGTAGCAAAAGGAATCAGATAAAAAGGCTTAATCATTCTGGCAGACAGAAAGATAAATATTTCCGAACAATGTGTGAACCATTGCTACTAGCAAAAGACATAGAATGATAACAATCAGTGAAACCCATGATATCAGGACCTGGAACAGAGAGAAAAAAATTGCCATGAACAAGAAGCCAATCAGCATAGGTACACCGAACTGAATCAAGGAAGAAAGGACAGTTGCCAAAACTAGTTCTTTTTTTCGATATCCGAGTGAAAGATACACATAATAAGATTCCCTTAAAGACAAGGCGTTTGACAATGCAACGGCAAACACAAAGATAATCTCTATTGCTGTGACAAGCGAGAAGAAAATAATCTCGGTCTTTGCGTTATCTATCTCATTATCCTTGTCATATTTCTTTACAAGTTCGTCTGTTTTCTCCAATGTATAGTATCCATTGAGTTTTGTTTTCATCCATTCTTCTGTCTTTTCCAGATTATAGCTGATCAATCTAGGAGCACCTAGGATTTTTCCCCTCTCTGTCGGATAGCGTGTCAAGTAATTTCCTGTGCTCAATAGACTAGATAGACATTCTCTTCTTCCACATCCATATATAGTAGCCCAAGGAGAATCTATGACACCGACAATAGTAAAGCCTAAGGATGACACAGCCTCATTTGCCTTAGTCAATCCACCGACAAGCTGGGAAAGTGTGTTAGATATGACATATTCTTTTTCCTTTATCGGTTCTCTTCCCTCTATCAATGACTTACCATCCAAAGGAAGAATGCAGTTCATGTTTATGGATGCCTTCAGTAACAATGAAAGGAACCTGCTTTTCATATCTACACCTTCTATCGTTTTCTCTTCTCCACCCTCAATGACAACAGTATCCGGATAATTGCGTAGAGCAATGATTGTTTTTTCTTCCTCCGGGCCAGTCAGATTTCCATCCACAGATAAATCAAATCCTAGATAAGAAACATCCCAATCACAGATCATCTTCCTTGCTTTCTCATTCATGTAGATGAGAGTTCTTTCCTCGCTCTGTGTATCAGAAACCGAGTAACCATCAGGAAGTGAGTCTGCGTCTAGGATAGTAATATCCGACAGTTCATCAAGCCGATGTGTAAATCCCTGTCGGTAATAATAATTGAAAGACAAAGCATCAATGCCTTCTAGAAAGACAAAAGGAAAACCAGTCTGGGAGATTCCTGCTATCTTCCAGGATACTGGCACATATTCTCCGTTCAGTTTTTGATCATAGAGCGTAAATGTTCCGCCTATGATAGATTTTTTGTCTATCGTAGCATCAGCCATCTTATCTATGATGCTCTGATCGATAATGACACCATTACCAGGACTCATGACGTCTGATGCAAATTCATACTTCTTCGCCTCTTCATAATTCATCACATAAATTCCAAAGGAATCCATCTTTGTTCTATTGTTTGCCGATTCATCAGCAAACGAAAAGTTCGATGTACTGACTAGAATTCCCGTGCCTTCTCCAATTACCTGATAGATAGGATCTGCCACACAGGAATCGGAGTCGCAGTACATCTCCATCATCTTATCACCGCTTATCTGAAGCATAGATGTTGAAGTAAGATAATAGGTATCTTTCGTATAATATCCTGCATCTATCTTAACGTAATCCGATAAAGATTTACTGACTAGCTGCATACAGATTCCAGAGAGGACTGAAAACAAAAGCAGAACAACAGAAAAAAGGACATCATACTTAGATCTTGATAATCTGCGTCTCATGATCCAGTTCACTTTTCCTTTTGTGTTCTTATTTGATGTGCTTTTCTTAGTATCCTTAGAAATCGAACATGCCTCGGCTGTTTGTTTTTCACATTTCTTTGTTTCAACGAGTTTCCCATCCGACAGAGTCAGAACCGAATCAGCATAAGGTTCTATCAATTCCTTCTGATGCGTCACTACAATGACAAGCGCTGTAGATGAGATCTCATAGAACAATCTCATGATCCCCTTGGCGTTATCCTCATCGAGATTTCCTGTCGGCTCATCGGCAAAGACATACTTTGGATGTTTTGCCATCGCTCTAGCGATTCCGACTCTTTGCATCTGACCAAAGGAAAGCGCAGAGGTCAGTTTCTCTTCCAAAGCATCCACACCACATAATAATAGCGCATCTTCTGCCATCTTCTCGGCTTCTTTTGTACTATATCCAGCCGCCAATGGTCCGTCCATGACAGACTGAAGAACCATCTCGTTTTTGCCAAGACGAAAATCCTGGAAGACATATCCAATATCATCGGCTAAGACATCACATGGATGATTTCCGTCCATTAAGATTGTTCCTTCCGAAGGGACTAGTCCTGCCACAGATTTCAAAAAGGTACTCTTTCCAGAGCCTGTCTCACCAACCAAAGCAAAAAGGCCAGAATCCGGAAAAGTATAATCGATGTCATTCAATATGTATTCTGAAGCATGGCGATACTTCTTCTTTAATCCTTTGATTTCAATCATTTTCTTTCTCCCCTCTTCTCTTTAGCATTGGCACAGTAGACAAAATCAGAACAAATATCAAAAGAATGATAGAGAATTCTGAGCTGAGACGGTAAGGATGTGAGAATACCTGCCAGAAGGTCAGATATCCTATCGCTGTAAACAAGATAGAGTATAGTGCTCCAAATAGGCGCAATGTCCAAGACGAATATCCCATAGTCTTGCAAAGCGAGAAGTCTTTATCCTGAACCTTTCTGTTCCATCGAAGCATCAGAAGCACTAATCCGACAATCAATACCTCCAACACCATTCCACAGAAGCAAAACAGAGAGACATATACCATATAACTGGAATTGAATTTCGAATACGTATTGGCGCGTTGAATCGATGCACTTCCCTGATTCATATCCTCTTTCAGAGAACTTTCTGACGAATAGTATCCGCTGGATACATATCCTTGATCTACAAGGACTCTTTTCAAAGCAGGATAAGAGATTGCGCATTCACCGGAATGAAGCTTATCCGAATACACAACAGAGAGGGAACTATGGGAATCCAAAGTACAAGAGAGATAACGAAGCTCCCACTCCATTCCTTTCAGTTCCGTTGGAAGAACCAGGTTCGATAATGTAAGAGGCTCTTCTTCACCAAGACGTTCGGAAAGGTTATCGCCAGTTAAGAGGGAGAGTTTTCTGTTATTGATTTTGACTTCCGTGTTTTCGAAAGATGGGACAGATGGAATCGTATCCGTCGATAACAATCCCTGACATGTCTTATCCAGCAATTCATTCATATACGAAGTCACTTCACTCATAGACTCTGTCGGAAGATAGAGAAAACTGTCTGGTCCAGAACAGAAGGAAGACTTCTTAATTCGATATACACCATTAAAAGTGAGGCTAATAGAGATAGGGATAGAGAGCTTATACTGACTCGTGTGATAAAGGTTATACTGCTTTCCGATATCCTCTTTATAGATATCTGTCTTGATTGCATGATCCTCTGAATAGCATAGGTAAAAACCAGTCTTAGCATTCTTTTCACCTAATACAAGATTTCCATCCTTAGGAAGCACAGGCTGAATATAAGTATCCCGAATGATAACCTTTCCTCCACCCGTCTGTGAAGTAAGAGCAACAACAAAGGTTTCATTGCCAATAAGAGTTCCTTTATCCAGATATTCTGCATTAGGGAAATCATCTTTTCCGCCGGAAACAAGCCTGTTTTCAAAATGTGCCGCATAATCATAGCTAGGATTATCAGAGGATTCCTGGTTATAGGAATAGGAGGCATACGCAACAAAAGAAGAAAAGAATCCAAGAAGGAGGCTTGCCAGCGCAAAGAGAAAACAGCCAGAGATTCTCTTTAGGAAGACACGCATACCTAAAACAGAACCGTTTTCCTTTTTCATAAGAGGACGAATAAGGTTTTCCTTACAATCTTTCGGCTCACTATCCCCTTTGATCTTTCCATGATCCATCTCTATGACTCGAGTGCACTTATCCATCAGGAATTCTTTGTCATGTGAACTGAAGATAATAAGAGAGGATTCCAATTCCTGATAGATGATCTGAATCATCTTCTCCTTATGCGCTTTGTCCAGATTTGCAGTGATCTCATCAAAGAAAACAGCATCTGGTTTCAATGCGATTGCTCTTGCAATAGCAAGTCTATTCTTTTCTCCACCGGATAATCTGCGCACCTTCTTTTTCCGCACTGGAATCAGTCCGACTTTTTCCAATACTCTGTCAGTTTCCATCTTTGCTTCCTTTTTCTTCACTCCTTTTCCTCTTAACCAGTAATACACATTGGAATAAGCAGTGAAATTTTCAAGGAAACAGCCATCGGAAGGCACATAGATAGGTGATACAGACGATTTTGCTTTTCCATAGGTGAGTTTTGTCAGTCCGCCCATCACTTTCAGAAGACTGGATTTGCCACTGCCGGATTCACCGAAAAGAAGAACCTTTTCTCCTTTGTCGAAAGAAAGAGAAACATCATCAATAGCCTTTGCAGAACTATTCTTTCCCTGATAAATTAAGGTTGCTTTATCAAGTATGACAATCATATCAGTAATTCTCCTTTTTATTCAAATCATATTGTTTCTTTGCTTCCGTGAATGATAAGCCTTTATGTCTTTCTCTATACTCTCTGAATTCTTTGCTCTCTTCTTGCCTTCTCTTCTTCATCAGACAGAAATCATATATTTTCTGATATATATTCTTAGAAAGATAACGGCAATGCTCTTCTAAAATCATGCTGAGCAAGATAAGATGCTTCCTGAATTCGCATAAGTCAGAATCTGGTTTTAAAGATACGGCAATGCACTCTCCTCCACACATATATCGGAATGGACATGACTCACATTCTTTTCTTTGAATCTGATAGTTGTAGATATTTTCCGCAACGGAAGAATCAAAGCCAGCATCAGCGTCTCCTAATCGATATGCGGAATCCATCAAAGCAGGACAAGGATAAAAACCACCATCAACAGATACAGCGACTCTCCCTATTGCGCAGTCACAGCGTGACAGAGCTTTCTGGTCTAAGAAAGACCGGATAATAAACTTACCGAAATAGTCATCTCCGTTCAGAAGGCAGAACAAAGTGGAAAAATCCTTTTGTCTGATTTCGGATTCTAATCTTTTTTCCAGTTTCTCGTATTCATTCTTCCACAGAGGAAGTGCAGTCCCTTTAATTCCTATTTTATCTGATCTGACCGGTTTTATCGAGATAGTCCTAAATATTTTCTTCAATTCAGTAATGGATTCGTTCAGATCAAAAACATCATCTGTAATCGTTACTGCACAGCCGACATATTGCCTCTCTGGGATATTCTTTACCTGATTCAGAATGAGATCATAGGTATCTCTTTTACTCTTATCCTTTCGGTACCGATTATGTGATTCTCGGCTTCCATCGATGCTGACTCCAAAAAGAACATTCATCTTCTGTAGTTTTTCTGCAACAGAAGCGGTGAGAAGAGTACCATTCGAGACAAGGCACAGAGTAACTTCTCTATCTATCTGATCGCTTTTTTCTTTCACATATTTTGATAACTGTTCAATGAGATTCATCGATAGCAGTGGTTCACCGGCACCTGATACATCGACAAAATATTTCTGTGCATAAGGAAATTCTTCAAACAATCTATCCAATGCTTTCTTAGCAGTATCATAACTCATCCTTCGTCCGCTTTTATTCGGATTGAAGCAATAGCCGCAGGATAGATTGCAGATATCAGAAATCTCTAAGCAGAATGTAATAGATGAATAAAGATTGTGACTATAAATAGGAGCCTTACTTATATTATACGATCCATGAGAAATGACTTCTTGCTTATACAAAGAGAAGTTTCCGTTATCACCATCGATGTAAATTGTTTCTCCTAAGATAGAATAATGATAGATCATATATATAAGAATCTTAGCTGATCAATGACTGACATTCACGCTGAAAACGTAATTTCTGTTCTATCTGCTTTTCCGACGAGTTCTTCTGAAAAACAGACAGAAACCACGAAGGTCCGTTTTGAAGTATCCTTCTTATCGTTAGCCTTAATCTTGCATTTTACATATCCACCTGTACTATAATGATTTATATATTTTGGCCATTCATTATCCTCATACTTGCCATCATACATAACTAAAGCAGCCCACGAACCATCAGTATAAGTTCCTCCTTGCATTATCGGAGAGAGGTTATCAAAAGGTGTATTATACCATTGAATAATATAATTGTTTAAAATGGTATCACCTTCTCCATTAGCGTTCGGATTGTAATAGTTCACATTCCATTGTCCCTTGAGTAAATCAGTTTTTTCATTGAAATCCTTTTCACTGATTTTAGACTTTTTGAATTCAAAATATGATGTGGAATCAAAACTCCATCCTGACGGAAGGACACCTTCCACGGATTGAAAGTAATATATGCCTGGAACAAGTCCAAAAAGATACGTAGACTTCCCACATGATGAAAGAACAAAAGAAAGACTAAACAAAGAAAGCAGCTGTTTTTTTCTTAACATGACATTAACTCCCCACATCCACAGTATTTCCTGCCAGAATATTTATCGATGAAATACTGATTGTGTTTATGCTCCGACTCATTGTATATAGACAAGACCGCACCCTGACTGAAAAATCCAAGTTTAGACATTATCACCTGTGAACGGTTTTCCCATCCATAATGACAGAGCAAGTCACCATTGGCAAAGTATCCATACACAACAACAGTATGACTGCAGGTACCTTCCGCATCAATATTCGGCACCATTCCAAAATAGGCAGCAGGGAAGCCATCATCAATCGGCTTCGTTATCGAAGCAAACTCCCAATAGTAGAAATAGTTATGATATGCAACATCCTTTTTCTCATCTCTTACGAAAGAATGGATTGCCTTATCGATGGTAGAAGGAAGTGCATCTTTGATAAGTGTTTTCCAAGCACCTTCCAAAAAAGAATTCTTTAAATCAGGAACGCCATCCCATTTCATCTTCCCATTAACATAACTATATGTACCTGTATAAGGTTTCAAGTATTGATTCGACTCTTTTTCTGAAAAATAACCTGTGCATTTGAAAATCTCAGCATAAGCCAGTAACAATGAAGCGGCAACATAACCACAGACTTCACCTGTGTTATACGGAAAACAGTATCCGTTCTCTTTAAAATACCAGGAATATGGAACCTCATGGTCAGCCGTAATCAAGCCATCTTCAATTTTATGGTCCGTGGAATGCTGACCGCTTTTCATAGAAACACTGCCATTTAAAGTCAGTGCTTCATCCTCAGCATCTTTAATAGACTGTAGGGCAAACTGTTCCGATTGCTGTTCCAACTGCGAAACATAGTCATCATCAATGGCTTCCGTAGTTCTTAAATCAATGTATTCGCCGTCTTCTTTTATAAAGAAGCCAACCCATGGCACATAAAAGACATCAGAACCCTTCCAATCAAATGGAAGACTGCCAAACGGAGACAGTTCAACGACATCCGAATTATTGACGTTGTATATCCCATACCCTTTATCAGCAAGTCGACCGATGACATATTCGTTTCCGGCAAAATCATGAACTACTTTCGTATCAGAAACAAAGTCATCACTTCCTAACGATCTAAGTTTACTGTTCATCTTCTCTACAGCCTGATCAACTTCAGAGATAGTTGCCTGTTTTCTGACAAACAAGAAATCAGTCTGAGGCGTAGGCTTTTCAGATGAATTCAGGCTACCAAGACTCAGCACTAGACTAGTCAGAGCCAAAAGACTGATTTTTTTCCTATTGACACCTTTCAACATTAAACCCTCCTTTTAAAACGGACTAAAACAAATCATAAAATATACTTAGAAGCGTTCCTTAAAGTATTATTATCATAACACTGAGAGAAACAATACACAACAGGAATATAGAATAATGCAATATCAAAATAAACTATCCCATATCATGAAAAGCAACTATAATAATAGAAGAGGTAACTATGAAAACCTGTCCAAACTGTAAAAGAGAAGTTCCTGATCATGACTGGTATTGTCCATACTGCCATACACGACTACCATCATCAAGCAAAGTGATCACAGGTCACGCGACTAGCGGTGACCTAGATGCTTATAACGCACAATTTGTCGTTTCCACTGAAGACAAAAATATGATTCGTGATAAGAATCATCAATCTTCAGACGGAGATGATGATTTCGATTGTGCACAGCCGTACAATTACGTAACCAGAGAGAACGGCGACAGAAATTAATCATATATAAAAAGCGGAGCGTATCATGACTCCGCTTTTTATATGTTCAATAGAATTGGTTATTCTCTGTTCTTGGGTTTAAAAACCCTTGTTGCGGCAACCGCCATCTTCCAGCCATCATATAATTCATCCACTTCCTCTTTGCCCATCATCGGGAAATACTTCTTTTGGATGTTGTGATTCTGCTCAATATCGGACTTACATTTCCAGAATCCAACGCCAAGTCCTGCCATATATCCAGCACCGAGAGCAGTGGTCTCAATATACTTAGGAAGATGAACTTCACACTGGAGAATATCTGACTGGAACTGCATCAACAGCGAGTTTGCACTTGCTCCGCCATCGACACGAAGAGATTTCAATTCCAATCCCGCTTCCTTCTTCATCGCTTCAATGACATCCTTGGATTGATAGGCGATAGAGAACAATGTGGCTCTGACAAAGTTATGTCTGTCCGCTCCTCTGGTCAGTCCAAAGACGGCGCCTCTAGCCTCATCATCCCAGTAGGGAGTTCCCAATCCAACAAATGCCGGAACGACATAAACGCCAGCTGTGTCACTGACACGGTTTGCATACTCTTCACTCTGTGCAGAGGATTTGATCATATCCATCTGGTCTCTGAGCCATTGAATGATGGCCCCGCCCATAAAGACAGATCCTTCTAAGGCATAGGTTGTAACACCATTCTCACGCCAGGCAACAGTAGTCAATAACCCTTGCTTGGAGATGATAGGCTTGTCACCGATATTCATCAGCATGAAGCAGCCTGTTCCATACGTGTTCTTGCTGTCACCAGCCTGATAACAGCACTGACCAAATAAGGCAGCCTGTTGGTCACCAGCAACACCATAGATATGAACATTGCCTTGGAAGAAGGATGCCTCACCATAATCATCCGAATTGT
The DNA here is from genome assembly GCA_963654365.1 of Oscillospiraceae bacterium. GTDB lineage: Bacteria > Bacillota_I > Bacilli_A > RFN20 > CAG-288 > Enterosoma. The sequence continues at coordinate 11,794 of CAVJZP010000008.1, forward strand.
CTTTCACTTCCGGAAGCATACAGGAAGGAATATTCCAGATCTTCAGCAATTCATCATCCCACTTCATATCGAAGATATTGTAGAGCATCGTTCTGGACGCATTGGATACATCAGTATAATGACTCTTTCCATTGGTCATCTTGTAGATCAGCCAAGAGTCGATGGTTCCAAAGAGAAGTTCACCTTTCTCAGCTCTTTCCTGACCATCCGGAATGTTATCTAAAATGAAACGGATTTTGGAAGCAGAGAAGTACGGATTCATTCTAAGTCCGGTCTTCTGCTGAATCAGATCCATATACTGTGCATTCTTATCGCAATATTCCTGTGTCTGCTTGGATTGCCAGATGACAGCATTATATACTGCGTTTCCAGTCTTCTTATCCCAGACGACAGTAGACTCACGCTGGTTGGTGATGCCGATGGCAGCTACTTCATCCATAGAGGAATTGGAGATGACCATCAGTTCATTAATGACATCAATGACAGAAATCCAGATTTTATTTGGATTGCTTTCCACCCACCCTGGTTTAGGATAAAGGCATTCGACTTCTCTCTGTGCCTTATAGATTTCTTCGCCTTTGTCATTGATCAGGATAGCACGGGTTGATGTTGTACCCTGGTCGATTGATAAAATGTACTTCTTCATAGATTTTGAATGTTTGTTGCTTTTTGCAGTTCTCCTTACAACATTATAATCATTTGTAAGTGCTTACTCCAACAGTTTTTCAAAAAAACTGACATCAAAGCGAAGAAACAGCACCATAGAACAACATAACATCATCGTAGAAGCTAGCATAGAGGAAAGGACGATCCAATGTGAGTTCTAAATCATAGGAAGGATCTACATCCGTCGGTCCTTTCACTGTAAAGGAAGAAGCAGAGACTCCATAGTGATCAAACATGAATTTATTCCCCTGATAGCGGAATCCAGAAGTATCCATTTTCACATACTGATATTCCTTTTCAAACTCCGGAACATAAGCGTGAACCCTTTTCTTTTCCGTATTCTGCTGATAAAAATCAGATACAGAAACATCATTCATGGAATGATTCTCTGCCGGGAAAAGAATTCTAAGCTCGGTCTGATTGATGGTGAAAGACACATAAGTATAAACATCACTTATGACAGTGGAATAATCACCGGTAAGCTCAACATAAGTATGTTTTCCCTCTCCGTTGAATTCCATATCCTTCTTTGTCTTCTGAGGAATCAGGAAACGGTCATTCAGATTCAGCATTGAGAAATAATATGTGCCATTATTGGCTAATTTGACATCCTTATCATAGAAGCGGGACAAAGAGTTATTCAGTTTATCGATAGTTCCTTCAAAATAAGAGACATTCGATACACTCTTATCTGCTATTGCCTCAGTAGAAGCCACTGAAAATTTATCCGACAATTCAAAATCATCTTCTTTCTGATTCAGTTTCTTATACAGTGCAGAAAAAGTGTCTTTATCGTTTTGATAACTATCAACTAATCTAAGGCTGGCTGGAGATACTACACAGTTATCCGATACAGTCAGATCAACCGATGATTCCTCTTTCAGATACTTCTTTTCATCTTCAGAGAATGACATGCGTTTATCAGAAACAGCAGGTTTACTAATAGTCTCCTCCGCATAAGCAACTTGATTGCAGGAAACAAGTAGGACCGTCAACAATGGTAAAAGTTTTCGCTTCATGGTTCTGTTTCCTTTATCTAAAAATATGATTTTCATAAAAGTCTTCCTCGTTTCTATACATAATAGTAGCCATGAGTCCGCCCCTTTGCAACAGTGTTTTATGTCCTTTTGCACTAAAACACATGTTTTTAAACAGTTAACCGCTTTTTTGCTCAAAAATAAGACAAATAAAAATGACAAAACAATTATTTTGTCAAACTATGTTTCCACGATTTCCAATATTTTTCTTAAAAGCAACTTAAAATTATCTTTACTATACAACTATAGAAATAGGAAGGAGTACGCTAGCATGTTTAACCTTAAATCCCTCTTCTAGATGATTTTGCAACATACAAAAAACGGCCCCTGCACAATGGCAAAGGCCGACTGTAATTGGTCGAATTACTTGATAAGAGAATTCTTGCACTTTCCGGTAGCAAGATATTCTTCCATGTTCTTAAGGGAAACTTCGATCATATCGACAAGAGCTAAATCAGTAGCGGAGCCGACATGAGGAGTGATGAGAACCTTAGGATAGAGGTCGATGATTTCCTGATGGACAGGATCGCCCATGTTCTTCGGATCGTGATCCAAGTTGAACAAGGTCTTCTCATGATCGATGACATCGAGTCCGAGACCATCGAGATGTCCGTTCTTGACAGCATCCAAAGCAGCCTTGGTGTCCATGACTTCACCACGGGCAACATTGACGAGGATAGCATGATCCTTCATCTTGGCAATCTTATCGGCATCGATGAAGTTATCATTCTTGCCTTTGAAGTATGCCATATGGCAGACAATGATGTCTGCATCAGCAAGGAAATTGTCGATATCTTCGAATTCAACAATCTGCTTTGCATAATCAGACTGGAAGACATCATAACCGATGACTTTGGCACCTAATCCCTTGAAGAGGTTAGCTGTTGTGCATCCGATTCTTCCGCAGCCCATGATACCGACTGTGCAGCCACGGACTTCTCTGGAGAACATCTGATTGGTGACCTTGAAATGTCCCTGATGTGTCTGATCGCAGGCATATGCAGTATTTCTAAGGAGCATCATGGCAAGGGTCAAAGCGAGCTCAGAGATAGCATTCGGAGAATAGCCAGGAACGAAGGCAGTCTCAATTCCGAATTCCTTGCAGGCAGCGACATCAACATGGTTGTAGCCAGCTGTTCTGGTGAGGTAGTACTTCAAACCGTTGTCCTTAAGAAGTTTCATGTGATCTCTATCGAGGACGCAGTTGCCACGGACCATGACGATTTCGTAGCCTTTGGCAAGTTCCCAGGTGTCATTGTTGATGTAGACAGGGCTGAGATCCAACTGATAGCCATACTGTTTGCCTAATTTTTCGAAATAGGGCTTTTCGTAATCACGGACACCGAAACAGATAATTTTCTTTTCCATTGTGTTTATTTTCCTTTCAGATTAAGCAGCAAAGAAGAAGCCTGTTGCATCGACAACAGTGAGAAGGATGACCCAGATGATGATGCCGACAACAGCACCAAGTGTGGAGACCAAAGAGATATGGGAAGCCATTTCTTTTTCCTGGTCGAAGGAGATGCAGTAACCGACAGCAACAGTTGCAGGCGGAACCATCCAAGTGATGACGGCAGCATTGACAGTATTCATAGAGATAAGCTGAGAAACATCAGAAGCAACACCATTGACATTCTTTAAGATGCCAGCAGCATTTGCGATGGCCTGAATAGCGAAGAGAAGGCCTAAGACAATGATAGGAGCGACGAAGACCTTAAGAGCGGTCCAAATCCAAGCATACTTATCAACAATAGCTTCCTTGAAGTTGGTCTTGCCTAAGGTGCAGCCGATAGCGACCAAGATGACAGTGGAGGAAAGTCCACCTAAGGTGTTGGCAGCCTGGTAAATCCAAGGCAACGTGACATCAATTCTCCAAAAAGCGACTTTAGCGGCATCAGCATAGGAAACAGAAGCATCCGGACTCAACCAATCGGAACGAACGATAGCGACTCCCGGGATAGCCTGTAAGAGCCAGAGGATAAGACCGGCGAATGTGGCGATAACAATAGGATTGAGCAAAGCTTTCTTCAGCATAGACTTGATATCAGTCTTCGGCTTTGCAGGAGCATCACCGTTCAAAGAGATATCAGCTTCAGCATCAGAATCCTTAAGGTTGGCAACAGCAACATAAGCATAGGAATATAAGAAAACACGATAGGCAACGTTCATGACGTTGAAGTTGTTACCGGCATTAGTTCCCTTATAGATGGAAGAAATCAAAGGATAGGCGAAGAATGTGGTAGAACCGAAGGCGAACAAGACAGCAAGAACGACACGTTTCTTTTTGTCCTTGACCCAGATAAAGAGAAGCTTGCCGATGAAGATGAAGAGGATGTAGAGAATGAAACCAAAGACGAAGTTGAAGAGAGCATCAATGGCACCGCTGACCGTGAAGGTAGACATGAAGGAGCAGAAGGCAAGGCAAGGAATACAGATTGCCATGACGAACTTGGTCAGAATTGTACCAGTGTTCTCAGGAATAAGCTTCTTTTTTGTGAAAATGAAACCTACAAGAATAAAAATGATAGTCTTTGCAATGTTGATCCAAAGGTTGTTGGAAGACATTGCTTTTGCAATATTGGAACCAATATCGCTTGCTAATACAAAGTCAGACATTTAGTTAATACCTCCAATAAACTGACACGAATATTCTACTAAGTTTGTCGGTTAAAACCATAGCAATTTAATAAAAATGTGATGGAAGCGCTAAACAAAATCATAGATTCGCCATTGAAATGAGCACTTTTTCATCAAATGGTGAACATATCTAGACTTTTGCGCAAGCATATTCCATTCGTAACGAATCAGTAGAATTACATTTCCATATCGGATATCAAAGAATTCGTTTATTAAAGCCGTCAAAACTTTATCTATCTTAAATATAACTTGAAATTAGGATATTCCAGAATGCCAAGTTGCAAAATGAAATCGCGCCAAATTGCCAAATGATTTATTGACAAGTTGCCAAATGAACCCTAGAATATTATTAGGTGATATCTATGAAAAATTATTTAAAAAGGTGTATCGACACAAGACTGAAGGATAAATTAGAAAGTTCAGGAGCCGTTTGGATCAAAGGGCCAAAATGGTGTGGAAAATCGACAACTGCAGAGCGATATTCAAAGAGTTCGGTTTATATGCAAAAACAAAAAGACAGAGAGCAGAATATAGCATTGGCAAAGAACGATCCTGAATTCTTCTTAACTGGTGACACGCCTAAATTGATTGATGAATGGCAAATCATCCCATTCATTTGGGATGACATCCGATATGAAATCGATAAACGTGATGATTTCGGCCAGTTTATCTTGACAGGAAGTGCAACTCCATTAACATCCGAAGAAGAAAAAGAAAAACAACATAGTGGGGTCGGGCGCATATCCACTCTTATCATGAGGCCAATGAGCTTATACGAATCATTAGATAGCAACGGAACAATTTCACTTTATTCCCTTTTCAATAATGAAAAAGTATCACCATCAAAATGTGATAAGAAATTGATGGATTACGCTCAATACGCGTGTAGAGGCGGATGGCCTAAATCAATCGGACAATCAGAAAAAGCATCTAACGAAATAGCAAAAAACTATTATGAAGGTTTAGTCGAAAGCGATATAAAAAGTTTTGACAATGTTTTAAGAGATACAGAAAAGGTAAAAGCTGTGCTTCGTTCCTACGCCAGAAATATCTCAACACAGTGTAGTATAGAAACGATGCTATCCGACATAAAAGGATACGATAACAGGTCGATGAGCGATGAAACACTTCGTTCATACCTCAAAGCTTTGAAACGCCTATATGTCATAGAAGATATCAAAGCATGGTGTCCAAATCTAAGAAGCAAAACAACAATAAGAACCTCTCCTACTCATCATTTCATCGATCCGTCCATTGCATGCAGAGCGTTAGGAGCATATAAAGAAGATTTGATGAATGATTTGAAGTCTTTTGGATTAATATTTGAAGATATGGCTATACGTGATTTGAAAATTTATGCGGATACATTTGGTGGTGAAGTTTACCATTACAGAGACAAAAACGGACTAGAAGTAGATGCGATTATCCATTTAGACAATGGAAAATGGGCAGCGTTTGAAATTAAGCTTCATGATTCAGAAAGAATAGAGGAAGGAGCCAAAAATCTTCTTCGACTATCGGATTTGATCGATAATCAAAAAATGAAGAAGCCTGAATTTTTAATGGTCATTACTGCAACAGAGTATGCGTACCAAAGAGATGATGGTGTTTGGGTTGTTCCTCTTGCGTGCTTAAAAGCCTGAATCATCACCATTGTGAAACTCCCCTATTTTTTCAGTCGTGAATAGAATCTTCATTTCCCTTAAATGAAACTAAATTTTATGTATTTAACGTGGTATGATATATGTACCATACACGAAAGGTTTTACGTAGAATGGAAAATAAAAATACAGTGTTGGCAAGTTCCACAGCGACCTATACCGAATCCCATCACTCCTACATCGGAGATAACCCTGAATGGTCTCTTCTAGATGGGTCCATCCATTACTCCTATCCGCTGTTCACCTTTGGCGGAGGGCATCCTCTTTCCTGTGAACTCATCTATGATTCTGGACTTACTTCCATAACGAGCGAAAAATTCAGCGGAATGCCTTTCTGCTTCAAGCTTTCCTTTCATGCACAAATCATAGAAACAACGGATGGTTATATCTATATCGATGAAGAAGGGCATCCTCATCTCTTCAAGGAGATTATTGACCAAGGAGAGTCGTATTACAAAGACACGGAAGGACTCGGTCTGCTTCTTGATGACCATGGGTTAATCAACATAACCAACGGCTTCGGTATCGATCTTTGCTTTGATGAGCAAAAGCGACTCATCAGAAAGTCTATCTCGGATAGCTATGAAATCGAATACGAATACAATGACAAAGGACTGCTTACCTCTGTCAGTGATAAAACAGGTGGGAAAAGACGTTTTGAATTCGAATACAATGGAATGCTCACCTGTGTGAAGGCATATTACGGAAATGAACTTGTCTCATCAGTCAGTCTTGACTATACGACGAAGCACGTTTTTAACCTAGTAGTAAAATGGCAACTTGTTCGCGTAGATAGAATATCCACAAAGAATTCCTCAGAATCAGAGCCTCTACTGAGAATCTCCTACAAAAGCCAAGTTTTCCGTGAAGAGCCGCCTGCTATTGAATTTGATGATCTATATAATCACTCTGCATTCCGCATCACATATGAGGATAGCAATCCGACAAAGCTTTCCTTCTCTGACATTTCAAAAAATACAGCATTCAATGAGAAATCGTCTTTGGAAAGATCCATTGATGGTAACATCGTTACCATTAAAGATCAGGATGAACAGTGCACAGCATATATGCTTGACCAAAGAGGCTACATCGTATCTACTTTTGAAATCGACCAGGACGGAGCGCTTCGATCACTGAAGAAACCGAAAGGCAATCTTCTCGTATTAAGCGGTTCCAATAACGGAATCGATAGCCTTACTTTTCAGACATGCAATCGCGGACTGCCTGTAACGATTTCGGAATGTATAATGGATGGTAATAGTTCCCATAGATCGCTTTCTGATTTAACCACCGACAAAGGAACATCTCTTTTTGTCTATGTCAGACTAAATGAGTCGCATCCCGGAGCTTTGCTCTCTATCACAGGATGCATCCCTGCTACACTGAATCCCTATGCCGTTGGAGTATGGCAACGGGTAAGGCTTGGATTCAAAGACAAGTTAACTTCTTCAAAAATAGAAGTCAGTGTCTGCAACGATTTAGGAGTAGCATTCAGCGCAGATATCTGTGAACCGATTGTCACACAGTCAGCAACAGAAAGAATCATCATGGATGGAAAGGGAATGAATGAGTTCCATCAGCTTACAAAAGGAGGAAAGAGCATCCGAGGCGTCGTGTCAAAGAGCGACCTCCTCACTAGCCTCAAGCATTTTGTTTTCTCTAGCAGTATAACCTATTTTCTATGGATGAATGACGGACGCGACGTCATACAGATGGATGATGTCTGTTTCACCTTGAATGGCGTTAACCTGCTTTTCACTGACTTATTCCGAACAGGTATGGTTTTGCTTGCCAAATATGATACCCAAAGAGGACTGACCACTACTAAACAGCTACAACGAAGTGAGACAAAACACATCACAATGGAAAAAAGAGTAGCGGATTTGGCAGGAAACACATTAGAACATGAAATACGAGATCGCACAGTGATAGATGAATTTGTATATGATTCATTCGGAATAGTACATCGAAACCACTATACAAAAGATGGCTTGCCACTAGAACATTACTCTGACGAAGACAAATCAGTCTCTGTGTATGAGTATGACAAAGACGGCAATCTGACTTCCATAAAGACAGACTCCACATCACAGTCGTTTACTTATGGGCTAGGAAGACTAGCCTCAATCACAGAAGGCAATGTTGGCAAAGACATATCCTATGATGGATTCGGAAGAACGGACTCCATCTTATATTCAGATATAACGAACCACTTATCCTATGACGGCGGCAACCTTATTTCACAGAATGATGGCATGACATTCATCAATATGATTCCAGACTATTCCAATGATTTTGATGACTACCTCATAAACGGCGATCTGATTGAGCGTGTGGAACATGGAAAAAGGACAGAGAAGACAATCTATCCAAATGGTTCAGAAATAACATCCACCTATGACAAAAAAGGAAATCTTTTATCCGTCGCTGCAAGTGAAACGGACAAAGCTACTTTTACCCTGAGCGCAGAAAATTCAATGCCGATTAGAATTGATGACGGATTTTCTGGTATGACAGCGGAAGTAGAATACAGAGCGGATAACAGCATACAGAAAGTTACAATGATGAAAGATGAAAAGATTTATCTTTCTAAGGAGGAACTGCACGGTGCATACGATATCGAATTCCAGGTAGGCCCCGGCACTGTTCCATATAGAAAAGCAATAAGTAAGCAGAACTCTCTTTTCCGCATTGTCTATGATAGCCCCGTGCACCGCCTTGACGGGCTGGGATCAGACACATACATGGACGACTTGGGAAGACCGCTGCAAAAGAAAGGCTCTCCTATCAATTATGGATTCTCCTATCTACATAACTCATCCTTACTCCGTGGTCTTAGCTGTGACATCTTCACAGAGAATTTGGAATATGTAAACAATTCCTTCCGTGTAAGCAAAGCCGTCTTCTCCGGAAACATACAGAACAATCAGGAATTCCAATACGATAGAAGCGGAAGGCTTTTACGTGCGACTAGAACAGGAGATGACCAATACTATCATTCCTATACTTACCAAAATGGGCGGCTAACCGAAATAAGAAATTACTTAGCACTTGTCCGCAATAATCAGGGACTGATAACGATGGTCGTCGACATTTATGGCAAAAAGGAAAATGCCATCGAATACGACTGCATCGGAAACATAACGAAATATGGTGAGATGGCACTCCACTATCAGTATGGTCACCGACTGAAAAAGGTCTCAAGTAACGGGACAGAAACGGTATATGATTACACTTATGACGGAACCCGCATTAGTAAGACGGTGAACGGAGCAAAGACAACATTCTATTACGATGGAAATACACTTTTAGGTGAAGACCGGGGGGATGATGTCAAAATACGCTATTTCCGTGACACAGACTCCTATACTGGATTCACGCTTGAGGAGAAAGGGACAAACGCCTTCTTCGTTTACGTGAAGGACTCCTTTGGCAACATCATCGGCATTGCTGATAGTCAGGGATACCTTGTCGGAACCTACGTGTATGATGAAAAGGGAATGCTATTGAAAACAGTACCAAACAAAAACATAAACGGATCTGAACATATCCTGGATGTGAATCCCCTTAGATACAGGGGATACTATTACGATAAGGAGACAGGATTCTACTATCTTTACTCCCGCTACTATAATCCGGTGTCCATGTCCTTCCTCACACCAGACAGCAAAGAGAACATCGATGGTTCTTCCGTTGCTGGAATCGATCCCTACTGCTACTGCGGGTATGACCCTGTAAACTATTCTGATCCGTACGGCAAATTCCCAGTTCTTGTTGCTATGATTTTGATTGGTGCGGCAGTCGGTGCACTAAGCTATACTGCCTCATCTCTTATCTCCTACGCATTTACGGGAAACTGGTCCTGGTCTTGGTGCCAGTTTACCGGTTCCATAATTGGTGGTGCGGTCGGTGGTGCATTTTCGGCATACGCATTTCCTTCCTTCTTCATATCCTTCATGTCAAGCTTTGTTTCAACCTCTTCATCTATGTTACTTCAGGATATTTTTGAGGGAACAGACTATTCTGCCAAAGATATGATGTTATCTTCTATAGCAAGTGGTTGCATTTCTGCTTTGCTTTCTTTAATACCAGATTTCAAAATCAAAGGATTAACTGCTGGAAGAAACAGTTTCAAAGCAATAACAAAGTCAGTTACAAAAAAACACTCAAAGAATCTAATTAAAAATATGACTATGAAGACTATAGGAAAAGCTTTTTCCTATACTCTATACACCTCCACATATGGAATCTTATTTGATGGATTCTTCAGCATTTCTAATGATGAAGAGGAGTTTGAATAATGAAAAAGAAAAGGTATTTTCAGAATGACATTCCCTTTCAATGCTTTTGGTTAATCATTTCATGTTTTACACTAGGCTTAATCGGCTATAACATTTATAGTTTCATTACAAATATTATTCCTAACATAGGAAAAATAGACGCTACAAAATTACTCGCTAGATCATTTCGTGGATTCGCTGAAATTCTGCTATGCGTATTCATGTGCATTGTCATAATAGGCGAAGAAAGCTGCATTCTTTACATGGATGACAATAAGATATGGATGAATGCCGACAAGAGAGCAAAAAGCAGAAGATTACAGTACAAGGCAAAAGCTGATTTTTCCGAGATTAAAAGCATTAGAATTATTCATAACAGTAAAAATAGCAAGCAGAAATATCCATCATTCAATCGTTTTTATCCCAGTCTACAATATTATCTCGTTCTTACAAAAAAGAATGGCAGAAGTGTTTATATGAATGTCACAAACTTCACCAAAGATTATCTGATTGAAATCATCAGTGAAATAATCATACGTGTCAACGCGACAGGCAATATCTATGAAGGAAATAATCCTATCTGGATTGTTAATCACATCAAATCCGAATAAGGTTCCAGAAATAGACAACTCTCACTCTGTCTCGTCTCATCAATAAAAGGAGATATTCACATTATGAAAAAGAAGACTTATTATCAAAACAACTTGTTAGTTCACATTTCGATTCTTCTTATATTGTTCATCGCTCTTTTCTTGTTCGGTGTAAGCATCTACATACCCATTGTGAAATTACCAAAAGCGATAGAGAATAAGGATATTTTTGAAATCATAGAATGCATATCATTAAGCGTCACTGCAATTTTTGTAGGTATACTTTTTATCATTATCATAATAGGTGAAGAAAGTTATGTCATTCATATGGACGGCGACAAGGTATGGATGAATGATGACAAAAAGATAAAAAGACTGAAATTGCAGTATAAAACAGAAGCTTGCTTTTCAGAGATCAAAGACATCTGTCTGATCAACAACGAAAAGGATAGCCGACTTCAAGGTTTTCCAAAGAATGGCATATATCCTGGAAAGCAGCGATATCTTGTATTGACAATGAAGAACGGGGATGTGGCAAGATTGAATGTATCCAATTTCACTAAAAACTATACTGGAAAAATCATCAGCGAAATCATTAAAAGGATCCATGCGACAGGAAACACATACGAAGGACAATATCCTCTCTGGATCATCAATAACATCAAATCAGAATAGACGGATAAAACCATCGACCATGATAAAAGGCAAGCCGTGATTGACTTGCCTTTTTGAATTGGAATTAGGAGCGTGCCTGATAGACCGGCTTGGATGTATCGGCTGTTGTAGGAGGACAGATACGATTCATGATAAAGACAGCGCGGATAAGGTTGGCACCGATGATGATCATCATCGAATAGTTGGAAGCGAAGAATCCGAAGATCATGCTAAGGAGTGCAGGAGTGATAGACATATTCACAGAAGTGTTGATGGCGTGGAAGTAATTGCTTTCGCGATAGATAGAAGACTTTCTCTTGAAGAAGATGATGACAAGGATAGAGGAGACAAGGATAGAGGCAGCTCCTGCGATGGTGAGAGTAAGGACACTCATCCATGTGGAATGAATCGTATAGTCACGGGCAGATTCATTTGCCAAGGAAACGAAGTTAGTGGTGAATCCATCCTGGATATTGAGTTCTCCCTTGTTGAGAATGAAATCATAAAGGGTAGTAGAACCATTGAGATTCATCTTGGCAAGACCGAGATCCAATTTTCCAACATAGGATCCAGAGGCGCTTGTTGTCGAGGTCGTAGCAGTAAAAGGATAATAAGAGACAAGCATGTAATCCTTAAGAAGGAGCATATAGGAATGGGGAACATTATGGTTCACGCCGTTGAGATCCTGATACAGAATGACTGAGGAAACAAAGTTGCTCAGATAGAGAGAAACATTCTCATCGTTTCTGGAGAGTTCCGGGAACATATAGAGTTCAAGATAGATTCTTCTCTCTGTAGTCTTTGTCGTATTCTCCGTTCCATCGCTGTTCTTCGTCGTATTCGTGACAGTGATGTCCGCTCCAATGGAATCGAAGTAGTAGATCTTCTCCAAGTCAGTAGCAGTCTTGACATAGTTACCTGCTCCATCATTGATTTTATCGACATAGGTAGAACGGTATAAGGCTTTGTCGCTGGTTCCGTTCAATTCATTCGTCCAGTTGTACTTGTCACCAGAACTTTTATCACCATAGAAGCTTTCATTGTTCAATCCGGAAAGGTCAAGAGTGCGGACACCATCCTTTTCAGCGATGGTGATCGTCTTAAAGTAATCTTCCTCCGAGATGACATGCTTCAAGGCAGTAGAGACTTCGTAATTGCTCTTGCTGGAGAAGGTAGCTCCGCCATTGGTTTTATATCCTGTAGAGAGAGTCGGAATCCAAGGCAGGAAAACAGCAAGGACAAACATAGCCAGAGTGACATACCACTTCATTTTGCGGTTATCTAAGGCCGCCTGGTTGCTGTACAAAGATTTGAATATGTTTTTGAGTGTGAACATTTTTCTTTTTCCTTATTATAAATATATAAAGACAAAAGTCTTTACGAGTTATTATTATCTCTTAAACAGAATGATTTTACAATAAAAATTGGATAGACCTTATCCACTGTCGAAAAATGACAAAACCGGTTTTTCGATTTTTCTTTTCTTTTGATTTTTCCGAAAACAGCCCAAAATCATCCGCTATTTTCAGTAAAATTCAGACAGATAGAAGAGTGCAAAAACGGAAGCAATATAAACAACTTGTTGAAAATATGAAATCGCTAATTATAGTTTTTGTAGTTATCAGTTGTCTTTTTCCTGAAAATTCAGTATACTAGTAATACCATTTTTGGAGGAAAAAAATATGGCTAAAGAAAGATCTACACCACGTTACATCAAAATTGCACAGGATGTCTGCGGTAAAATCCTTACCGGTGAATATCCTGAAGGAACATTGCTGAAGGGCCGTTCCATCTTAGGAGCCGCCTATGGCGTTTCCCCGGAAACTGTCAGAAAAGCCCTCAACATCCTTGAAAAGGAGAAAGTCGTCTCTTCTAAGAGAGGTGTCGGTGTCTATGTCGATTCCGTTTTGCACGCTCAGGAATTCGCCAACAAGTGGAAAGCCGAGACTCAGATCAAGGACAAATATGCCACTCTTGAAAAGCTCCTCATCGAGCAGAAAGAACTCCAGGCCAAGATCAACACAGCCATCGATGATATGAAGGATTCCTTCACCTATCAGACAACAGAAGCTGTCAAGTTCTCTCAGGTCGAAGTTCCTCAGAACTCTTGGATCAATGGAAAGACTGTCGGTGAAGTCTACTTCTGGAACTACACCGAAGCCACCATCGTTGCCGTCATCGGCAGTGACAACATCGCAAAGCAGTCTGTCGGACCGGATTTTGTTCTCCATTCTGGAGACAGAATCATCTTTGTCGGAAAAGACAATCTCACTTTCGACAGAGTCCTTTCCTTCCTCACCTATGGTGTCATCAACCAGGGTCAGGAATAATCAGATTTCTGAACTAACCGGAGGCTGCCATATCGGCAGCCTTTTCCTTTTGATTTGAAATTCCAAAGAAAGCCCCTATACTTATAGTATGACACTTGAACAAGACTTAGAAAACCTGAAAAAGAAGCTTACCGGCGACAAGAAGAAAGACATCAAAACCCTCTTCTCCTCATTAGAGGAATATAACGATAGACCCTATCTCAGCGCATTGCTTAGCGAGATTATCCATTTGATGAAGAATACTCTTTCCAGTGCAGACAAAAAGACAATCCAGGCTTTGAAAGCCTATAGTCAGAAAGTGATGTACTCTCAATATGATCATATCCTTATGGAAATCAAAAGACAGGTCGACCACCAAGAGTACCAGCATGCTATCGAATATACCAATCTTCTGGAAAAAGAGCTGAATGAGCAGATCCTCATAGCGAAAAGAGAACACGAGGGCAAGGATCAGGATCTTTCCTTCCGCTTCTACTTCTCACCGATGGAATACGATCTTTCTGATACCTATTTTCCGGGAAACTGCTGTCTTTTGCCTATCGATCCTGTATCTCTGTATGTCTTAAGAGGGCAGTCCTACTTCTTTTTGGGTGAGGATGAAAAGGCAGTCGATACCATCCGCTACGCATTCCGTTTCAATCCTGTCTCTGTCGATATCTGTTTCCTCTTGGCTGATATTGAAAAGCAGAGGATGAATTCTCTTTCCTATCTGACCTATATCGATAGAGCAAAGGATTACTTATACAAGGAGAGCGATTATCTTAGATACCTAAGATATCTTTCTGACTACTATCGCAGTTTTGAAAACGATGAAAAGACAGCAAAAGCAATCGATACCCTTCTGAAAAAAGGAAAGAACTACAAAGGGATCACCGTGCTTTCTCCATCCAAATGGAACAGTCAGCACAAAAAGATATTAGATAACCTAAGCAAAAAGAAGATCGATATCTACATCTCTGACAATGTCATCAAAACAGCAAAAACAGCTTACCAAGAATGCCTGAAGGACAAAGATACAGAGGGCATCAACTACTATAAGAGCCTGCTTGTTCCGTTCATAAACAAGAGTGATCTTCCAACGATAAAATAATCCTTTTTAAAAGCGCTTACTTTTTTGATAGAATAGACGCAAAAGGAGAACTCGATATGAAACTCGAAAACAAAGTTGCTGTCGTGACGGGTGCTTCTTCCGGTGTCGGAAGAGAGACTGCCTTGCTTTTTGCAAAGGAAGGCGCCAATGTCGTTGCTGTCGCCAGAAGAGAAGAGAGACTCGTCGAACTGGCAAAGGAAGCCGAAGTCAAAGGATACAAAGGAAAGATTCTCCCTTATAAAGGTGATATTTCCTTAGAGGAAGTCAACATTGGCATGATCGATTATGCCATTGAAAAGTTCGGACACTTCGATATCCTCATCAACAATGCCGGACTCATGGACAATTTTGCCCCTGTCGATGAACTCGATGTTCAGCTGATGAAGAATTTGATGGCTGTCGATGTCTATGGCCCTACTTATGCAACAAAGAAAGCCGTCCAGGAATTCATCAAGAGCAAAGTGAAGGGAAGCATTGTCACCATCGCATCCATCGCCGGTATCTGCGGCGGAAAGAGTGGATGTGCCTATACAATGGCAAAGCATGCGGTCTTAGGCATGGTCAAGAACACTGCCTTCAACTATCGTGACATCTGCCGCTGCAACGCTATCTGTCCTGGCGGAATCGCAACAGAGATGGTTGGACCTGCTGCCTTCCAGAACGCATCTCAGAAAGGTCTTGCCTCTGTGATGTTAGCCACTCAGTTCAACACACCGATGGCAACTCCATTACAGATTGCAGAGGTTGCTCTCTTCTTAGCCAGCGATGATTCCTCCATCGTCAACGGTGCCATTGTCACTGCAGACAGCGGACTTACCACATTCTGACAAAACAGTACACTGACGGCGTGATACAATAATCACGCCGTCTTTTTGTTTTCAGAGGATAAACCATGCATTACATATATTTAGGAAGAAAAGGAGACTTCTCCTCTCCGGAGAGACTAATCATTCAATACGAAGGCAAATGGTACTTCCGTAAAATGACAACAGACTGGGAAGAGATGGACGAAAAAGATATCTCTTCTCTATTATCAGGAAGAGACAATAACTATTACGCCATCGAAAAATCACAGTTTGACACTATCCTATCTTCTTGGGGAGGAAGCCGTTTCGGATACAAGAACATCGATTTAGATAACGCGGAATATGATCCTGAATACGGAAAAGATTACGACGACTGAAGAGATAGCATTCATAGCCTAAAGTCTGTGTAAGGAGGACATTCAATAAAATGTCCACCCCCCCTCTCAATTTTCTGTTTACTCATTCTCCTCGTCTTTGCTCTCATCATCTTTTTTGCAATCATCGGGGGAATAAAACTTTATGGGAGGAAACTTCGGTCTCTTCCAAGGGAGATACGTCTTCTCACCTGTCTCATCATCACGGAAATAGGCTTGCCCATCCGTGAAATCGTCTTCAATGATTTTTTCTACCTCTTCCATGTCATCATCTAAGCTTTCAGGGTCATCGCAATCCTCGTCTTCTTTTTCATCCTCAGCATAGACAGCAATATCATCCGATTCAAAGATAGACTTCAGTTTTTTGAGATCCTCATCTTCACCAGCAAAAGCAACAAGGTCATCCTTTACCATGATTAAAGCGACTTCCTTTTCTTCACTGACAAGAGAAAACGGAAAAAAAGGATTTCCTGTTTTCATTAACGAGTATCCATGTTCTACTAAGCAGTCAATCGATTCGTCTGCATTCACAATTAAAATCATTGCAATCACTCCTTTGAAATATAGATGAGAATATGCGATTCAAAGGAATCTGTCTAGATTGCAGATTTTAATAGGTTTGTCTAATGAAGTAGGAAGCAATCAAAATCAGCCTGTCATTTTTTCGAAGCACTTTACACGCTAGATGTTATACAGACTACGAATATCAATGCATTCATATTCAGAATCTTCATAGCCTGATGTTGAGAAGAATGCATACTCAATCTTTGAATTTGTTTTTATCTTCTTTATCTGTTCAACCTCTTTATCCATCTCTTTTACAGTAAGCTTGTTTTTATAATATTTGACTTCAATGATTTTCATATGATCCTTATATTCCAATGCAACATCAAACTCGCCATTCGTTTTGTTTATTGAATCATCATAGTAATATGTTCCAATATTTCTGACTCCTGTCAGTTTACCATTGACGCTCAATATAGAATAATAATCTCTTACCATCTCTTCGAATCTATGAGATATGAAAGTAATCAAGGAATCCTTTATATAAGCATCATAATAATTATCTGAGCCAATGGACACAATCAGTGAATTTCTGCCGTATACATAGGTATAAAAGAATCTTAATACATTGTCATCAATTTCGTAATACGCTTTCTTGTCATCATTCGGTTTATTGATTGGATAGGTCTTTTTCAGCAATTTGATCTTCACTAATGACTTCAATGATTTTGCTATTTTACCTGTTTTCTCTAAATCGACATGGGCCTCTATCTCGGAATATCTTTTCTTGCCATTTCCAATAAAAGCAATAATCTTTTTTGCCTGTAAAACATTGACTGCATCCGATAAAAGCAGTGAATCCGCATAATTATATACAAGACTATGTTCATCTAGGAACAGTCTTTTGATATTCTCTTCCAGGGAATCATCCTTATTTATTGATGAATTGATATACGGACTCCCACCAAAAACAGAATAATATGCAATCTTATCCATCGTTGTCTTATTTTCATAGAATGAGGAAGATTCTATATAATTCATTTCCTCCAAATTTATTTTCCTAGTGAACCTTCCGAACAAAGGATTCCCTTCCGTCAGCAATTCATTCATCATGGAAAGTTCTGAACCACAGATGATGAAATTCAGATTGTCAGAATAATTATCAAACACATCCTGAAATACGCTATCTACCATATTGGAGTCATTCATTTTCTTCAGATAAGGATACTCATCTAAAATGATTGTGTATTTCTTATTCAGACTATTCATATAGTCAAACACCTGTTCAAACGATTCAAACGAAACATAAGAAGGGATGGATGTCATCTTATTCAATACCATTCGAAACAGTTTTAAATTAGCATCTAACGTATCCTGAATACATTCAAAATAGAGATAATTTTCTTTTCCTTCCATTACCTTCTTTAGCAATGCGGTCTTACCGACTCTTCTCTTTCCATATATCACAATCTTCCTAGATGTTCCTTTGAACTCTTCATTGATCTCATTCAATTCTTTCTCTCTATGGAAAAACATAACACCCTCCTTATACTGACTTTATTTTCAGTGAATTATTTGTCAGTGTTATTTTAATATATAGAATGAGATTTTTCAACAGACAAGGAACCTCTAGATGATCAATCATCTCTTTTATCTTTGAATATCATCATATTTCAGATAGAAATTCGGCGTTATCTGATGAAATCAAAGCAATAAACAAGTAAAATATTAAAGTTATGAAAGAAAAAATACTTGTATCTGCATGTCTTATCGGTGAAAACTGCCGATATGACGGAAAAAACAATCTGAAAAAAGAAATCATCTCTCTTACAAAATACTATGATCTCATTCCTATCTGCCCGGAAGTCAATGGTGGAATGAAAACACCAAGAACCAATTCCGAGATTGTAGGTGACAAAGTCATCAACGCTCATGGAAAGGATGTCACACAGTTCTATTATGATGGTGCATATTGGGCAACGTCCATTGCAAGAATCTACAATGTAAAACTAGCCATCATGAAAGACAGAAGTCCAAGCTGTGGATCCAAAACGATCCATAACGGA
Organism: Oscillospiraceae bacterium; assembly: GCA_963654365.1. Classification (GTDB taxonomy): domain Bacteria; phylum Bacillota_I; class Bacilli_A; order RFN20; family CAG-288; genus Enterosoma. The sequence goes on from CAVJZP010000008.1 coordinate 30,489, forward strand.
AAATTCGATGGAACTGTCATTCCTGGAAAAGGAATCGCAGTCCAACAGTTAGAAAAGATGGGAGTCAAAGTCATCAGCGAAGATGATATCGCCGAATTACTGAAAGGATTGGAGGAAAAAAGCCATGCTTAGCAACGAAGAGTTTTCCCAGTACGTGAAGTCAAAACCTTATGTCATTCAGAAAATGACAGACATTCTGAACAATTCCAATTTCAAGAATCTCAGAGACAGCTTATCCAAGAAAAGAAAGAGCAACGCCATCGTCATTATCGTCATCGGCACCATCGCCGCTCTTCTCGTCGGATTCTGTGTCGGATATTTTTCTCAGAGTGTACTCTTTGGAGTCATTGCAGGAGTTGTCGTTCTCTTAATCAGTTCTGGTGGCATCTATGCTGTCTATAAAAGCGCAAAGAAAGATTATTCAGCTAAGATTGCTCCAGAAGTCATCGAAGCATTATATGGTCCAAAGGCACACTATGATCCAAAAGGATTCTACAATAAAGACTACCTTATCGGCATTGACTGCTTCCCTGTAAGAACTTTGAATCAGGATACCTTGATTGAAGGACATTACTTCGGGGTTCCTTTCACCGTCTGCAATGTGGAATCCTATCACTATGAAACAAGAGGCAGCGGAAAGGACGCCCATCAGGAAAAAGTCACCGATTTCTATGGATCAGTCTATTCCTTCAAGATGAACAAGCCTTCCAGCTCCATCATCAAAATCGTAGAAGGAGGCAATCTCTTCAAAGGAAAGACGGTCGAATTTGAAAGCAGTGCCTTCAACAAGAAGTTCAACGCCTATTGCGATGACAGAGAAAATGCCTTCTATATCGTTACTCCTCAGCTTCAGCTCGCTATCTTGGATATTGAGAAAGCTCTCCCTGGCGGATTGAAATTCGTCTTCCGCGGAGATGAGCTTGTCCTTGTCGCATCGAGTAATACTACTACATTCAAAGGCATCAATCTGAAGAAGGACGACAACTATAACATCAACGCCATCTTAGACAGTATCTTAGCTCCTGCCTTTATCGTTGAAAAGATGAATCTTGATCATAAATTCTTCCTTAGCGAAAAAGACATCTCAACCACCGAAAAGAAATCGGAAGCAGAGGAAAATCAGGAAGACATCAATTCCATCAAGAAGACTCTCAAAGATGAGTCCAGTGTGACAAAAGAAGACCTCGATAAAATCAAGGAAACCATAGATTCCAATCAATGAAACCCTTCTCCATCGCCGGTGTCGAAATCAAAAACCGATATGCTCTAGCTCCTCTTGCTGGATTCACGGACTACGCCATGAGAAAAATCTCCTACGATTATGGCGCTGGTCTTTTATATACCGAAATGGAGTCCTGTGAAGCACTCTGCTTCCAGTCTAAACTCACATTAGAGGATATCAAAAACACTAAACTCGATAAAATGAACTGCCCTGACGGGAAACTTGCCCTTCAGATTTTCGGCGGGAAAGAGGAATCCATCTTGAAATCCATCCCCCTGATTGAGCAATATGGAGAATACGATTTTCTTGATTTCAACTGTGGGTGTCCCGTCCCTAAAGTCATCAAGCAGCACTCGGGAAGCTATTGGCTCAACAGAGAGGAGGAACTCATTCCTCTTTTAAAGAAAATGGTCTCCCTCTCCTCTAAACCGGTTATCGTCAAAATCCGAATCGGATATTCCGAAATCATGGATATCGTTTCCTTATGCAAAAGGATCGAGGAAACCGGTGTACAGGCTATCGCCGTACACGGAAGAACAAGAAACGAATACTTCTCTTCCCCTGTTCACTATGATGTCATAAAAGATATCAAAAGGAATCTGACAATCCCTGTCATCGCAAATGGTGAGATAACGCAGAATAATTTTCAGGATGTGTTGAATGAGACTGATGCCGATGCTGTCATGATTGGACAGCATGCCATCGGATATCCGAAGATATTTGCTGATATGATTGCTATCGAAGAGAATAGACCTGTAATGGGAAACACACTAGAGTCTCAGCTTCAAGACTTAAAAAGACACTTAGGGCTTATCTATTCTATCAAGGATGAGAGAAGTGCTTCCTCTATCATGAGAAGTTTTGCAGTCAACTATGTCAAAGGATTCTCCGACAGCAAAAAGTATCGTAATCTCCTTGTCCACTGTTCTTCCAAGGCAGAATACGATAAGGCGATAGAAGAGATCAGAACCGATTCCCATGCTCAAAACTTGCATACTTGAGCATTTATAGCCCTGTTCCATTCATTATTTCAGTTTTTTGCGATTAAAATACGCAAACCATCTACATTTTGCATTTCAAAAATAGTAAAATAGCTTACGGAGATTTTAAAATGAGCTTCAAAACACGTGATAGTGAAATTCTAAGACTATTGGATGAAAGTCCAAGCCAATTCGTTGCTGTTGAAAATCTTGCAGAATATTTCAAAACAAGCGAATCGACGATCAGAAGAGATTTGCAGAGAATGGCTTCTCAGCATCAGCTGATGAGAGTACACGGCGGAGCCGCGAGTCTTCATTTCTCAGGCAACTTCAAGTTCGACCGGCTTGACAAGGAATATCTCGAAAGAGAACGAACAGAACCTGAAATCAAGAAATACATCGCCAAAAAGGCAGCTTCCCTTGTAAAAGACAGTTCCTGCATCTATCTCGATGCATCGACGACTGTCGCAAGCATGATTCCTTATCTGCCTACGCATAAGAATATCTGCTATGTCACAAACTCACCGCTATTAGCACAGAAACTGACAGAAAAAGGCATGATCTGCTATGTCACTGGCGGTGAACTGAAACTTACCACCAACGCCTTCATCGGGTCCTATGCGCTCGAATTTCTGAAGAGATTCAACTTCGACATCGGATTCTTCGGAACCAACGGCATTCATCCTCAGGCCAAGTTCACAACACCGGACCCACAGGAATGTGCCATCAAATCTGCTGCCATCAACAAATGCTTCGCTTCCTATATCTTAGCGGATCACACGAAGTTCGATCGTATCGCTACTGCGACCTTCTCTGATTTCTCACGTCCAATCATCATCACAGAACAGATTGAAGAAAAATACAAATCCATCGCAAAGATGATCAAAGTCGACATTCCGAAAAAAGACCCAATCAACTGATTAAAGGAGAATTTATAAAATGATTTATTCGCTTACTATTGCCCCGGCTATGGATTATAGCCTCAACTTAGGAGACAAGGGCCTCAACATCGGCTGCACCAACCGTTTAAAGGAAGGCGTCATGTCCTTAGGTGGCAAAGGCATCACCGTTGCCAGAATGCTCAACAACCTTCGCGTCAAGAACATTCCGATCGTTGCTGTCGGCGGATCGATGGGAAAACAGATGAGAGACATCATCGACAAGGAATACGATAAGGCCATCTATCTTCCTACCAAGGGAGATTCCCGTCTCAATGTCATGATCACTGGTACTAATCAGGATACCCGCTTCAATGTCGAAGCTCCGAAGGTCACGGACAAAGGTATGGAAAAGCTTTACACCTACTTAAAGAAGAACCTCAAGAAGGGTGATATCCTCATCCTCGCTGGTTCCTGCGGTCAGGAAGGCAGTGGACTCTATGCCAAGATCATCTCTGAATACTGCAATCCTGTCGGTGCTCTTGTCATCTTAGACACCACAGGTGCATCCTTGGATCTTGCTCTTCCGACTCATCCATTCATGATCAAACCGAACGATGAGGAACTTGCTGACTTATTAGGAAAGCCGATGGATACCGATGAAGCCATCATCGCCGGTGGTGAAGAACTCAAGAAGAGAGGGCCTCTCTCTGTCTTAGTCACCATGGGTCACAAGGGTGCCTATTACTTTGCAGAAGACGGACATGTCTATCACTGCTCCAACGCACACGGAAAACAGATCTCCGCTGTCGGTGCAGGCGACTCCTCCATCTCCGGATTCATCAAGGGTCTCAGCGAAGGCGTCTCTGTTGAAAAGAGACTTCAGTACTCGATGGCTGCAGGCGGTGCTACCGCATTCAGCGAACACTTGGGTTCCTATAAGCTATGGAAGTCCTTGATCTCTCAGATCGAAGTCAAATTAGTCAAGTAATCATACTAAAAGCCTCACAATCAGTTGCGAGGCTTTTTTTGTGGTTCTAGAATATAATCATAGACAAAGCATCTTTCTTTAATTGCGATGCTTTGTCTCTATATTGACACCAAGATTCTTTAAGAATCTATCATAGGTGATGATTTTGATGTCATATGCTTTGAAGTCGATATTGATCTTTGCTTTGTCCTTCACATCCTCTAGGACTAGGTAATTGGATTTATAGATGTCCGTCGACTCTTTTCCACCTTTTTTGCGAAAAGTCTCCTTTTTCTCAATCAGTTCATCGATATGATTCATGATGACCGCATTATGGAAATAGAAATTCTTCTTCCAGAAGAATTTATCGTAATGCGTCAGGTCTTCCTTGAAGTCATCCGTTTTGAAAAAGACTGCCCTTTTCTCTGCTATCTCTTTCTTTTTTAGCCGAAGTGCTTTATGCTCTTTCAGTTTCTTGAGAAGATATTCTGTCTCACTGATGCAGTCCGGATATTTGCTAAGAGCATCATTTACCGTAAGTTCATTTGTCGATAAAAGTTTCTGAAACACTTCCATCGTCATCAAAGCGTCATCATCGCTTCTATGATACGTGAAAGAGGGAAGGGAGAACTGTTCCACAAGGTGATCTAGTCCGCTCGGATTCTTCCTGTGATAAATTCTCTGCTCTAATTTCTGAATATCGAAGAAGTGGAACTTGATGACAGGAAGAGAATATCTCTGACAGGAATAGGATAAGTAAGCCACATCCTGATGGACAGCAAAGCCGAAGCAGAGATTATCCTCATTCTCCAAAAGGGATTTGATCTCCTGATAGTATCTAGGGAACGTATCCGCTCTTTGAAACTTATAGAGAGGATATGCCAATTTGATTCCTTCTCCTGTTCTCACATTGCCTAATAGGAATTTGGCATTGGGATTGACAAGGATATCCTTTTTCTTGATAACCTGAAAATTCTCATCTGTCTTTACATAGCCAAAGGAACAGATCTTGCCTTCACCGTTGAGACAATTGGCGCATTCCACGTCAAAAAACACATAGTTCATACAGGACTATTGTAAACGTGAAAGATTGATTTTAAAACAACTATTTCTCTGAAAAACCGGATTTTGTTTCACAATTCATAGACAATCCGATAAAATAACAGGTATGAAAAAACAAGATTTACTGAAAAACATCCAAGGATGCATCTTTGATCTAGATGGCACATTAGTCGATTCGTTAAGTATCTGGAGTGAGATTGATGAGAGATTCTTTCTCGTCCACAACATGAAAGTACCAGAAGACTATAAGAAACGAATCGCACATATGAACTTCAAAGACATCGCCATATTCACCAAAGAGGAATACGGATTCAAAGAATCCATCGATGAGATCATGAAGATATGGACCGACTGGTCTATTGAAGCATACAGAAGTGAAATCAAAGCAAAGCCAGGAGCCAAGGAACTCCTATCCTATATCCATGATGAGTTGAAGCTTCCTGTCGCTTTAGCGACTGCCAATAGAAAAGAGCTCTATGAACCCTGCCTTAAGAACAATGATATCTTCTCCTACTTCGACTATGCGATGAATGTCAACGACATCAACAGCACAAAAAGCGAACCGAAGATCTATCTCTCCTTAGCGGATAAGATGGGCATAAAACCGGAGTACACTCTAGTGTTCGAAGATATATTGATGGCTATCACGACCGCCCATAACGCCGGATTCAAAGTTGCCGCCATCTATGACAAAGGAAACAAAAAGGATAGCGACAGCATCATAAAGACTGCTGACTTCTATATCACATCCTACAAGGATATAGAGTAAACAATCTGCATATAAGAAAAGGACTTTTCTAATACTTATCAGTTATAAAACCCCTTTTCTAAGCAAAAACCGAAGAGGAATTTTTCACTATTTTTATTTCACACTTATTTACCGCTTTATTTATCGCTTTATCTTACACTCCTTGTTTTCCTTAGCAATTCATTCCTATTTTCACCTTCCTCAAAGCATGATTTTCTGTCTCTTCTCATTGTTTCAAACAATGAAATTATCTATAATATTCAAGCATCATTGACACTGGGGAGTAGTTGGATCTTTGTCATTCGTCAACACGATGGCTGAATAGCCTACCGGATGGCAACCGCACTGCGGCAACAAGACCAATCAATGGAAAAAGGTCAATACATATGAAACAAACAGATGTAAAGGAAGAAAAGACTCAGCCGTCCTATCCCTCTCACGCAAAAAGCATAGAGGAAGTCAGCGAGCATTTTCAGGTAGATGCGAAAAACGGTCTATCTGAAGAAGAAGCAAAGAAGAGATTGGAAGAATACGGGCCGAACAGGCTTCAGGAAAAGAAGAAGGTTCCCTTCATCATCAAATTCCTGAAGCAGTTCATCGAACCGATGGTCATTATCTTGCTCATCGCCGCTTTGATTTCTCTTGTCATCTTCTTCGTCAATCTCGCTATGGGAAAGAGTTCCGATGAATGGATTGATGCCATTGTCATCATGGCAATCGTCATCATCAACGCCTTGATTGGATCCATCCAGGAACAGAAAGCTGAGCAGTCTTTGGAAGCATTAAAGAAACTATCGACTCCGATGTGCACCGTCAAACGCTCCGGAAAGAATGCCATCATCAAAAGTGATGACATCGTTCCCGGTGACATTGTCATATTAGAAGAAGGAACCATCGTTCCTGCTGATATCCGACTCATCTACTCTGTCGACTTGAAGAGTGATGAATCCTCTCTTACCGGAGAGTCTGTGCCAGCAGAAAAAGATGCCAAAGCAGTACTGAACGAAGATACTGTCACCAACGACAAATCCAATATGGTCTTCTCCTCCTGCCCGATATCCTATGGAAGAGGCGTCGGCATTGTCGTCAGTACCGGCATGAATACAGAAGTCGGAAAGATTGCGACCCTCTTAACCAACGAAGAGGATGATGAGACTCCGCTTCAGAAAAAACTCTCTGTCTTATCTAAACAGTTAGGTATCATCTGCCTTGTCATCGTCATCGTCACCTTCTTGGCTGGATTCATCTGGGCAATCATCAACATCGCAACATCCTCTGGAGACTGGAGCAACTTAGGATGGGAAACCTTGGATCTCTTTGAAGAGTCCATTGCTCTTGCTGTCGCAGCTATTCCGGAAGGACTTTCCGCCATTGTCACAATCGCCTTAGCCTTAGGCGTTGGAAAGATGGTCAAAGTCAACACCATCGTAAGAAAGCTTCCTTCCGTCGAAACATTAGGTTCTGTCACCGTCGTATGCTCCGATAAAACAGGCACTCTGACACAGAACAAGATGACAGTGAAGAAAGTCTATGTCAACGAGAAGACTCATGATGCAGACAAGATTGATATCAAGGAGATTGCTTTCCTAGCTACTGGCATGATGCTCTGTTCTAATGCATCCATCTCAGGAGACCGATACGGAGATCCGACGGAGTTGGCCTTATTAGACTATGCAAAGACTTTCCAGATATTCAAAGAAGAGACAGAGGAAAAATTCCAACCCCGTATCGACGAACTTCCTTTTGACTCCGTAAGAAAGATGATGTCTGTCGAAAACAGCATTGATGGAAAGAAAATCATTTATACCAAAGGCGCATTGGACAGTATTTTGAAACATACGGAATACATCGAAATCGATGGTGTTGTCCGTCCTATCACAGAAGAAGACATCGCCAAAATCAACAAAGCCAGCAAAGAGATGGCGGAAGAAGCCTATCGAGTCTTAGCCTTTGCCTATCGATATCATGAGGATGAAGAACGCATGAGCGAAGAGCACCTCATCTATGTCGGCATGGTGGGCATGATTGACCCCGAAAGAAAAGAAGCGCAGCCTGCCGTCAGCAAACTGAAAGAAGCCGGAATCCGCACCGTCATGATCACCGGCGACCATAAAGATACCGCCTTTGCCATCGCCAAGAATCTCGGAATTGCAGACGATATCTCACAGTGCTGCTCTGGTGATGAACTGAACGCACTCAATGAAGAGCAGCTAAAAGAGAAAGTCGAGCACACCAATGTCTTTGCCCGTGTCTCTCCGGAAAATAAGGTTCAGATTGTCAAAGCCTTGAAAGCCAACGGCAACATCGTATCTATGACAGGAGACGGCGTAAACGATGCTCCGTCTCTGAAAGCAGCGGATATTGGAATCGCTATGGGTATCACTGGAACTGATGTCGCAAAGTCAGCAGCTGACATGGTTCTGACCGATGACAACTTTGCCTCTATCGAAAAAGCCGTTGAGGAAGGAAGAGGTATTTTCTCCAACGTAAAAAAGTCCATCTTCTACCTCCTCTCCTCGAACTTCGGTGAAGTCCTTACGATGTTCTTCGTCCTGTTGCTCGGTCTTCCTACTCCTCTTGCCACACTCCAGATTCTTTGGATCAACCTCATCACTGACTCGCTTCCTGCTATCGCCTTATCCATGGACAAAAAGGAAAAGGATATCATGAAGCAGAAGCCAAGAAATCCAAAAGATGGCGTCTTTGCTCACGGCGGATTCAAGTTCACATTAGGATACGGTGTTGTCATCTTCCTCATTACCATCACGGCTTTCTTCATCCCTGCCTTTATCCATATGGGAAATTATGATTTTGGGTCCTATAACGGGCTTGTTGCTAATACAGACAGTTGGTCCTGGTCGTGGAAAGGCATGCTCAACTGCCTCAATTCCAGAGTCGTATTAAGCGATGGAAGCTATGCCTACGTCGGAATCAAGCATACCTCCTTTACTGGTACACCAGAATTCTCCGCTCTCTATGCTACAGAAGAAGAACTCAACGCCATCCAGTTCACCAACGGATTCATCTCCGTCCATGAACAGGCGATGACCTTCTCCTTCACTGTACTCGCTATGTCTCAGATTTTCCACATGGTCGGCATGACCGATTTGAGAAGAAGCTTCATCCATGTCTTCAAAGACGGAAACTGGATGCTTCTTATCTCCTTCATCTTAGGCTTTGCCCTCCAGATTGCAGTCACTGAGATTCCATTCCTCTCCTCCGCCTTCAAGACAACGAAGCTTCTCTTCTCTGAATGGATGATCCTTGCCCTGATGGCCTGTGTTCCACTCATCGTCCACGAAATCCTTGCTCCTATCTTCCGCAAGAAAGAAATTCAGATCATCTAACTAAAACAGGTTTGCACCACTCGGATGCAAACCTGTCTTTTATTTCTCTAAGATTTCCTTCCTCTTTATCATGATGATCTTCTGCTCGATAAGGATCAGGAATTCAAATACATAATAGAACATCGTATAGTGGTGCACCATATCTTTTCCTTGGAAAATGGTATGTTTATCCACTTTGTCAAAATAGAACGGATAGAAGTGCTCACACATCGTGTAATGATGCTGTACGATATCGATCCATTTCAAGAGGATTTCATTGTCTTCGTAATAAGAACAGAGCAGGAATTCCTTCACATAGAAGAGATTCCATTTTGTCTTATTCGTCTTCATGCACCTCTCTATGAGGTCGTTTACCATGCTCTCATAGAGAATGACATCCGGAAGCAGATATTGTTTTACGACACCTTTGATATCAGATAGGATATCCACTCTGCACTCCTCACCGATATCAAACGGCTTATTCAAGGCATCAGAATTATTGATTGGATTCTCGGGGACTTCAATAAGATGAATATTGCAGTTCGGAGAACAATAAAAGCCATCCGACAAGAGAGAACGTTTGACTTCCACCGGCAAGGAAAGATTCTGAAGGTCTGTCTTTTTATGGAAGAAGTGATTCTCGATCGCATCTACCGCATTCAGATCAAACTCCTCATCCGTGAAATTAAAATAGCGTCTCAATGTCTCTTCATTGATCTCTTCCTGTCTGTTGATCATCTTCAGCAGTTTCGTATAGAAGAGATAAGGAAGACCAGTATGACAGGTTGCGATCTCCGCCTTATGCTTGCTTCTTGCACTGACAGCGAATTCAATCGAATTCTTTATGATCTCTATCATCATAGGAATATCCTTGCTAGAGAAAGCAAAGGATTCGATATCCTCATCATGACTGAATGCAGAGAACGTATCTCCTGGTGCAATATAGAGGTCTTTTCCGTCTTTGTCTTTTGTCTTGTAGTATCCAAAGAATGCAGAATCCGTATATCCGGAAAGAGATTCATACCACGCCTTCTGGAAATATCCAGAATAGGTATACAAATATTGCTCTGCCGGCTCTTCCATCCGTCCCACACTCGGAACATCACCATAGTTATGAGTAAACACGCGTTTATAAATGGATTTGAATTCTGGCTTTGTCAGAGGTGCTTGCTGCCATACATAGTCATCATACTGAGATCCAAAGTAGAGAATGGACAATAACTCTTCACTCAATAGATAAGAGATGGTTTTCGGTAAAAGGTCTTTCTTCAAGAGTGCTAAAGCACGCGGTGTCTCATCCTCTCCGTAAAGGAAAATTCCATAGTCAATCGACTTGCGAAAAGCAAGCTCATAACGGATCTCAGGAATATCAGATAAGGCGTCATATAATTTCTCATCATCCAGCGGATTCGAAGAGGAGGAAAATTCCCAATTGTTATACATAGCAGGTGAAATGATATCCTGTGGGGCATAATCATTGAAGTATTTGATGTAATCTGTTTTTCCACATACACAAGAACTTTGGACACAGCTATACATCCTATAATGCCAGTCGTTAAAGAATTTCATCACAAGATCGACTTCATTCTTATCGGATAGAAGCGGTCTTCTTCTCCCTTCTTCGATGATTGTGATGAAGTTGCGGTTCATCTCGTATACTTTTCCCTGATTGTTCTCATCCAAAACCACCATATTCATTGCTGGCAGTCTTGAAAAATTAGGACGCAAGAGAAGATTTCCAATCTTCTTATCGGCTTTATCATAATTATAGGCATAGAAGAGATAGACCATGCTCATAGCAAAGAAATGAGGATCCATTCTGTCATCGATAGATAGCATGCTAGATGCTTCCGAGGCAGTGTATCCCTCATTCATATAGGAGAAGAAATCACGGATCAGTGTATAGCATCCATTCTCAATCCGATTGCCATGAATAAGCCGGAAGATATCGCTGTCCTCTTTGCCGCTCAGTTCGAAGATATAATCGTATAAATCGCTGTTTCCACCAAAGAAGAGAAGAGAATCCTTTGTCTTTCCATGGAAGCAGAGATAGTCCTCTGCGTATCTTTCCGAAAAGAATGCCGGTTCGTTATAGAAGACATCCGGCATAAAATGATTGTGATAGAAAGGAAGATATGACTGACACTCCTCATGAGGGACAAGAATTCCGCCAGGGGTATATAACGGCAATAGCATTCCGGTATGAATCGGAGAATCATATCTGAAATAATCCGCATATAAAAGAGTAAGGAACTGATTGACGTTTCCTCTTTCAAAGTCGAAGAACTTCATCCTCTCATAGGCAGGATAGGGTAGTCCCATAAGCTTTATAAAGAGCATTGGCATATAAGACAATTTCGGATGAACAGCAAAATACCGTTTCACGCCCTCAAAGGCACGTTTCATCTTCCTCTTATCCTCTTCAAAGCAGAAATACGGAGAATAGATTTCCTGTCTTACGTATTCTCCTTCTACCTTGGAGAGCACATAACTCTTGGTCCTATACATCATGAAGACAGGCCCAATATAGAAATCACTGAAGGTCGTATTATTGTATTCAAATGCAGTATCGAGAACTGTCGTATATAAGACAGTGCGATGGAACTCTCTCTTATAGAATTCATTGATCAAGGAACGGCAGATTGCAAAGAAATAGTTTCGGATACAGACGCGCAGTTCACGCATCATGATGCTTTCCTTTTCATCCAAGGACTCAAAGGCGAAAGCAATCTTTTCCGCAAATGTCATCTTATCAATTGTGGCAAAGGTTGCTCTATAATTCTCCTTTGTTATCATCAGCGGATGAGAGAAAAAGTCAAAGAACAGTTTTTCACCATTCTCCACCTCTTCCAGATACCTCTTTGGAATCTTGGTCTCATCGACATAAATCGGGTAATAACTAGGATCATCCCGGTAGGGATCATAGATTCTCTCTAGATTCTGGAAGAAGATTCCGTTCTCAATCAGATAATTCATAGCACCGATCAAGGAAAAATGATTCCCGTTCAGGAATCGATCATTCAAAGGACCATCTATCGTTCCGTATCCACGATAAAGACCATCCTCAAAATGAATTCTGTCTATGATCTCTGTGACAGGAAGCATATAGGTGTCTCCGTTTTTCCTCTTCTTCGTCATGACGTTCATCGGAAGACCTAATACCTGTGCGACAATATCTTCCGGTCTCTGAGTCTCGTAGAGTTCTGCGGATGTCTCGGTATAGACAGGATACCTGCCTTTCGAAAGATACTCGTTATAGAAATGGACACGTTCCAATAGGGAAGCTCTGTCTTCCTTCGCCATATGGAACTCATCATTCTCATCTAGGTAAACATCATAAAAGGCACCATTGTATTCTTTCACATACTTGGTATCGTAAGAGGAATATTCATCTGTCTTGAATAGTTCAGCGTTGAATTTCATTGCTACCTCCCAATATGTTTTTCTTTGTCGACATAATACGAAATCAGCTTCTGGTACAAGTAGGAGAGATAAGAGAGGATGACTGTCTTCACAGGTTTGATGAATTCCTTTCTTAACCTTGCAATCTGTGGGAACAATTTGTCTATCTTGGCAAAGAGATTATCATCATACAGTCTTTCCACACTCAATTGGAACATCACATTCGGATTGCTCTTATACGTATCAAGAATCACTCCTGTCGCATAGGCTAAAGTCTCCTGTGTGATATTGAACTTACAGGATAAGGCATATAAGTCATCTTGGATCTCTTCCTTGCTCGGATTGAAGATGCGATAGACACTCTCCGGGAACTGTTTGCTCATCGGTACCAAGAAGGGCATCGATTCATCAGCATCCATTGGATTGATTTTCTCCTTCGAATCCAATCCTTTGTCAATCAGACTATCCATATCCAGGCAAAGAAGGCCATCTTTGGCAAGTGCTTCATTAGCAAAGCGAAGCTCTGCAATATTCTCACTTTTGAATGGTTCTGCCTTGACAAAGGCGGACATATAACTGGAATGGGAAACATTGAGGCATCTGCGGCAGATAGATTGTCTGAATTCCATCCTGTTGATGATGTCATCTACTGTTATCGTATCAAAATCAACATCCTTGAACTTCAAAACAACAGGATAAGGAAGACCGGTTACGCCGAGAACCATCGGAGCCAGCCATTCCGGTTTGACAGATGGCATCCATTCAGGATCACTATTCCTTCCTTGGAAATTGTTTAAGACAAAGGACATGACATTTCGAATAGTCTCCTTATCACATTCACAGAAATAATAATGCCCACCTTCCAAGTCATCCGTATAGGCATTAAACCTCGTTCCGAAGAAAATATACGGATAGACAAGATGAGGATTATAGTCATAATTGAAGCAATAATCTTCAAAATGGTCATCGTGAATCTTTTTCGATAATCTGGTGACATACGCCATGTTCAGATTCTCATAGATGTAAAGAAGATGTCCGAAGATGTAGATATTGGATATAATGAAAGTTATCTTAGAAGGAGTGCAGTCAAAGAGCAGACGCTTAATGGTATCCATGCCTAACTGCATGAAATCATACAAGGCGCGCATCATATCATCCTGTTCAATCTCGGAAGGATAGAAACAGGCCAAAAGAGATAACAACGCTGTCTCATCCATATTCAGATAGGGTTTCAGTATGGGATCCATCGGCTTTGTCCTATCGATAGAGAACAGAGAATGATAGCTGTTATTCTTCAGCTGGTTCAGGAATGAAGAGAAAGTTCCCTTCACATTGAAGTTAGGATCGATGTGATATCCGTTCTCATAGCACTTCTGCTTCAGGTAATTCGAATAGACGTTATAAAACTTATGCGGATAGTTATCAAAGCAATCATAGTCGACAGGCTGATATTCCTGGCAGATATGACAGATTCCTTTCTTATACGGAATCTTTGACATGAAATTATCTCCGCATCCTTTCAGATACTGCTCCACCTCTTCCGGAAGACCTAATTCATAGATAATATCGCTAGGATTTTCAAATCCAGGATCATTCTCGGCGACCGAATCTTTTTCCTTCTCATAGACATTGAGAAGATAGGTATATCTTTCTTCCAGCGCTTTCTTTGAACATCGGCATAAATATGGTTTTGAGAACGGAGTCTCTTTGAACGCATAGAAGAGTTTTCCTTTTTCGACATAGGGGAATTTCAGATCTGGCTCATAGGATAATTTGCCCTGCCAGAAGTTATCATAGATACGAAGAATATCATCACAGCCTTCCTTAAGGCATTCCTTGCGGAACTGTGAGATTGCAGTATAGAACGGATATAAGACCAAATAGGAGAAGAACGGAAGTGCAATATCCAAATAGGCCATCATATCATAACGAGAGAGAAGTCTTTCCACAGCATCCTGAACCGTTCTGTTATCAAAGGAATGGAAGAACTCATATCCAGCGTGAAGAGAAGATCTCTTATCCAGTTCCTTTAGCATAGCTTCCAGCTTCTTATCCTGAAGTTTTCTCTCGTAGACCAGAAGAGAAGGATAGAAGTTATCCTTCAAGGAGTACTCATCTTCATCGACCAATTTTGCAAAAGGAAGATCACGGTTCTGAGAGAGGATCTTGATATTGAGTCTAAGGTCTGTTCTTTCAATGTTCTTCAACGGAAAGACAAGGATACCCTGAGAGATCAGATAGCGGCTTAAGAAGACAAGCCGATGTTCTAAGGAAGAGAAGAAGTAACTGTAATTTGCATCATATCTTTTCACTCCAAGGAAGTATTCCGTAAAAGACAGTTCCTCCGAGAATGAAAGATTCGACATGAATTCCAAAGCAGAAGTGATCTTCTTGTCCTTCAATTGCAGGTATCCATAATAAGGAAGCGCAGATCTAGAATAGATTCCTAGCAGGTCATCGCTTCCGTATTCATCATACAATTTCTGAATTGTCTTACGGATTTCCTCTTTCTGAAATACAGAAAAAAACCAGTTTTCACAGTCAAAGGAGAACATATCTCCAGAGAACGAGGATATAGAATGGTAGTTTCTCTCGTTTCTGATCAGAACCTTGGTAAGATAAGAGTTCTTGACCGTCGGAGTATGAATGACAGAATAGGAATAGCAATCATAAATATAATTGATGAAAGATGCAATCAAACGGCGAAGTATCTTTGCGTACTTCTTCCGATAGGCAGGATCAAAGACAATTCCAGCAATATCGCTGGAATAGATATCATTGATGAAATAATCGATTCTCTTCTGAAGCGGGAACTGATCCAACGCCTTCATGATTTCAATGAAGTTTTTGTCATATTCAACACCAACAAAATCAATGGCCAGTCTTTCATAGTCAAACGTGTCATACTCTTTTCTGAAATCCAAATCAAATTTATCCTCATCAAAGAAGATAGGGACCACTGGATTCTCATCACTGATGAATGGTATTGTTTCATCATAGAGGAAATAGATTCCCTTTTTTAAACAATAAAGTTTGAAATCATCATGATACCATTTCTGATTTATCTCATTTGCTCTTTGATGATAGCATTCCTTCCTCAACGTCACCAGCTCATCAGAAAATGTCAGCTGAGAGAGAATGTCAGCATTGAAATCCAGGTTGTCAAAGACACAGTGGGGAAGACCAAGCACCTGAAAGAGAACCTGTCTGTCCGTCCCCTCTTTGAAAGAGTAGGACTGAGAATCAAAGACAGGGTATTTCTTTAAATTTTTTATTTTATTTTCGTAGAACCAAATGGACATCTTCAACGAATCATAGTCTTCATTAGACAGGACATACTTCTCATCCCTTGTCATGAAGGCAACATGAAGCGTACCGAAAACTGCTTTCTGATAATCTTTGGAAAAATCGAGATAAAGTGTTGTTTCGTTATTTTTTGTTTTCATATTCAGTTGTTCTTAAATTCCAATGTACAGTCTAGAGAGGAAGTTGAGGTCACCGTGAAGCTATAGCGCGGCTTTGTTCCATCATCGAATCCGAAGTCTTTGTAGACATCACTGGCGAAGGAATCTCCCTTCTGATACAAAGAGGTCGTCCCGGAATATCCTGTCTTCGCACCATTGATCCTCTTTCCTGTTGCAGGAAGAAGAGAAATCAGTCTTCCGCGATAATAGTTCATTCCATCATCCTTCAGTTCGGAATCATAGCTTCTCGAATAAGTATTGCTATAGATCATGTAGTAAAGATAATAGTATCCCCAGTCACTGGAATAATTCGGAAGCTTATCATATGCGTATCCATCCCAATAAATTCCTTTGGAGGAGTTGTCAGGAAGAAGTTTTCCCACTGTCGCATTGACATGATAGACAAGAACACCAGGCTTAGAGTAGGTAGAGAGGTTATTCACATACTTGCTCTTGCTGTCCGCTTCGTTGAGATCAGTCGGTGTGTAGTATTCAATGATCAGATATTCATCATAAGGAGTTCCATTGTAATTGATGCTGCCATCCTTATAGGTAGGAAGGATATAGGCTTCTCCGTTCTGAACCTGGGATTTCAAAGTCAATTTATAGTCATTGGCGGCAAGATATTCTTCTGTCAGTACTGTCGGTTTAAGCCATCCTAGCACATATTTTGAAAACGCATCATGATCACCGATATTGAAATCCATCATGTCCACTCCACCGACCGGCGTATCTGCATTTCCACTTCTAGAACTAGTAGAATAACTATAATCGTAGGAATAGTAATCATCCAAGCCTAACATATGACCTGTCTCATGGATGAACGTATGAGCATCGGCGCCAGAAGTGAGATTGAGAACATAATTCTTCCTGGACAGGAAATCGACGCTTGCCCATGCATAGCAGCAGGCTTTCTTTCCCTGATAGGTTGTCGAATCACTCGCCCATGTCGTATAAGCCCAATAGAAATCAGAACTAGAGGAGTATTTCGGAGAATAGACCATCCATACCGCATCGATATATCCATCCCCGTCGGTATCATATTGAGTGAGATCGACTTTGCTGCTGATCGCATTCAAAGCAGAGCGAAGAATGACATCCGTATAAGTCAGATTCTTTCTATCATAGGCAGAAGCCTGATCTTCAGCAACTGCTGTGGTCATATTCAAAGTACAGACAGGAGCGACTTCACCTGTAATGTGAAGCTGTCCATAACTGGATTTCTCATAAAAAGAGGCAACAGACTCCCATCCGGTTTCAGAGGATTCACCAAAGAAGCCCTTCTCAATCAAAGAGAGTTCACTGGATGTGAAGGAATCATCCTGCATTGCAATCGGAATGACTAAGATTTTTGCGTTCCCTTTGGAAGGAAGATATCTCTGTCCGTATCCTAATCCAAGAGTATCCTTATTCAGATTGCTCGATTTGAAGTCTGAAGTATAGTTCGGTGTCTTGTATTCGGTATACTCTTTTCCGGTATCCTTGCTAGTTGTATCCGTTGACGTCTTGTCAAAATAATCAAGGAAAAAGCAGGATGTCAAAGGAAGAAGACAAAGACAGGATAATATAGGTATGATTTTCTTCTTCATCATCAGTCTCCGTAATCAGAACCACGGGATTCCGGCTGAATCAAGACCTGTGCCTGGTCTGCTACATCCATTGCTGTCAGATAGATAGCATGCTCTGTTTCAACAAGCGGATTATCCTCTTGTCCAACAAAAACAACTTTCTTGTTCTTATGAACAATTTCATCAATCTTATTCAATAAGTCCTGGTAATGTTCTGGTCTTTGCATACGATATCCCTGAAGATAGGTATAAAACTGAGGTTCAATATAAAAGATTGAGCCATCCGGATTGCGATAGCATGTCGCAAAGCGATTCTTCAAATCGATAAGTATCTCTCTGTCTTCCCATTCTTTATATCTTGTTGCCATTTTAACACCCTCACTTAGATATATTATATCATTCAATCTCTACTCTTAGATTATCTGAAATAATAAACTGCATCCTCGTAAAAACGGGAGAGATAGATATAGTCATTCTTCAAAGACTCCATCTTGATCTCTGACGTGCATTTTATGGCAAATCCCGATAATCTTAATAGATCATCCATAGTAATCTTCTTCTCATTGATCATACAATCCAAAAGGACAAGCACGTTCTCTGTCTCCCCTTTGAATGTATAAGGCTTCTTTCCGTTCTGTCTTCTCTTCAAAAGTTTTCGAAACACAACCAAGAGAGGCAACAGAACATCTATCATGTTCTCGCTATTCAGGTCAATCAGATACCGTCTCTTATCCTGAAAAGGTTCCTCCTCATTCTTTTTAAACTCGATTCCTCTTTTCTGCTTTATAACAGAATAAGATAAATCAAAAAGGTCATCAAACATTTCATGATTCAAAGAGATCATCTTTTTGAATGCATCCTCTGCATTCAGCTGCATAGCGAAGACAAAATCAGATAAACAGGTGTCATAACAAGTCAAAGATTCTACAATCTGATCATCAGAATAGACTGGCTCTCTTTTCACCTGTTCTTCGTAAAGCAAAGCATCCGCCGAGGAAAGAGGAAGAAAGTCTTCTGCTCTATCCTCATCAAATGTACGAAAAAGAGAATAAGAGGACAGTGCAATAGCACTTCCTAAGAATGCGTTGGAGGAATCATCTTCCAACTTCTTATATAATTCATGATATGTCATATTTTCAATCCTTTGAATAATTCACCTACTTTTTGATGTATGACAAGGTTTGCTCTATTATCATAGGCGTTCTCATCTTTATTGATCAGCACCATATGATTTCCGTGATAGTAATTCAGAAAAGTACAGGCGGGATAAACGACAAGAGATGTCCCAGCAACCAGGAGCAGATCCGCATTTTCAATAGCAGTGATTGATTTCTCTATGTTCATTTCATCCAGTGGTTCTTCATACAGAACCACATCAGGCTTGATGATTCCGCCGCATAAAGGGCAATGAGGAACTATCGTCTCACTATCTTTGACAAAACATGCCGAGAATTCACTTCCGCAATTCATGCAATAGTTTCGATGAATCGAGCCATGTAGTTCTATGACTCTTTTACTGCCGGCCACGCTATGTAGTCCATCAATGTTCTGAGTGATCACATAGTCTAGTTTTCCTGTCTTCTCCAAATCAGCAAGATATTTATGTGCTGCATTCGGTTTCTTATCCAATAAGAGCATCTTATCACGATAAAACAGATAGAACTCTTCTGTTTCCTTCATAAAAAAAGAATGAGAGATGATCATCTCAGGAGGATATTTGTATTTTTGCTTATATAATCCATCCTGACTTCTGAAATCCGGTATTCCACTTTCCGTGGAGACACCTGCTCCACCAAAAAATACGATATGATTGCTCTGATCAATTAAGGTTTGTAATGCATCAATATCTTCTTCCAAGGTAGCCATATATACCCTCCAGCAAGTACATATATACTAACATAGAAAGAGTTAAATTCTATTTTGTTTTCTGACTTTAAAAGCTTTCTTTTCTTATTTGCTCTTAATCCAATCCAAAATCAAATCCAATATATCGGTAGACAATAATTGTCCGACCCGTATAGTCATACACATCGTCCTTGATCACATTCAGTTTCAGATCCTCTCCTGAGAATTCACCAGAACAATACCAAAATTCATCATCCTTTTTGATCTTGTCACCAACATCCTCTTTCGCATAGAACCAGCAAAAATAACCGGCGTTATGTTTCCCGATATAAAAATCAAACTTTAAATCATGCAACTTGATTGTCCCGCTTGATTTCCACATATCTATAAATAAAATGTCATTTTTATATCGTGAAAGGTCATCAAAGAAAGGAGATTTATAAAGTTTATTTCTGCAGGAAACAAGTGTCATACAAATGCAGAATATAGATATTGTTTTAGATACTCTGTTCTTCATAATATCACATACCCCACAATGAATCTTTCACCATCCGCAAGCAAATCATCTGTTTCTTCTATTGCTTGAAAAGTATTTATTTCTTTATTGTTATAGGCTTTAAATTCATAGTCTCCATCGTGAGATCGTTCAAAGTAATAAGTGTGTATTCCTGCTGTAAACGGATCGTTCCAATAAGAAATGATAAAATTATCAGACAAAACAGTGTCATCTACCATCTTCTTATATTTTTTAAAATCATACTTTGGAAATATTCTACTGATCTTTGTTGATTTTCTAGCCTCATAACTAATTTCTTTCAAAGACAAGAAATTCGCAATTTCCCTAGGATTGGATCCTAAGTTTCCCCATCCTGCCGAAAACTCAACCATCCATTTTTCAAACTCATATATTACATCAGAAAGATATTCAGTCATTCCCAACCTAATCAACAGATTATAGACGCTAGCCACTTCACATCCAACATCTCCAAAATCCGCAAATCCTAACTTATAATCCCCAGACCCATATCCATCTCTATTCTTTTCCGCTTGATTTGTAATCATGTATCCATAATACACACCCGCATCACAAAGTTCCAAAGCGCGATTGTGAACATAATTGTTCTCAGCCTGAATTTGTTCTGCAGTCTCAGCGACAACGACATAGACTACCACCAATCCAATAATTGAATTAAAAGGAAACATTAATAGTGAGCAGAGGCCTATTTCTTCATATATTTCATCATCTTCATCTGGCTCCTCTATCTGGTAAACAAACTTCTCAAGTTCATAGATATCCTTATAATCATCAATATTATATGTCTCATCCTGACATGTATCTAAATTGTAATATTCAAGTTCGGCACCGACACCTCCATTCTTATTCACATATTCTTGGATATTCTCATCATATGACCCATGTTCAACTTCATAATGGCTATAAAAAATCAAATCCATAAAATCAAAAGAACAGTAAAATTCTATATTGCCATACTCAGTGCTAGTGAAGCCATTGAAAAAAACATAGTTCTCCGAAGTATACATATCAGAACACGATATTACTTCATCAAGGAAGCCTTCATATCCATAAATTGATGCGGTAGATATATGTTCGTTTTTCTTCTGCTCAAGCTGAACATCCATAGTCTTATTAGAATTCATAAAAGGAAGAATCATCATCAATAGCATCGCTAACACAACTTTCAATTTGCTTTTCGCTCTCATAACAAACTCCCTCCCTAATAATTCTAAAAAGAATCTTGCTGGTAGTTTGATGATAGCGAAAGGAAAAAAAGCAACAAAACACATTTAAGGCTAATTCAACATTCAACACAAAACAAAAAGCACTAAAAACAATCCGACTAATGGTGCACTTGGTGGATAGTTTCGAATAGTCTTGTAGCTGTTTTTCC
>CAVJZP010000009.1:0-47415 GCA_963654365.1 Oscillospiraceae bacterium
TCCATGCCGCCAACAAGTCCAATGTCAACATCAAGTATCGCGCTATTGTCACAACCACTGGCGATTTCGCTGATATTGTCAAATTAGAAGGAAAAGCAAATGGCGTAACCATGAAAAACAGCGCCACTGGCCTCTTCACCAAGTTTGCTGATGCTACAGTCGGAACCGATGATTTAGGTGATTATGAGCTCACCTTCGGAATCGATAAGGATACGGCTATCACCGACGGAACCACCAAGAGTGGCAAAGTCACCATCAAGATTGAAGCCATCCAGGGCAATGCCAAGGTCACCGATGAATCCGAATACTTCGCAGTCGATGATGCCGCTAGTTTAGTTGAGACCGTCTCTTCCGCTGAAGCCGGCTCTACTGTCGAAATCAAATCCGACGTCGAGCTCGAAGACACTTTGACTGTCAATAAGGATCTTAACATCATCCTCGATAGTGATGTCACTGCTCCTAGCGGAAAATCTGCTATCGTTGTCGGTTCTGGAAGTGTTGTCACTATTGACGGAACCTCCACCACTACAACTACACCTTCTGGAAGAGTCAAAGCCGCTAACAGAACGGTCGCTCCTAAGATCACTTCCGATGATGATACTGCTAT
This sequence comes from Oscillospiraceae bacterium, assembly GCA_963654365.1. Lineage (GTDB taxonomy): Bacteria > Bacillota_I > Bacilli_A > RFN20 > CAG-288 > Enterosoma. The sequence goes on from CAVJZP010000009.1 coordinate 608, forward strand.
CATTGTCAGTGGCGGAAAAGCCATCATCAACAATGTCGATGTCATCAGTGGTTATGGTGCTGTCGCTGTAGAAGATGAAGGCGAACTTGTCATCGATGGCGGAAGCTTCACCGGTGTTGAATTCGCTGCCATGGCCTTCAGCAATAGTAAGCTTACAATCAATGGCGGTACCTTCGAAGCCACAGATAACTTCGTTATCGGTACTAATGGTTCAACCGGCTTAGGCGGAAATGTTATCACCATCAATGGCGGTACCTTCAATGGCTACATTGAATCCGTTGGATACATCGGTTGCGGTGTCTATGTTGCTAACAGCGATACCGTCAACATCAAGGCCGGTACCTTCAACATCGAAAACGGATGCGGTATCTTAGCTAGATCTGGTAAAACCACTGTCGCTGATGATGTTGTCTTTAACTTCACCAATACCAAAGGCGGAATCACAGAAGGCGGTGTCGGCGATAAGTCCACCAAGGTTCCTGTCAATGCTAGAATTGTCAAGGATCTTTCCAAGGAAACCTATCCTGGCGGTGTTCCGGTTGTCACAGGCAAGTGTGTCGTTGATGTCATCAACACCACTGGCAAGACCTATCTTGTCTCGGATGAAAGCGAATTGACTGCTGCTCTTGCTGATACAGCAAATTCCACTAAGTATATCTATCTTACTGACGACATTGATTTGACTGGTCGCCTTACGGTTTCCACCAAGGATACTGTTATCTATGGTGATGGCTCTACAAAGTTAGTTGTTACAGCTTCTGGAGATCAGAATCGTGTCTTCAACCTAGACGGAGAAGATTATGCCGCCTTAACAGGTGGTTCCTTCAGCCTTGTCGGCATCGATGCAAAAACCGCTGATACAGTCAATGAAAGCAGAGGTATCTCTACTTACCAGCTTACGAACTTCAAAGTCACTTTGGATACTGCCAGTTTAGCCGCCAAATATCCTTTCAGCATCGGTAACAAGTCCAAATCCGTTGAAGTTGTTGCAAGAAATGTCACTTCCATCGGATATTCTGCATTCCAGGTCTCTGGTATCAGCGACTTTAACGTTGCATTCGAAGATAGTACTTTGACTGGAACAAACATCTATGAAAAGAGCGATGACAACAACTATGGTGCCATCGTTGTTGAAGAGAATGTTCAGAATGCTGTTCTCTCCTTCAAGAATTGTAAGATTTTAGCCAGCAACGAACCAAATTACAACATCGAGAACTTCTTCCTTGCCAAAGCTTCCTCCACTGGTTCGGTCACATTCGATGAGGATTGCACATTCACCTTCAACGGCTCTGCTTCCACATTAGATTCCTACATTTCTGTCCTTAGTAATGACTTCAAGGTTCTCTGAACTTAGAATTTAGGACTCTGAAATAAGTCGATCAATAAAGGGATGTCATAGCGATAAGCCATGACATCCCTTTTTCTGTTTTATATCTTTCAAAATAGTTGTGTGCTATAATTGTTTTGAAAGGAATGCCCTTTATGAACCAACCTAATTCCGAAGAACTTCTGCAGGACATCAATCAATTGATGCAGTATGTGAACAAAATCCATGAATCCGGTGCGATTGATCTTTTCTCGCGCCTGTTTCAAAGTGATTTCCGTATTCTGAATTATCTCCGCGACAAGAAAGATGTTCATCCTTCTAAGATCGCAGACGCTCTCCGTCTTACCCGACCGAATGTCGCTGCCAATATGAGAATACTGGAAGCGAAGAGATACATCGTAAGAGTCGGGGATGAGAAGAACCACAGACAGGTCTTTGTCAACATCACACCACTTGGCTTACGCTATCTCTCCATCATCGACCAGCAGATGGCTTCTCTTTTTGTCGGATGGTTCTCTGTCCTTGGAAAAGAGGAGACCGAACACCTCTTCAAGATCTTAGAACTTTCCTCCGATCCGAAGCTCATCACCGATGAGCTGAAGAAGTTCTCCTTCGGTGACTGAAATGGATTTTCCTGTATTATCCAAGAAGCTTAGAAAAGCAGAACTTCTCATCTTTTTCGATTTGGAGGCCACACAGATCAATCATCAGGCTATTGCTTTTGCTATGGTCGCCTATCATAAAAAGCAAGGAGAGCTTTCTTTTGACAATGCCAACCCGATCACCTATCAAGCCTATATCAAGACCGAGGATCCCATCGGTCCAATTGTCGAGGAGATGACTCATATCCATAAGGAGACCTTAGATGAGAAGGGAATCTCTTTGCATCAGGCTGTACTAGATATCGCCAAGCTGATACGGCATGACAAATACCGGGCTTTCCTCTCTTTTGGAAGCCTCGATATCGAGATACTGAGAAAGAGTCTTAATTTCGATGATGAGACGGAGAAAAACTTCTTTGCCAACCTGACAAAGAATTATTTCGATTTTCAGCACTATCTCTATCAGCGCATCATCGATAAAAGAGGAAACTCCTATTCCTTATCGAAGTTCAAGGAGCTCTATTCCATCCAGGAGGATGGTACACCCCACGATCCTTTCTATGACAGTGTCCTATTAAAGGATATCTATCTCTCCTATGTCAACAAGGAAGAAAAAGACCTAGAACTCATTTTGGAGAATTACAGCATCAACCACGCGATGGATGCTCTGAACAAAGAACTGACGATGAAAGTCATCCAGAAAGGAAAAGCAGAAAAAGCAGATTTTATCCAGCTTTTGAAGGAACATTTATGAAAGTGATCAAATATCCAGACGGAAGAACGATGGAAGTGAAGGAAACTTCTACCCATTCCGATAAGAGAAAGACTGCAAACAAAACAGAAGAAGAGAGAATCCGCGACTCCTATATCAAGAGCAATATGGGTATGGGATTTGAAAATGACATCTCGAAGTGCTGTGATTTCTATAGGAGCAAAGGGATTGCGGATATCTATAAAAGGCCGACTCCGATCAAGGTAGTCAGGATGTCAAAGACAAAGCCTGGCATGATTGAGGAAGCCTACTTTGAGGCAAAATCCACAACCGACTATGTCGGGATCTATAAGGGAAAATACATCGACTTCGAATGCAAGGAGACCATCCATGACACGGTCCCTTACCATATGATAAGAGAGCAGCAGTACGACCATCTCTCCTTCATTCTAGAGTTAGGAGGAGTCGGATTTTTTCTTGTCTCTTTTAAGTCTCATCAGGAAGTCTATCTGATGAGAGCGGATATCATATTAGACGAGATCAGAAAAAAGAAGCATCCAGGCTTTAAAAGGGAATTCTTCAAAGAGCACGGAATCTTAGTAGAGAGAAGTTATCTTCCTCCTTATAAGATCATAGAGTGTATGGAGAAGGCTTTTCCGGAATTCTTCTCTTCTAAGAGTGTCTAGGTTCGATTTTCCTTTTTTCAGTGTCCTTATATCCTTATAATATACCTATTATGAATATCAATGAACTTGGAAAAAGGATCGTCCTCGATGGAACGATCAACACCCGCTCTTTGGGTGGCTACGAAAACAAAGAAGGAAGAAAGATCAAAGAGGGAAGAATCTATCGTTCTGATGCGCTATACCGCATCAGCGAAAGCGATAAGAAGTATTTTTCGGATGTCCTCTCTCTTCGCTATGACATCGATTTAAGAGGTCATGATGAGATAAAGAGAAATCCGGATCTTGAAATACCAGGATGCACCTATCTTCACTGCCCGGTAGAAGGATCTCTGAACAAGACAGCCCCACACATCTATCCACATGAGGAATTCCATATTCCTGATCCTGCAATCCGAGGAACAGTCGAATATCTCTTCCGTCTCGATCCCAACGGAGATGCCACTTACGCCTTTGAAAAGGTCTATAGAAACTACATCTCTCTTCCCTTTGCCCAAGAGAACTACAGTCGCCTATTAAAGACCATACTGAAGAACAAAGAGGGATCGGTCTTATTCCACTGTGCCGACGGAAAAGACAGATGTGGAACAGGAGTCGCTCTTTTCCTTTCTGTCTTAGGTATCGATAGGGAAGTCATCATACAGGACTATCTGAAGACCAATCAGAACACAAAGGAAAAAGCAGACAACAGGGAGAAGTATCTCCGCGAAGTCTGCCACATCACAAACGAGACTGTCATCAACTCCGTAAGGATCGTAGCGGGAGTGAGAGAAAACTTCCTCCGCGCTGCTTTCGATGAGATTGATACAAAATACAACGGCTTTGACAGTTACCTTCATAACCAGCTTCATTTCACCGATGAAATGATCGAGGAGATGAAAGACAATTACCTAGAATAATGTTCTCCAAATAAGGTTTTCCTTAAAAGAACATTTAAACGGGCATTCAATAAAACTTAATCGAAACTTAAAGGTGTTTTGTGAAAAATAACTTTGTAAGCGTTTTACAAGGAAAAAGGCAACTTTATTTCAGCAACGAAAACACAATAAGTCTGCTTGAATTTTCTTCCTTTTCGTTTCCTTTCGTTTTCCATATTGCAATCGAAAGAAGAGTTTTTTAAAATAACGGCATGAAAAAGATAAAAAAACTATTCCAGGACAAACTGTTCCTGACCCTATTCAGAAGCGCATTATCCTTCTTATTCGGAGCGATATTTTTCCTATCCTATTTTTTCACGCGTGAAAGGACTTACAGCACGATTTCTTCGGGATTTTTCATCCCTGCGGCTGTACTTCTGACGGTTGGAATCTTCTCACTCATCAATCATTTAGGAGGATGGGACTTTGTCTCCTATGCCTCTATCACTACGGTTCAGTATCTAAGGAAGAATCCGGAAAGGCCCTTTGAAGACCTGATCGACTATAAGGAATACAAGAATGAGAAGAGGGAATTTGAAGGTCCTGTCTATCTTCCCTACCTCATTATCGGTGCTGTTTTCCTTCTTCTTGCCATCATTTTCTACGTTCTTTACAAGAAAAGCATCTGATTGACACGATTAGTGACTTTCGATAAATTAGTGCCACTCTTTCCGCAGAATTATTTTCGCAGGAAAGGCAACACTGTTTAGGAGGTATTAATTTATGAAAAAGTCAAAAACAATGTTCGTCTCTCTTCTTACCGTTTTGATGCTTGTCGGTTGCGGTGGTTCTTCCGCCGATAGTGGAACAAGCGATATTCCTTATGTTCAGCCGACCGACGAAAAACCGGTCTATGAAGGTTCTACTTATTCCGGTGAGCTCAACCTCACTGGCCTCTCTGCCGATGAAAAGACCAATCTCTTAGGCCAGATGGAAGCCTATGCGCAGAAGAACCATCTCACTGGCATTCCGCTTTATGGATCTGGCGGTTATACCTTAATCAATGAAAGAATCTCTCTTCCTGTCCAGAATGAAGTTGTCAACTATGGTTTCGGAACGCTCCGTGAAGGAAAGATCACTTCCGCCATGGATGATACACAGGAACCGAATAAAGATTATCAGAACTACTATCATTCCATGGTTTCCTCTGTCCAGAACAACCTTTCCACCATTGACGCTTCGGATACTGGCACATCCGCTCTTGTCGGCTATATCTCTTCTTCCTTATTCAGCCAGAGACTTGTCAAGAACTTAGATGCCAACAAGACCTATAAGGAAAGCTATGAATGGTATGGTTCCTTAGCTCTCGATGATGCTCCGACTGCTCTTGATGATGACTATGCAACAACCAAGTCTTCCAAGAAATGGAAATTCCGTGTCAAGACCGGTGCCAACAGTGGCCTCAAGTTCAAGACATTATCTACCAAGACCATCGATGGCAAGGCAATCTCTGATTTCAATGATACCCCTGTCACTGTCGATGACTACATCTTCGCTTTGAAGGCTCTTTCTACTAGAAGCAACGGAAACTACTATTACTTCCAGTATGCAGAAGACACCACCTCTATCGCAGGTCTTGCAGACTATGTCACCGCCACTTCGAAAGTCGGTATGACCGATCCTACTGCTATTGCAGCCTGGGACAATGTCGGATACAAGAAGGTCGATGATGAGACCATCGAAGTCGAATTCGAATACTCTACCGATCAGTTCGGCGCTATGTATCATTTAAGCGATCTCCTCCTCGCTCCTATCAATGAAGACTTCTACACCCTTGTCACAACATTGCATGCTGATGGTGCAATCGATGATGAAAACTTTGATAATAAACATTATGCAAAGACCGTTGTCGATGAAAAAGCCGGAATCGACTTGACTCCTGCTGATACGACCCTTTCCTTAGGCGCCTACACCATTGCAAAGTATGATGTCGGAACCGGAACCGATAACCAGCTTGTCTTCGTCAAGAATGATGAGTGGGTCGATACGGTCAAGGAAAAAGCCGAGACCGGATACGATATCTATCAGATTCCTGGCATTGTCGTCAATGTCAATTCTGCTGCTAAGACAGATCCTACCGCTGTCTATAACGCCTTCAAAGCCGGAAAGACCGATGTTTCCAGCATTCCTTCCTCTATGTCCAAAGAAGAAGCCGGCGATAAGCCCTACAAACACTTCACCAGTGGTTCTTCCGTCTGGAAACTTCAGGTCAACGCACTCAATCAGGCCGAATGGAACAATATCTTCGGTGTTGATGGTGAAGTCATCGATGACTACAAGACAGAAAATGAAGCTGATTACTATCAGTGCAAGCCGATCATGAGCAATGACAACTTCATCAACGGTGTCTATACTTCCATCAACCGTACCGAACTCGCTGATCTTGTCGGCGCCGATGTCGGTGATTCCTTCTTCTCTGATGCTTATGAAATCGATCCTATCAAACACGTCTCCTATAACTCCACCGAAGCTCATAAGAAAGCAATGAGCAATTACTATCCGGATAGCAATGGCTATAACTTAGAAGCCGCTAAGCAGCTCTTCTCCAAGGCAATCGATGAAGAACTCGAACTTGGTCACTACAAAGCTGGCACAAAAGAGAATCCGACTGTCATCACTGTCGATGTCGCTTACCAGCTTGCAAGCCAGCTTGATGAAGAAGGTTCCGCCATTGAGAAGTACATCGAAGATGCCTTCAACGCTGTCGGACTTGATAAGGGTGTCAAACTCGATATCAACAGCTTTGCTCCGGCTGAATGGTCTGATGTCTACTACACGATGACTTTGGTCGGCAACTTCGACTTCGCCTTCGCTTCTATCTCCGGTTCCACTCTTGATCCGCTCAACTTCATGAACACCCTCTGCTCCAACTCCCGTTCTACCTTCACCCTTTCCTGGGGCGCTCACACCAACTGGGTCACCGGCGACATCATCTATGATGGAAACGCCTATTCCTACGATGCTATGTATGAAGCTTTGGTCTTAGGTGATGCCGTCATTGTGAAAGGCGAATTAGTCTACTAAATTCTATCTCTCACTCATTCGATTCATTTTTCCAAGACTGAACTGAGGTAACTCAGTTCAGTCTTTAGTTTCAGTAAAGAAAACATCATTTAGCACTTTATAGAAAGGAGAACAAAATGGTAAAATACATTATCAAGCGATTATTGCTAGCCATCGTCACATTGTTTATCATTTTATCCCTCACATTTATTCTCATACAGCTTTTGCCGTTTGAAAAGCCGGTCGGCACAGCCGCAGCTCAAGTCGCCTACTATTCCAAGCAGGCATCGTTAGGATATCTTGTACAGACAACAGAACTGACGCCATCCTTAGGCACCCCTTTATATACGACAAAGATTTCTGACACCACCTATTACTTCTATCAGGCTCCTATCCTTGGCCAGTATATGTCGTGGTTAAAGAACATCGTCACTGCCTGGGATTGGGGATATAGCAAATCCGTTCAGGCCAATGTCCCTGTCATGAAGATCATCGGAGATGGTCTTCCTACTACAATCAGCGTCAATGTCATCTCTGTCCTCCTCTCGGTCCCTCTTGGCATCGCGTTAGGTATCTTGGCCGCCTTGAAGAAGAATAAGCCCACTGATCACATCATCTCCACTCTCATCATGATCTTCATCTCGGTTCCTAGCTTTGTCATCATCACCTTCCTCATCCTGACATTCGGTTATATGTGGAACCTTCTTCCGACGGAATGGGCAAAGTCCCAGTCTCCGCTCTCAACGAAGGTTGCCGCCTATGTCATACCGGTTCTCGCCTTGTCCTTCTCTAGTATCTGCGGATACTGCCGATTCACAAGAGCCGAACTTTGCGATGTCTTATCCTCTGATTACCTCCTTCTTGCCAGAACCAAAGGTCTGACAAGAAAGCAGTCTGTCATGAGACACGCGCTTCGTAACGCCATGGTTCCGATTCTTCCCTCCATCTTAGCGGAAGTCGTCGGTATCCTCTCCGGTTCCATGATTCTAGAGACGTTATACAACATTCCTGGCATCGGAAACCTCTTCTACGAAGCTTTGACCGCCAAGGACTACAACCTCCTTATGGCGGACATGGCTTTATTCACCAGCATTGGATTAGTTGCCGGCATCGTCCTGGACTTATCCTACGGATTCCTCGATCCGAGAATCAGAATGGGGGAAAAATAATATGGAAAACTATCAGTATCGTGATTCCTCAGGCAGAACCCATTCCATCGAATTGGACGCAAGCGAATTCGAACTTGCTCAGAAGAACGAAAAACTTACCGACGTCAAATTCAAGGAGAAGCCTGTCACCTTTGCCAAAGACGCTTTCATCCGTTTCTGCAAGAACAAGTCCAGCATCGTCGCTGCCATTGTCCTTGGTTTCCTGATCCTCTGCTCCATCATCATTCCTTTTGCCCTTCCCTATGATGTCTCTTCGACTCACGCTGATGAGACTTTCCTTGCTCCGAAGCTCTTCAAAGCCGGAACCGGATTCTGGGACGGAACCAAGCAGTACAAAGATGTCATCTATGATAAATCGACAGGATATCCATCCGAAAGCGCAAAGCTCGATAACAGCTCTATCCTTATGGATACGATGAAGGTCTATGACGGCTATACAAGCACCGTCTATTCCTTCGCCCATGACGGATATGTCCAGGTCGGAAACCTTTCCTCTGAGAATGTGGCTTCTGCAACGACAGAAACCTTCAGTCTCACCGGAAAGAATAATGTCACTGTCGATTTTGAGATCGAATCCGGACTCGATCCGGAGAACTTCGATAACTCCTCTTACAACATCTCTTTGAACTATGTCGACGGAGAGGAAGTCAAGACTATCGATGTCCTCAAGGATTCCTATCAGTATGAGAGTGTCAATATCGTCTTGGATGACTTCATCAAGGATGTCAGCGCAACCGATTTTTCCCTCACTCTTTCTGTCGATGCCATCGATGGAACAGGAAAAGCCGTCTATCTGAAATCCTTAGCCATCAAGGAAAACGGAACCTCCCTTTATTCCTTCAGCGATGCCGCACAGGCACTCTACAAGAAGGAGCTTACCTTAAGCGGTGAAAACGTCTCCCTGTTCAATGGTGTTGTCACCTATTGCTCCTTCAAATATGATACCTACAACGACAAATACGGCGATAAGACTATGACACTCGGTGAATCCGAGATGAAAGATTACATCAGCAAAGGATACTGCAGCTATAACTTCAGTGTCGGTCCTTCCTCCTTCAAAATCTTAGACGAAAAGAAGTGTCCGATCAAATCTGTCACTAAGCAGACCAATTCCGAAGGTCTTATCTCCGTCATCAACCTCGAATGTGTCGTCACCTACTATAAGTACATCGGATATACGAGCATGCCGATTCATGTCTTTGGCACCAATGGCCAGGGAAAAGATATGCTCAAGTATGTCGCAGAAGGTACAAGAAACTCCTTAGGTTTAGGTATCCTCATCTCCTTCATCACCTTCTTGTTCGGTCTCATCTATGGTGCGATCGAAGGCTACTTCGGTGGCACAGTCGATTTGATCTTAGAACGTATTGTCGATATCTTAGGATACATTCCTTGGATTGTCATCGTCACTCTCTGTGTTCTCCACTTAGGACAGAACTTCGGTGTCTTCATCCTCGCCATGTGTCTTACTGGCTGGATCGGCACATCCTCTATCACAAGAACGCAGTTCTACCGATTCAAGAAGCGAGAATACGTCCTAGCCTCCAGAAGCTTAGGCGCTAGCAATCCACGACTCATCTTCACCCACATCCTTCCTAATTCCTTAGGCACGATTGTCACCTCCTCCGTCTTGATGATTCCGTCTGTCATCTTCTCGGAAGCGAGTATCTCCTACTTAGGCATCGGTTTGAAAGGCTTGTCCTCTTTAGGTGTCATTCTCAGCAACAACCAGGTCTACATCAATTCCTATCCCTACCTCCTTATCTTCCCGTCTGTCATCTTGGCTTTGATGATGATCTGCTTCAACTTATTCGGCAACGGCTTACGCGATGCCATGAATCCGTCTCTGAAAGGAAGTGATTGATATGGAAGAGAAAAACAAAGTATTATCGGTTCAGAATCTTCGTGTCTCCTTCAAGACAGATCACGGAATCGTCCACGCAGTAAGAGGTGTCTCCTTCGATCTTTACAAAGGTGAGACTCTCTGTATCGTCGGTGAATCAGGAAGCGGCAAATCCGTCACTTCCAAGACCATCATGGGTATTCTTCCTCAGTCAGCGATGATTGAGGAAGGAAACATCTTCTACGAAGGCGAAGATCTGACCAAGGTCGCAGAAGAGGAGTTCCACAACATCCGCGGAAAGAAGATCGGCATGATCTTCCAGGATCCTCTCTCCTCCCTCAATCCGATCATGAAGATCGGAAAGCAGATCACAGAGAGCATGCTCATCAATAGGAACATCCTCAACAAGCTCTATGAATCCAAGATTCAGAAAGAGATGACAGCGTATAAGAACTGTGAATCCAATCGAAGAGTCGCCAAGGAGAAGACCTATGCCGCTGAGGAATTCTTCCTCTCTGACAGCAAGAAGAAGATTGAAGACCTTCTCTATGTCAGCAAAGAAAAATCCAGAAGCGAAAAGAAGCGTTTAGTCGCTGAAGAGAAGAAAAAAGACAAAGCAGAATACAAAAAGATCTGCGCCGACGGAAGAGAAGAAAGAAAGAAGATTGATGCCGAATACAAGAAAGAAGTTCCTGCATTGAAGAAAGCCTTGAAGGACAAGAAGAAGGTCGCAAAGAAAGAAGTCAGACTCTATTACAAAGAGCTGAAGAAGGAAAGAGATGAGAAACTGAAGAATCTTAAGAAGCAGTCCGTTCTCACCACTGACTTAAAGTCCTCTAAGGAAATCTATAAAGCAAGAAAGAAAGAAATCGAAGACGAGTTCATCTCCAAGACCAAAATCACCAAAGCCATGGCTAAAGAAAAAGCTTTGGCTGTCATGAAAGAGGTCGGTATTCCTCAGCCGGAGCAGAGATTCAAGCAGTATCCGTTTGAGTTCTCTGGCGGTATGAGACAGAGAATCGTCATCGCTATCGCTCTTACGGCCAATCCGGATGTCCTCATCTGCGATGAGCCGACGACGGCGCTTGACGTCACCATTCAGGCTCAGATCCTTGAACTGATCAACCGCCTGAAGAAGGAAAGAAACATGTCCATCATCTTCATCACGCACGACTTGGGCGTTGTCGCCAATATGGCCGACAGAGTCGCTGTCATGTATGCGGGTAAGATTGTGGAAGTCGGCAAGGTCGATGAAATCTTCTTCGATCCGAAGCATCCTTATACATGGGCGCTTCTCTCCTCCATCCCGGACATCGATTCCAAGGAGAAGCTTGACGCAATCCCTGGAACTCCGCCGAACCTCATTCATCCGCCAAAAGGCGATGCCTTTGCAGAAAGAAACAAATACGCATTGAAGATTGACTTTGAACACGAGCCTCCGGAATTCTCCATCACAGAAACCCACAAAGCATCCACTTGGCTCTTATACGAAAAATACGCTCCGAAAGTTACGATGCCACCTATCATCGTAAATCGTATCGAGCGTGCACTCGAGGAGGAAAAAGAATATGAACAAAAACAAAAAGAAGCGGGAAAACCTTCAGCCTGAAATTCATGAAAATGCTTCTTTGACTGGCCGCTTTTCATCTTCGGATCCCTTCGAGGAAGATGAAGAACATCAATTCAATGAGTCTGTCGAAGACAGAATGGAGACCAAGGAGATTGCCGTCAACAATTCCAAGGTCAAATTCCGTCAGGAATATGTCACAAATCACGTTTTGCTGTCGGTCAACCATCTGAAGGAATTCTTCACGCTCGGTCATTTCCCAAACAAGACTTGGCTGAAAGCTGTTCATGGAATCTCTTTCCAGATCCATGAAGGCGAATGCGTCGGTCTTGTCGGTGAATCCGGATGTGGAAAGTCTACAACCGGAAGAACCATCATGAGACTCTATCCCGCCACTTCCGGTTCTGTCTATTACAAAGGATATCGTATCCAGGCAGGAACCCGTTGGAACGAGAAGGAGATCAAATGGTCCAAAAAGAAAGGCTTAGCCAAAATCAAAGAGATCAAGGCGGACAGTTCTCTTTCCGACAAGGAAAAAGAAGAGCAGATCTCTGCCATCAAGTTCCACATCAAAGAGACAAAGCGTATTCAGTCTGCCAAGATCAAGCAGATCAAATATGATAACCGTCATGTCGATGAGAAACTTCTCAGTGAGATTCAGATGATCTTCCAAGATCCGATCGACTCCCTCGATCCTCATATGACTGTCGAAGAGATCATCTCCGAAGGTCTGAAGATTCAAGGCTTCCACAACAAGCAGGAAAACCACGAGAAAGTGGTCTCCGTCTTAAAGGAAGTCGGATTGATTGAAGATTACTGTTCCCGTTATCCGCATGAATTCTCCGGCGGTCAGAGACAGCGTGTCGGCATTGCAAGAGCATTGGTCATGAATCCGAAGCTTCTCATCTGCGATGAGCCGATCTCCGCTCTGGATGTCTCCATCCGTGCTCAGGTCATCAACCTTCTCAACGATTTGAAGGAGAAAAGAAATCTCTCCATCCTCTTCATCGCTCACGACCTTTCTGTCGTCAAATACTTCTGCGACAAAATCGCAGTCATGTACTTCGGCGATATGGTTGAATTAGCCTCTTCGGATGAGCTCTTCAAGCATCCGCTTCATCCTTACACCCGTTCCCTTCTCTCCGCCATCCCTAAACCGAATCCATACACCGAGAAAAGAAGAGACCGAATCCACTATGATCCAAAAAAAGATCATGACTACTCCACAGACAAGCCTTCTTTCCGTGAAGTTGAACCTGGTCACTTTGTCCTCTGCAATGATGCTGAGTTTGCAAAATATCAGGAAGAAGTTAAGAAGTAACCAACTTATTCTTTACACAATAAAGACAAAGAGTCCTGCCCACAATGCTGGACTCTTTTTGTTTTCTATTTTTGAACATCGAACGTTCAAGGATTGATACAGTTTTTCAACTCTAAGCGTTTCAAAATCATGTACAACAAAGGAGCTATCATTCATTTCACTCAATCTTCTATTCCGTTTTTCTATGAGAAAAAGGATCCTCTGCTTATCGTTTTTTTCTTTTCAATGTCGAACCAACAAGCCTTAGTATGTGAATCAAATTCAGAATATACAATGTAAAGATGAGATATCTCTCGATTGATCTTTCTAATCTCTTCATCCTTGCCGATGCTATCGATTTCAGTGATTCGCGCACTCGTCTACGCCAAGTTCTTCCTTATCTCAAATCAAATCTGATTTCGACAGCATACCTTCTCCGTCTTATTTTCTCTGAAATTTCTTATCAAAGCCCCTTAAACAAACTGGTTAATCTATTCTTCGTCTTTTTCCTTCTCGGCGATGATCTTTTCTACTGCGCCATTATCATCAATGGCGATGACTTTCAGATGGACATCTTCGAATTCTACTTCATCACCGATTTTGGCAAAGCGGTCATCGAGGAGTTCGACAACGAATCCGCCGACGGTCAGATAATCGGAATTGACATGATCAAAAGGAATGTCAAAAAGGTCGCAGAAGTCTTCCAAGGTCACATTTCCGTCGATGATATAAGATCCGTCTTTTCTCTCGACAATCGGGTCTTTGGGCCTATCTTTCTCATCCCAGATTTCACCGACAATCTCTTCAAGGATATCTTCCATCGTCAAAATTCCATCCACTCCGCCGTACTCATCCATGATGACAGCAAAATGAATCTTGCTCTTCTTGAACTGTCTCATGATGTCGTTGATCTCAGCCGACTGCGGGAAGCGAAGCGGCTCTAATAGGATATCCTGAATCTTGAAGGATTCTCCGGAGAGATATCTCGTCATGAATGTCTTCGACTGGATGAATCCGATGATGTTATCGATCGTATCCTCATAGACAGGAACGCGGCTATACTGTAAGACGCTTCCTTCTTCCAAGATTTTTTCAACAGAATCGTTGATGTCGATTGCCTGCATATCGACACGAGGTGTCATCGCCTCTTTGGCTTCCGTATGGGTGTATTTGATGGTCTCATGGAGCATGGATGCCTTCTCTTCATCGACGGTCCCCTGCTCTTCGATGTCATCGACCATCTCATGAAGATCGTCTTCTGCAATCTGTACATCTTCGACATTCTCTTTTGTCGTCTTAGCAAAGATACTTCCGATCAAAGCGACAGGATAGGTAATCGGCATGAAGATATATCGAATGGCTTTGATGATTCCAGAATAACTGACACTGAGTTTGAAGTTATTGATCTTAGAGACGGACTTCGGAACGATTTCACCAAAGGTGATCTTGAGAACCAATACAATCATAGATGCCACTAAACCCCAAGTCTCCGAGAGCTGAGCGACATTAGGATCATCGCTTAGTACCATGACACAGAGTTTGACACCGAATAAGGTAGCGACAGAATCAAGACCGGCATTGACGACATCGTTTCCGAAAAGAATCGTTGCGATGGTCTTATCGTAATTCTTGGCCAATTCCTTTGCCCAGATCAGTCCCTTCTTATTGGGATTCTTCTTCAATTCTGAATCAAAGCGCAGGATATCTACGCTTCCATATGCCATATCGGCACTGGAAAAGAAGAAGGACAGAAAGAGGAAGATGAGAATGGCTATGCCATAGAAAATCAGGGAAAGATAATCTTTCATGCTTTCTTCCCCTTTCTCTGAACGAATTTGTTCTCTTCATCGATATCTTCGATCAGTTCCTCTAAGATATCTTCCATGGTGATGATACCTAAGACTTTTCCATCCTTGTCTTTGACAACACCCATATGAACCTTATTGGAATTGAGTTTCTCAAAAGCATCGTCAAGTTCCTCATCGGGAGAGACATCGACAATCTTCTCCAAAATAGAGGGAATCGAAAGATGAGGATCTTCCACGTATTCCTTGAAATAGATCTTCAGAACCAGAATACCAATGATATTCTCTTTTGTCTCTTCATATATTGGTATACGGCTATAAGTACAGATTTGCAGCTGCTCATTGATCTTCTTGCAGGTAAGTCCATCGATATCGAGGCAGAAAACATTCTCTAACTTTGTATAGACAGAAGAGACCTTTCTCTCATCGAAGGAAAAGACATGGTTGAGCAATACTTTCTCATCATTTTCAAAAAGCTTTTCCGGTTCTTCCTCTTCTTCGGAATCATCGATGATGGCATCTTCCTGATTGACAGCGTCATCGACCTGTCTCATGATGTCCTCTTTCGAGAGAAGATTCTCATCTTTGAGATGAAACATCTTATGAATTCCTTTCAAAAGCAGACGGAATAGGAAGATGATAGGATATAGAACGTACTGGATGATAATGATCGGATAGCAAAGCACCATCGCCAGCTGATTCGGTATTGCCTTGGAGATGACCTTCGGTATCGTATCAGAAACGATATAGAAAAGAATACCCATGACAACGGTGGATAACACCGCTTCCACACCACTCCCCCATCCGTTGTTGTTGCAGATCTGATACCAGAGCATGGCGGAAAGATAGGACATCACTGTCGCAACAGTATTGGAAGAGACGAGAACGGTGATCAATGTATTATCGAAATGATCGACAAGATAGGTGACGATTTTTGCTGTCCTCTTTCCTTTTTCCGCCTCAGCCCTAAAGTGATACTTATTGCAAGTAGAGAACGCGTTCTCGCTGGCAGAGAACATTCCACTGAAAACCAGAAGAACGCCAATAATGATCCAGCAGACATAGCTTGGCATTCCCCAGACATAATTTTCATTTGATTGCGAAACGTCACTTAATATAGATAAATTGAATAACCTTGGGTAACATTGGTCCATAACGGGAATATTTTATCATAAATGAGAAAGATATCAAAATTACGGAAATTGAAAATCCTGGGCCAACCGGCCCAGGATATCGTTTTCATTTAGTATTCGACGACAGAGATGTTTCTGGAAAGGATTTCCCTCTGCTTCGGGTCGGTGATGGAGCGAAGCTTGGTGGCAGAGACGACCGAGATCCAACGCTGAACATAGGAGATGTCCGTATCGGACTTCTTGCAGAATTCCTTCAGATAGATATCAGCACCCTTCTCATCTCCGCTTAAGACGAAGAGGAGATAGGTCATGGCCGCATCAGCAGCAGCGTTTCCGCGTGTTGCATGAGCCCAATCGAGGATGTAGTAAGTATCTCCCTGGAAGATGATGTTTTCCGGGCAGATGTCCCCGTGGCAGACTTTGTAATGATTCGGCATCTTCTCAAGTCTTTCATGGAGATCATATCTCGTTGTGGCATCGAGGCCAGATTCACTGATATAGTTGTTGAGCTTATCCTTCAGCTTGGGGAGCTTCAGATTGGAAGAAAGATGGGAAAGGACTTCTATCTGAATGGCGACGAGCTTATTGATGTATTTCTTCTTATTATCCGGGTCTTTGTCCATGAGTTCTCTTAATGTCTCACCATGGATTCTTCTAGAGGAGATAGCCCAGTCTTCGCCGACCGGGAAGACATCGAGAACGCCAGGAACATGGAAACCAAGTTCGATGGCGTATTCCTGATTCATCGCCTCTTTGATGACATCCGAAGAAGAATAGAATTTGTGATCAAAGACTTTCGTGATGACATCGTCTTTGACATAGACTCTCTTGTTGTTTCTTTTCAGCAACAGTTCACCTAATTTTTTCTCTTCCATACCCATTTATCCTTTCTTATGCTTTCTTGTAGTCAGCACCGTAATAGGCCTTGAGATAGAGTTCCTTCATCTCAGAGATAAGAGGATATCTCGGGTTGGCGCCAGTGCACTGATCATTGAAGGCGGCCTCAGCCATCTCATCCAATGTCTTGAGGAAGTCTTCCTCTTTGACGCCAGCTTCCTTGATGGTGAGCGGAAGTTCGATGTCGAGCTTGAGATCATCAATCTTCTTGATAAGTTTCTCCAACTTCTCTTTGTCGTTCTTTCCGCTGATTCCTAACATCTCTGCAATCTCAGCATAACGTCTGAGAGTATGAGGATACTCATACTGAGGGAAGGTACCCATCTTGGTAGGTTTCTCTTCGGCATTGAAGCGCATGACTTCATCCAGCATGAGGGAAACGCAGTAACCATGAGGCAGATGATGATAAGCTCCAAGCTTATGACCTAAGGAGTGATCGATTCCTAAGAAGGCGTTGGCAAATGCCATACCGGCCATCGTTGCAGCGTGTGCCATATGCTCACGGGCTACAGGATCCTTACTAAGATTATGATACGCGCGAGGCAAATAATCAAAGATTTCTTTTATTGCTTCCTTGCAGATGCCGTCTGTGAACGGGGTAGCATACATGGAAACATAGGCTTCCATGCAGTGGGTAAGAGCGTCGATGCCAGAAGCTCTTGTAAGTCCCTTCGGGATAGAGAGCATCAAATCAGAATCGATGATTGCCATATTCGGAAGGAGTTCATAATCGGTGATCGGATACTTTGTTCCATCCTTTTCATCGGTGATGATGGCGAAAGGTGTGACCTCAGAACCGGTACCGGCAGAGGTAGGAACGCAGACTAACATCGCCTTCTGTCCTAACTGCGGGAAGGTGCAGACTCTCTTTCTGATATCCATGAAATCCATGGCAAGATCAGAGAAGTCAGCATCCGGATTTTCGTATAAGAGCCAGATGATCTTGGCAGCATCCATCGGAGAACCACCGCCTAAGGCGATGATGGTATCTGGCTGGAAGGACATGGCAAGCTTGGCGCCGTCTCTGGCACATGCCAAAGTCGGATCGCTCTTGACTTCGGAGAAGACCTCCGTATCGATTCCAAGCTTATCGAGGATGCGGATGAGCTTATCCGCCATTCCGGACTGATAGAGATATCCGTCTGTGACAAGCATGACTTTCTTCTTGTTGTAAACCGTCTTCAGCTCTTCCAAAGCGCTGGAAAGGCATCCAGGCTTGAAGAAGATCTTGCTGGGTGTTCTGAACCAAAGCATATTTTCTCTCCTTTTTGCGACAGTCTTCACATTGAGAAGCTGTTCTACGCCGACGTTCTCAGAAACGGAGTTTCCACCCCAGGAGCCGCAACCTAAGGTAAGGCTAGGACGGATTCTGAAGTTGTAGATGTCACCGATGCCGCCTAAGGCAGAAGGAGTGTTGACAAGGATACGGCAGGCCTTCATTCTCTTGGCGAAAGCATCGATATGATCCTTTCCTAAGACTTCATCCGCATAGATGTCGGCAGTGTGACCGAATCCGCCTTCGCGGACAAGGACATCCGCCTTATCCATCGCATCTTCAAAGTTCTCGGCCTTGTATAAGGCAAGGACAGGAGAAAGTTTCTCATGAGCGAACTCTTCACTCTTATCGACAATCTTGACTTCACCGACAAGGACCTTGGTATCCTGAGGGACTTCAAATCCAGCCATCTCAGCAATCTTATAAGCAGGCTGGCCGACGATTCTGGCGTTGATGGCGCCATTGATGACGATAGTCTTTCTTACCTTGTTGAGTTCTGTCGGATTGAGGAAGTAGCATCCTCTGTATTCGAGTTCCTTCTTGACATCCTCATAGACATCCTTGACAGCGATGAGAGAGTTCTCAGAGGCGCAGATCATACCATTGTCAAAGGTCTTGGAATGGATGATCGAACTGACGCACATCTTGATGTTTGCGGTAGTATCGATGATGACAGGAGCATTTCCAGGTCCGACACCGATTGCCGGCTTTCCAGAGGAGTAGGCGGCAGTGACCATACCAGGTCCACCAGTAGCAAGGATGCAGTCACAGGACTTCATCAGCTGAGAGGAAAGCTCGATGGACGGCTTTTCGATCCAGGCGATGATGCCTTCCGGAGCACCAGCCTTAACAGCAGCCTCTAAGACGATCTTAGCGGCGTGGATAGTGCACTTGGCAGCTCTCGGATGAGGAGAGAAGATGATGGCATTTCTCGTCTTCAAAGCGAGCAATGACTTAAAGATAGCAGTAGAGGTCGGGTTGGTAGTCGGAACGATGCCGGCTAAAACACCGATTGGCTCTGCGATTCTCTCATATCCGTTATCTTCATCGGATTCAATGACTCCGCAGGTCTTGACCGCTTTGTATTTATTGTAAATATATTCGGCAGCGTAATGGTTCTTGATGACCTTGTCTTCCAAAACGCCCATGCCCGTCTCTTCCACGGCTTCCTTTGCCAAAGGAATTCTGCACTTGTTGGCTGCGATACTGGCAGCCTGGAAAATCTTGTCAACCTGTTCCTGGGAATAGGTGGAATAGATCTCCTGTGCCTTTCTAGTTGCTTCAATGAGCTTAGAAAGGTTTTCGCTGGCTAACATCTTTTCGGTTTCGATATCCATGTTCATAAACCTCGCTTTCTTGAATGCCTAAATTATACTCGTTTTGCGCATTCAAACACAAGAGAAAACACTTAAATTGTTCATTTTTATGCGCAAACTTAGCATTATCTAGCTACAAGAACAGATTTAAAAGAAAAATGAGCAAAAAGTGTGCATCTTGTACACATACAAGTGTTTAAAATTTGATATGTCTGTTTTTCTATAATCTCCTTTTTATGTTGTAAGCGGTCTCCGAAATGAGCAGATGCACAGATTTTTCTTTCTTCTCGGCTCACTTTCTTTTCTCAGCCATGAAAATTTTCTTGCGTATAGAGTCGCATTATGGTAGTATCAATAAGCACGTTTTTTGTGTCAATATGAATTTGATAATTATAGGAGGTTATTGCTATGTCCAGAACATGCCCTATCACAGGAAAGAAACCGATGTCCGGTAAGAACGTCTCCCACTCTATGAGACACACCTGCAGAAGATGGAACGTCAATATGCAGACTGCTACTGTTGTCATCGATGGAAAGAAACAGAAGATCAGAGTTTCTGCCGCTGGTTTACGCACTCTCAGAAAGAATGCAAAGGCTCAGAACGCTGAAGTCGAAAGCAAATAATCTTCCTTTCTGAATCTACTTACCTGAGGAGGCGATTGCCTCCTCTTTTTTTGGTTTAAGAAAAAGTCCGCCTTTTCATCAGGCGGACTCGATATATCTGTATTACTGCAATCCTGCAACAAAGATATTGACAAGAAGCAATATAGCGACAACGGTCTGTAAGCCAAGATAGATCCATTCATAGAGGGCGTAGAAGTTGACCTTGGGTCTTACGTAGACGACTTTTCCGTTCACTTCTGTCTTCTGCATCTTTGCCCAGTTGGCAAGTTTCGGATTGAGAAGAGAAAGGAAAGATAACAATCCGATAACGCCGATGATGACTGTGATTGCGGTATTGTAGTAGATCTGAACACCGGTTCCAGAAATGAAAGTGATAAGGCCCGTGAGAAGAGAGGCCGAAGCAAAGAAGAAAAAGCCTAAGATCGATGTGATCAGGTGAAACTTATAGTAATTCAGAGATAGGATATTGGATAAATAAAGGCAAAGGGAAGAGATGGGGAAAAGGATAGCTAAGGCAAGCTGATAAGGAGTAAAGGTCATAGCGGAGAAGAAGAAGGATTCTCCTAGTCCTAAAAGGACAATGCCAAGGCCTAATAGGATATAAAGAAAGATTCTCATCGATATGGGCATGTTCTGATAATAGAGATAGGGGAAGGAATTCAGGAAGGAATTCCTCTCTTCCATTCTTGCCATACGATTGGAATAGAGGATAAAGCAGAAGTAGGAAAGGATGAGAAGGATGCCGCCGATAAGGAAGATACAAGCGAAATGGAAATAGTTCATTCTGTCACCTTCTTTCCGTGAAGCAGGTCTAAAGCATGCTTTTTATCATCGCTTTTGAAGTAATAGGATCCAGCGACTAAGAAATCCGCTCCGCTTTCAATGCATATTGGGGCTGTCTTGTCATTGATTCCGCCATCGACACCAATCTGGTATGATAGTTTATTCTCATCTCTTATCTTCGCTAGCTTGGCAATCTTTGTTTCGCTTCCCTCAATGAATGGCTGACCACCTTTACCAGGGACAACGGACATGACAAGGACATAATCGAAGAGAGGAAGGACAGTCTGTATTTCCTCTGTCTTTGTCTCCGGAGAGATCGCAATGCCGATTTTGCTATCCGGATAGGACTCTTTCAGTTTTCCAATCTTCATGATGTCACCAAGTGTCATCACTTCATAATGGAAGCATACTTCCTTCGCACCAAGAGAGAGGAAACTCTCCGCCTGGAACAAAGGATTCTCTGTCATCAGATGGACATCAAAGATGATATCGGCAAAATATCCTTTCAAAGAGCGGAACAACGGCTGACCAAAAGAGATTTCCTTTACAAAGGTACCATCCATCACATCGAAGTGACAATGGGTGATGTTAAGGGAGATCATCTCCTCGACATCATGACACAGATGAAGGAAATCGGCTGATAACAGCGAAGGACGGATCAGATTTTCTTTTTCCATTTGTCGTTCTCCTTGACTTCTTCCATTATTTTAAGATAATTCGCATAAGAATCCATAGAAAGATTTATGCCTAAATCCTCTTTCACCTTGCAATCGAGGTTCTCTTCCTTATGTAAGCAGTCGTGAAAGCGGCATTTCCCGATATAGGAGCCATACCCCGGAAAACAATAAGCGAGATCCTCGCTTCGGATATCAGTCAGTTCTAACGCAGAAAAGCCAGGTGTATCAAAAAGGAATCCATCCTGATAAGGAAGAAGGATGACTTCCTTTGTTGTATGTCTTCCTCTACCGGAGTTGACGTATAAGGCATCGACCTTTCTGGAGAAATTGCTGTCGATTGCATTCATGAGAGTGGACTTTCCAACACCAGTCTGTCCGACAAAGGCGACCGTCTTTCCTTCCATGTCCGCCTTCAGCTTCGGAAAATCGAATTTCGTGCTGTCTTTTGCGTTGACAAAATAGACTGGATAGGAAAGTTTCTCATACCAGGACATTCTTTCCTTCATCTTCTTTTTCTCACTGGTTTTCAATAAATCATATTTGGTAAGTACGATACCAGCCTTCAAGGAGGAAAAAGAGATCAAAGAGAGGAACTTATCAAGAAGGTAACTCGAAAAGTCAGGCTGAGTCAAAGAGACAAGGACAAAGACATAGTCTGCATTGGCAAGCCTTGGGCGAGGAAGATAGTTTTTTCTCTCCTCAACATGGTCAATGAATCCCGCAGTATCCAATGTAACCTTGTCACCGATTACAATCTTCTTTTCCTGATAGGAGATTTTTCTTCTGTGTTCATGAAAAGAAGTCTCTTTTGTCTCATAATCGTATAGCTGATACCCGTAGGAGGATGTCGATAGGACAAGATAAATCTTGTTCTCCATTATCTCTCTTCCTTCTTGGCGTCTTTTGCTGCCTTCTTCAGTGCCTTCTTCTGCTTTCTTTCGTTCTTTCTCTCTTCGTTCTCTTCGGATTTCGGATGGAAAAGAGAGTAGAGGAAGGATTTCTTCTTCTCTAAAAGATTCGGATTCTTTAAGATTTTCTCGATATCCTTTCTCATATAGTCACAGGAAGGATAGCGGTCCTTTGGATTCTTCTCCACTGCTTTATAAATGATCTGCTCAATGCATTCCGGCGTCTTCGGATTGAACTTCTTGACGCTGGGGAACTTGTTCTTGATCTGCATGACAGCCACTTTGACCAACGAGTCGGAATCAAAAGGAACACGGCCTGTGATCAGTTCAAAGAAGGTGATGCCCATAGAATAGATATCGCTTCTTACGGAGGCCGGATTCCCATCCGCGACTTCCGGTGCGATATAGTGGACACTTCCGATGATCATCTCCGAGCGTGTCACATGGCTTCCGTTTTGGAAAGTGGCAATGCCAAAATCGCCCAGCTTGATGGTTCCATCGGTTGTAAGGAAGACGTTCTGCGGCTTGATGTCGCGATGGATGACTCCATGGTTATGGGCATATAAGACAGCGGAGCAAAGCTGATACATGATGTCGCAGGCTTCCATGAAGGAGAACTTGCCTCTGACATCTAAGACCTGTCTCAGGTTCTGTCCGTTGACAAATTCGTTGACCATATAAGGAAGGCCGTTATAGGTTCCGACATTGACGACTTTGACGATGTTCTGATGGTTGAGGCTTGCCGCAGCTCTTGCCTCTCTATCAAAGCGGCTGAGGTTCTCTTTGTTGGCAGCCGTCTCCTGCTTGAGCATCTTCAAAGCGACGTCTCTGTCATTGATCAGATCATGAGCCTTGTAGACGACGGCCATGCCACCTTCTCCTAAGGATTCGATGATTTTGTATCGGTCATCGATGATTTCATTGATTTTGATAGTTTCGTACATAGTTACTTCTCCAGAATGATAACAGCAACATTGTCATTTCCACCGGCATCCAAAGCACGGGAAAGAAGTTCCTTTGCCTTCTCTTCTGTGGAAAGGGAGGAAGATAAGACTTCACTCATATCCTCTTCTGAAATCATATTGTAGAGTCCGTCTGTGCATAAAAGAAGAGAATCATAGGAATCATTGCTGATGACAAACTCTTCATAATTGGTAAGATTGGCATTGAGGCCAACGGCGTTGGTCAACAGGTTTCTCTGCGGATGGTTCTTCATATCCGCCTTGGAGATTCTGCCTGTCTCAAAAAGCATGCCAACATAGCTCTGGTCTTTTGTGACCTGAGTGAGTCCTGTCGTCTTCGAGAAGGAATAGACTCTCGAGTCACCGACAGAGAAGATACAGGTTCCGTCCTGGCAGACTAAGGCAGCTGACTCTGTCGTTCCCATCTCGCGGTAATCGTCATCGCTGACCGCACGGCGGTAGATTTCCTTATTGACCTTCTTGGAATAGTGAGAGAGGAAAAATTTGCCGCGGAAGGTATTGAACACATGTCTTGCTGAGCAGAAGGGAAGGGAGAGGGAGTCGATGACCATCTTTGAGGCCACCTCTCCTTTTCTGTGTCCCCCCATACCATCGCAGACAACGAGAAAGATGCCATATTGGCTCTTTGCGCAATAGGCGGCATCCTCATTGTTCTTTCTTTTCTTTCCGATGTTGGAAACGGCGTAGATTGAACCTTTGAATAAATCAGTCGTGTTTTCCATATTTTGCCCTCAGTTGTCCACAAGCTGCATCGATATCGCTTCCGAATTCTTTTCGGATTGTGGATTTCACATTCTTTGAAAGGAGATAAGAGTGGAAGAGTTCAACATTGCTGTCCGGAGAACGTTCAAATCCGTTTTCCATGACCGGATTATACGGGATGAGATTGACGTAGCCGAAAGTCGGAGCTATGAGAAGATAAAGTTTTTTCGCGCATTCGATGGAGTCGTTGATCCCTTTGATCAGGATATATTCGAAAGTGACTCTTCTGCCGCCGGAATCCTTGCCGTACTGGATGATGGCAGGAATCAGCTTATCGAGCGGATAAGCGTGGTTGATCGGCATCAGTTTATCGCGCAGTTCATTTGTCGGAGCGTGAAGAGAAATCGCAAGATTGACCTGAAGCCCTTCTTTTCCAAAGCGTAGGATGGAAGGAACAACACCGCATGTCGAGACGGTGATATGTCTAGCACCGATATCGAGTCCGAAAGGACAGTTCAGAATACGGATGAAGGAGAGAACATTGTCATAATTGTCGAAAGGCTCTCCCGTACCCATGACGACACAGTGTGTGACATGCTTTTCGGGATCTTCTTTTCTCAGCATGTCATCGAATGCCAAAACCTGTCCTAACATCTCATCGGGTGTCAGGTTTCTCTTCTTCTTCAAAAGCCCAGATGCGCAGAACGCGCAGGACATATTGCATCCGACCTGGGAAGAGACACAGACCGAATAGCCGTAGACATAGTGCATCAAGACACCTTCCACTCTTTCTCCGTCTTTCAAACGGAAGAGGCATTTGATGGTGCCGTCCGCGCTTTTCTCCATGACATCGATGGTAGGAAGAGAAAAGTCGAAGTTCTCTTTCAGGACATCTCGGAAAATCTTCTTTACATCCGACATCTCATCAAAAGATCTGACCCTCTTTTTGTAAAGCCAGGAATAGATCTGCTTGGCACGGTAATTGCTTTCTCCCATGCTCTGCATGATTTTTGTCAGATCTTCCAAGGAATAAGAATAGATGCTGTTCATTTCTTTTCCCTCCTCAATATTGCATAATAACCGTAATCAGAATCAGACTTATCCTGTAAGATCATGTCCTCTTCTTCTAACGTGTAATCTTTATTTTTCATCAGGAAATCACTGATGACTTCCTTCGTCTCTTTTCTGAAGAAAGAATAAGAGACAAAGAGGAGTGTTCCTCCTTTATTGACAAATTTGCTCGCCTCTTGTAATTCCTCTTTTTCCTTCCTGATGGAAGAGAGAAATGTCTTCTTTTCCAAAGATGGAAGTATTTCCGCCTTCTTTCTTGCATAGCCGACATTGCTGTCTTTTGCAGAATAGACAACAAGGTCAAAGGACTCGTAAGGAAGATGTGTCTTGATCAAAGCAAAGGAAGAGCAGATCGGTTTTACATAGTCGAAGTGATGCTGGAAAGAAAGGTTGACCGCATAGCGGTATCGGACACTATCCTCTTCCACTTCGACAAGTTGCTTTTCGTAGCAATCTTGAATGCGATAGGCAAACGGAAGATAGGAGTTTACTTCCTTCAAGCCTAATAGCAGGACTTTCGTAGAGAGGCTGTTGACTCCGATTTTTGATAAAGCGACACTCTCTACATAACGGACCGGATAGATTCTCTTTTTCTTGGCATCCTCAATCGTGCATGCTGTCTTGCTTTCAAATAGCGCAGTTCCATCCGACAGATTTATCTTCTGATATCCGTCTTCAGAGAAAGCGTTGTCGATGCTTTTATAGTAATACATCGGCTTTGTCCGAATCGCTTTAGCAAGGGATAACGACTCCGAAGCGGAATAATCGTGATACAGTTCAGAGAGGAAGAAGTCTGGTATCTCCAAGAGCAAAGAATTATATAAGGAAGGAGATTTCTTCACCTCTTCTGGCATGACAAACGGATTTCTGGAAGCGGAATAAAGCAAGGTAAAATTCTTTTCTCCGTCTCCGGATAATCGCATCATCTGGAAGGTAGAAAGATAAGCATCTCTGCACTTTTCTTCTTCGGCCTTTTCTTTTCTGAGGATCGATAAAGTGATCAGAGAAAGAAGAAATTCATCTTCGTCCGCTTTATACTGAGGGAACAGATTCTGGCACTCAAAAGAAAGAGACTCCTTATGTCTTAATATCGAATAGATTCTCGTCTTCACCCGCTCATAGCGAGGAAGAGAGACTCTCTCGTTATGCTTCAGTACGAAGCAGGACTCATGGAAACTCTTATGCTGGATGAGAATTGATTTCAAAGTCAGCAGTTCCGGAACAAGATCGTTCATATCAGTACATCACTTTCTCTACTATTATACCGAATACGAGATGTTTATTCATCTACTCTAATACAGACGATCACACTCTTTGGCAAGAATCTGATTCAGTTCGATGGCTTTGTCGCAGTATTCCTGAAGTTCGTTGATTTTGCTGACATAGACAGCAATCTCTTCGGTTGCAATCTGACTTGCGTTATCGAGATAGAAGGCAGAGACAACATAGTCTCTCTTCTTCAGGATGAAGGAGAGTTTCTGATAGTCTTTTGTGGAGAGTCCTTTGTCAGAAAGGTAAGCTAGGATCTCATCGCTACCCTTGAAAGTATAGTCGACGATAAGATCTTTGGCTTTCTTCTCAGCCAACACATATCCAGCATCGCTTTGTTCCGTGTAGGCATTACCTCTGTTCTTGTTTTCAAGAAGCGAAGTGAAGCGGAATGCGTTCTTCAGTGTAAACTGTGCGAGCTGGATGAAGTTTCCGGTCAGATAAGTGATTTTTTCCAAATATGTCATAATCTTTTCTCCTTTAGTGAAAAAAGCCCACAAATGTGGGCTTTTCAAAATCTAACAGACAGGAGCGAAATTATTCAGCTTCCTTAACGTCTTTGACCTTCTTGCCGTTATAATAACCGCAATTAGGGCAGACATGATGAGGTCTGATCTGAGCTCCGCAGTTGCTGCAGGGAACTGTATTTGTAGCCTTCAAGGCGGTGTTCTGTCTCACCTGTCCCTGTTTTGCATGGCCTCTTCTTCTTGTCGGTACTGCCATATTCGAATCCTCCGTTTCTGATTGATACGCGATAAATGCTTTAAACGCATGGTTTATTATATAGCCAAGAGAGTCTAAAGTAAACAAAAATTTGGTTTTTCAGACTGCATGGATGAAAAAGACAACCGCTTTCCTCATTTCCAATCGATAGAATGGTACAAGGCAAGGTATTCTTTTGCCGATTTCTTCCAGGAATAGTCGCCTTTCATTCCGTTTTCGATCATCGTCGAGATACGGTTCTGATAATACAGGGAGCAGGCGTTATAGTAGGCGTTGACACATCCAAAGTAGTCATTGTTAGAGAAGACAAATCCAGTGGAATTTCTTCCCTTCATGAAATCAGTGACGGTATCATTGAGTCCACCGACATTGCTGACGATTGGAAGAGTTCCGTATCTCATAGAGATCATCTGACTCGTTCCGCAGGGCTCAAAGTAGCTCGGCATGAGGAAGAAGTCGCTTGCCGCATAGAGAAGATGGGCAAGATTTTCATCGTATCTCTTTACAAAGTAGACATTCGGACAATTTAAGGCACGGCCTAAGAATTCATCCTCCATCTCACCAGTACCGATGACGACCATCCTCGCATTGTATTCGTGCAGATGTGGGAAGAGGTCAAGGATTCTCTCGACTCCCTTCTGAGAGGAAAGTCTTGTGATAGCAGAGAAGAGAGGACCAGAGAAGTATTCATCGATTCCTAGACTCTTCAAAAGAGCCCTCTTGTTCTCTTTCTTTCCTTCTTTGTAGTCAGCGATGGAATAATTCTTCACCAAGAGCTTATCGGTCATTGGATTCCATAAGTCCGTATCCAATCCATTGACAATACCAGAGAAATCATAGTGTCTGCACCAGTCGATGATAGCACCAAGGCCTCCGAATCCTGTGTGGTCATTGATCAGTTCCTGAGCGTGCGTCTTGCTGACCGTGTTTATCTTATCCGCAGACATGATACCCGTCTTAAGATAGTTGAAGGATTCTCCTAGACGGACATATCCGGAATCATAATATCCCGTGGAAAGATTGAAGAAGTCCGAAAGATCCTGACGGTTTGCCCATCCCTGATAGGCGGGATTATGAATGGTAAGGACCGTCTTAATTGACTTCGGATTGTAACTTAAAAGGAGAGGAAGGACAGCGGCCTGCCAGTCGTTGCAGTGGACGACATCATATTCGTTATGACGGGTGAGGAAGGTGTTGACCGCCATGACAAAGCAGGCAAATCTTTCCTTGTCATCGTCATATCCGTACATGTTGTCCCGGTCGAAACGGTCCATGGCAAGGAAGTAGAACGGAACGCCTTCATATTCTAATCTAAAGACTCCGCATCCCTGGTTTCTCCAAGACATATTGAAGTCGAACTGATCGTAAAATCCTTGCATGACCTCTGGGAATCTGTTTCTGATCTGCTTATAGAGAGGCATGATGACAGAGACATCTTCACCGAGGCTGTGCAACGCTTTCGAATACGAACAAATGAAATCTCCTAAGCCACCGGATTTGGCAAATGGCAAGGCTTCGCTGGTGACAAGAAGGATCTTCATCAGATGATATCTCCTTTTTTGACGTAGAGAGGATCATCCATCGTTCCGATAAGTTCGTTGACATGGATGATTTTTGCATCGCGGTCGACTACGGCATTTTCGATATGGGCATTCTCGCCGATATAGCAGCCGCTGGAGATGATGGAGTTCTTGATGGTGGCACCCTTCTTGACCTGAACGTTACGTCCTAAGATGGAGTTTGTGACCGTGCCCTGTACATCACATCCGTTGGCAAGATTGGAATTCTTGACGACAGCATCTCTTCCGTACAGTGTCGGAGGAGTATCATAGGTCCTTGTATGAATCGGCCAGTTCTCCTTGAAGAGGGAATTGAAGACATCATCATTCAATAGTTCAAGCGAGTACTGAAGAAGATGACTTAAGGAGTCATAGCAGCGGACATATCCTTTCACCTCGACGGCGCGAATGAGGACAGAAGCGGAAAGATAGCTTAAGACGTCCGTGATATTGAAGAAGGAAGAGGTTCCAGATGCATATTCCATCAAGGATTCCAGCATCGGATAATCCATGATGACACTGCCTAAGGAAATATTTCCTTCATCGCTGTCACCGCGGTTGAGCTCGAGTCCTCTTACTTTTCCTCTTGGAGAGATATCGACCTTCTTCTGATCGATGAAGGAGGTCTTCAGGCCCTTGTCCAAATGGGTGTAGAGCAAAGAGATTCTGTCTCCGGAGGCGATATGTTCCTCTAAAAGTCTGCGGTAATCGACCGTGTAGACCATATGTGGAGAAGCGATGACGACATAATCGGGATGCTGTGCCTTGAGGACTTCGATGTTCTCATAGAGGCAGGCGACATCGGTGTTGTAGCCAGGGTTTGCGACATTGGGCTCATCATAGAAGACGGAGAAATCTCCAATCTTGGTATTGGTGATCCAGCTTCTTCCGTTTCCGACATGCTTGGAGAGCGAACGGATATGGTTCTGACATAAGACAGCCATCGAAGGAATCTCGGAATTCAGGAAGTTGGAAAGAGGGAAATCGATAAAGGAATATCTGCCTAAGAACGATGTCGAAGCCAAAGAGCGGTGCTGGGTCAAAGGACCGAAGCCCGGATTGTTGAAGCAATCGACTAAACCAATGATTTTGTAAGCCATGTTGACCTCCTATTCTTCGACGACGTTGACTAAGACGACTTCATCCTTCGTACCGATCTGGTCTTTGTCGATGACGGTGTTTCCGCCGACGAGGGCATAATCGAGTGTGACGCCTTCTTTGATGACAGCGCCTGGAAGAATGACAGAATTGTGGACATGCGTTCCTTTTTCGATGACGACATCGCTGCAGATGACGGAATGTCTTACCTCACCGCGGACGATGGCACCTTGATTGATGACACAGTCTTTGACATCAGCGGTCGGGGAGATGAACTGAGGGCGGTTGGAACGGTCGGCGGAATAGATTTTGAAATCCGAAGAGAAGATGTGAAGTTCGCAGTTCGGATTGAGAAGGTCCATATTTGCTTCCCAGAGGGAATGAACGGTTCCGACATCCTTCCAGTATCCTTTGAACGGATAAGCAAAAAGTCTCTTATCCTGTGCCAGCAATGTCGGAAGAATATTCTTTCCGAAATCGTGGCTGGATTTCTCATCCTTGGCATCCTTGATCAATGCTTTCCTAAGAAGCGGATAGTCGAAGATATAGATACCCATGGAAGCATAATCAGACTTCGGCTGCTTCGGCTTTTCCTGGAATTCGGTGATCTGATTGTTCGTATCGGTGACAACGATACCGAATCTCGGTGCCTCTTCCATCGGGACGCGGATGCAGGCGATTGTGACATCGGCATCGTTCTCCTTGTGGAAAGAAAGCATCTCGGAATAGTCCATCTTATAGATATGGTCACCAGAGAGGATGACAACGTACTTGCATCCGGTCTTATCGAGCCAGTCGATATTCTGATAGATGGCATCCGCTGTTCCGGAATACCAGCTAGCACCGCGCGGTGTCTCCCTTGGAGGAAGAATGGATGCTAAGGCATTGGTTCCATTCAGACCCCAGTTACGGCCCGAACCGATGTAATTGTTCAGCGTGCTCGACTCGTATTGAGTCAGAACGCCGACCGTATGAATACCAGAATTGGCGACATTGCTAAGCGGAAAATCGATGATTCTGTACTTTCCGCCGAAATAGACAGCCGGTTTTGCAATCGAGCTTGTCAATGACTTCAGGCGTGTACCTCTGCCGCCAGCAAGAATCATCGCAACCATTTCTTCGTTATTTGGCATATTGGCCTCCCTCTGCATATGAGATTTCGTATATATAAATTATAAAGTTATCTATAGACAAAAGAAAGAGAATTGACAACTTTTTCAACACATTTTACAAATCTAAGCCCTTACACTTTATTCCAATGATAGAATCGTTTTTAACGCATTTTTCAGAAAAAAGGCGCCAAAAAGACCAGGATTTCTCCTGGTCTTTTGGTTTATTCTTTCTTCTCGGTGTCGAGAGTGACTTCCGTGACGGTCCCTTTGTCCTCTTCGATCAGAAGAGGAGCGGTGACATTTTCGGCTTTCTTCTTGTCCTGATAGATATCGATATAGGACTTCTTTCTCTTGTCGTCATGCATAGTGACAAGGACAAGGTCCACATAGGAGACTAAGTCTCTCAGCTTTTCGCTCGGTGTGGAGAGGATTGCCTGCAGGCCGAAGTCGCGGAGAAGGTCCGTAGACTGCCTGATACGGGCGGCATCCATCTTGGAGAAGGCTTCATCGAAGATGACAAGGCGGAGCGTATTGTTGTCCGCTGCGTTGTTGACACGGCAGAGCTGAGCGAAGGAGGCAAGGATAGCGATGTAGAACGGTGTCTGTGTCTCACCGCCGGACTGGGAATTGAAGGAACGGCCTAAGGAGAAGGTGTACTGATTGCCTTCCAAGCCTCTTGTGACGATGAGGTCGAAGATGATGTAGGTCGTATACGTGGTGAAGAGTTCCACGTTGCGCATGATCTGCTCTCTCTGTTCTCCGCTTGCGGAAGTGGAAGAGGAGATGAGGTTGAAGAGGTCATCCATCGTGCTCTTGTACTTCTCCATGAAGAGGTTCTCAGCATCTCCGACACGGAGAAGGAGCGGATCCATGATCATATCATAATACTGCTGATAGGCCTTGTTCGGAGAGACGGTGAACTGATAAGAGTCACGTCCGAAATGAGAGTCTTCCAAGGCGTGATTGAGCTCATCGATCTGAGCGCGGACCGTCTCGATGGCGGTTCTCAGCTTATAGATGAAGTCATCCTTGAATTCACGGATGGACTCCTCATGAGCCTTTCTGATCTTCTCCTCGTAATCCGGAAGCATAACCTTGGAGATGTTATCCAATTCCCTATCGAATTCGGCATTGGACTTCTCGTTCTGGACATCGTAATTGAGGCGGTACTGCGTGCAATAGGCGTCTCTCATACGGATGAGAGCGGATTTGTCTCTTGTGATCTTGCCAGAAGTCTGGATGGATTCCCTCATCGCTTCCTGACGGATCTGAGCGAGGGTGAGGTGCTGTTCATCGAGCAGTTTGCTGAAGAACGGCTCATAGTCGTGATTGACGCTTTCGCTCGGGAAGGTATCCAACTGTTTCTTGCTATCGGCGATATTGGCTTCGATAGAAGGAATCTCTTCGGAGTTGAGTCGATTGGTATCGGCGATGATCTGACCTCTTTCGGTCAGGATATCGTTTCTCTTCTGCTGGATTTCCTTGATCTGGGCTGTGATCTCATCCATCTTGCTCTGGATGGCGGACATGTCGCCTCTTGTGACCGACTTCATCTCGTTCTCGACATCGAGAACTTCCTTCTGAAGCTGGCTGATCTCATCCATTCTCTTGACATCGGCCTGATAGGTCGTGCATTCGGACTGAGACATGATGGAGAGAGTGACGAGGTTATTGACGCGGTTGAGGGCTTCGCTCAATAAGGCGTAAGTCTTATTGATCTTCTGATAGTCTTCGCTGGAGAGCGCCTTCGTGGAATTGGAGACGACCGTTCCGAGATAGAAGACTCTTGCTGCGCCTTTGTTCAGATACCAGGTAGCGAAGTTACGGTATCCGGTACAGTCGGAGAGAAGACCAGAGCCGGAGTTTCTCGCTTCCTCGAAGGTTCTGCACTTCTTGATTCTGCCTAACAGGTAATCCGTATAGACTCTGGCAGCCTGATCCTTGGTGTCGATGAGGTGAGCAACCGAATCATCGTTGCTGACAATGCCGGCTCTTAAGAGTCGATCGGTATCGACTAAGGAGACGCGGTAATAGTTATAGGAGGCAGTGAGTTCCTTTAAGATTCTGTTTGCCTCTTCATAATAGAGAGGATTGACAAAGAAGTTGAACTTCTGAGAGAGAAGGACCGCTTCCAAAGCCAGAGTCCACTCCGGATCATTGACATCGACTAAGTCGCAGTAGATTCTCACATAGGCATCGGAATGTCTCGCCTTTAATTGTGTCTCCAGTCCGCGTCTTATCTCGTTATAGGCAAGACCGAGCTTATCGAAGGGCTTCTGTCCCTGGTTGACGGCTCTTAAGTCGCTCTGAAGGGTCTGAAGCTGTTCGGAAACGCTATAAAATTCACGGTTGATCAGACTCTTGACATCGAGAGCCTGGTTACGAAGGGTCTCCATGTCGGTCCGAAAGAGATTGACGGCCTCAAAGTCAACCGAACCATCTCTTAAGGCATCGGTAAGAGAATCCGCTTCATAGATCAGATTCGATGCGGTCTCAAGCAGTTCTGCAAACGGAGCCTGGATATTCGTTCCAAGTCTTTCTGGGTTGAAATCCTTGTAGTAATTGACAAAGGATGAGCAGACAGACTTATAGGAACTGGCATACTGGGAAAGGGAGCGGGAGACTTCAGCGACCTGCATCTGAATGGATGTGATCTGCTTCATGATGTTCTCTTTCTTCATCATGAGCTTCTCCGTCAGGGAGTAATTGTCACTCTGAAGAACCTTAGCATTATAGGAGTTGAGGTCGGAATTCAGTTCGTCGAGCTGAGAATCGTATCTCTTGATGGTATCGGAGATGATCATGAGGCGTTCATTGTCTTTCTTGAGACGCTCATTGAAGTTATCGAGTTTCTTCTTGTTCTCTTCGTAGCTCACACGGGCGCTGACATAGTTAAGCATGTCGCTTCTCTTGATGAAGGTGGTGAGCTCATCGAAGGTATTGTGGATCTGAACGAGGGCATCGACCTTGACTTTGAGGTTCTTTGCCTCATTCTCGAGAATTTTGTACTGTTCGATGTTCTTCTGCATCGGAGTGATATCGACATTGAGGTCGGCATCGCAGATGTATTCGGTGATGAAAGAGGAGATATTGGAGATAGGAGCAAAGGAGACCGCCTTCTTAAAGAGCATGAAATACTTGTCAGGAAGGTTTCCGAAAGCGCCTTTGATGAATCCCTGATATTCCGTATCCGTATCAAAGAAGCGGAAATGATTCGGCTTGTATTCGTTTCTCACATAGGCGGAGAGTTCCTTATAGTTCAAAGGACGGGTCTTGTTCTTCTCTGCAGTCTGACTGTTGGTGAAGTTGTTTTCCGGGAAGGCGGAATCGAGATAGAAGTAATGCTTGTCTGTCTTATCGGAAGAGTCGACATCAAAGCAGACACCAAGGGTGAAATAGCTCTTCTTTACATCGTCATAGATTTCGATGGCGATATAGGAGGTGAAGGTGCCTTCACGGAGAACGATGACGGAGTTGTCATCCTTGACACCGGTCTGACCGCGGAGATAGGAGATGAGGTTACGTCCGCTTCTTCCCTTTTCATTGGCGGCCTTGTTGAAGTTATCCGGTCTTGTCGTACCTAAAATGACAATCTGAAGGGCATCGATGATGGTGGATTTGCCCGTTCCGTTAGGACCGGTGAGGAAGGTAAGATTACGGATGTCGGTTGTGATATTGCAGAAATAGTGCCAGTTGATCAGGCGAAGTTTTGTAATGCTTTTCATTATTCATTGCCTCCTTCCTTGCTCATATCAAAGAGGGAAGGAACGGCATTTTCCTCCTTGGGAGCAGTGAGCATCGAATAGAGGGAGTTAAGTTTCTCGCTGGAGATGACATAACGGATGGTCGGAAGGATGAAGAAGGAATAGGAAGGATCTCCGTAATTGTTGTTGGCCTTGGTGACAATGTTGAAGGAATCCAAAAGGCGGAGAGAGGAGGCGATAGTAGTCGGAGAGAGTCTCTTGCTCAGATTGGAAAGTCCCATCTGATTGACAAGGGAATTCAAGGTGACATTAGTCATCAAAATCTCGGTCACCTGAGGAGACTGCTCGATGGCTCCTTCATAGTAGGAGCGCAAGGCGTAGACGACAAGGGTCGTCGTCGGATCGAAGCGGTAGTGGTTTCTATCGGCACCGGAAGTGACGAAGATGACACCATCCTCATCGTTTTTGCTCAGTTGCATATCCATATAGGAAAGATAATCCTCAAAGACGGAATAGTAGCGTTCGATGAAAAGATATCCAGGGTCCATGCGGAACATCTTGGTCTTTCTGTCGTAGCTCTTACGGAAGATATAGCACTGATAGAGCAAGTCATTCACGGTCTCAGCGAAGATCTCTCTGTCGCTGCGAGACATTTTCTCATATTCTTCTTGAAACATTCTTCTTGCCTCCCTTCTTGGTCAAGCGGTATAAAGGCATATAATATCCGGCATATTCGACACGGTCTTCCACTTTCTCAGCCTTGTAAGGAAGGACACCGAGAACTGACTTCAGGATAGCGAAGATGGTAAGGACAAGGCTATCGGTATCCTCGATATCGATCTCATTGGTAAGGATGTTCTCCCTTCCATTCATATTCCTGTCGAGGAATTCCTCGATGGCTCTGTCGGAGAAGCGGTTGACTTCGCTATTGAGCGTATCGTTTAAAAGCTGAGCGGTCTCATCCGGGAAAAGATCATCGTCGAGAGTAAGAGGTTCGCTTTCCTCTTCTACCTTTCCGCGGCGGAAAGGCATCGTCATGGAATTGGAATCGAGGCATCCCTGACGGAAGAGCATGACAGAGGAACTCGCCTCTTTCAGAAAGGGCATGTCCTCATAGCTTAACGCCGGATTCTTGCTGATCTCCTGGGAGAGAGCAAGGATGATGCGGTCGACCTTTCCTTTGACGGTCTTATCGGTAGCGGAGAGATAGTTGATCTTCTTCTGAACCGCTTCCGTGTAATTGGCATTGGCGTTATCGATCTCGTTGAAGGAGGTAGCAAGATGAGAGAAAGTATCGATGACAGACTGAATCAGTCCGATGACCTCATTGGTCAATGTGGCGACATCCTTCTTTCTGTTGACCGCCTCGCTTCTTGCTTCCTTGACGATCAAAGTCAGGATGCGCTCCGAGTGAAGCCATCTGTTCAGAATGGCAATCGTCGGCTGAGCGTAAAGACCTAAGGAGTCAAAAGTCTTCATCGGATGATAGTATTTTTCCGCGATATCGACGCGGTATTCATCAAAGTGCTGCTTTAAGGCGATATTCGGATCAAGGACATGGGTAAGCCTGTTTCCGAAGACAAGGATCTGCTGTCTTAACAGCGTGACAGACATCTCCAAAGAGTCGGCATTGTTCTTGGCGTTGATGAGAGAGCGGTACATATAGTCATCCTCTTTCTCATCCTCAAGTTTCAGCTCCGAATAGGTCTGATGGACAAGTGGGAGATAAGAGCCCGCATCGCTTGTCAGTTCATTGAGAAGCTTGATGAACTGAATGGAATAAGCAGGGATATAGATGTACTCAATGTTATCCTTGGGATCCTTGGAGATGATGAACCATCCGCACTTGGCTAATTTCCTTACGACATAGTTGACCTTGTCGCTAAGAAGAGCGGCTTCATCATTTTCCGAAGAAGTGATCATCATATCGACCTGTTCTGTGTCGGACTTATCGTCAAGACGGTCCGTTTCCACAGAAAAAAGCTTCATCATCTCCTGACCCTGAGACTTCAGAAAAGCGACATAATCCGCTCTTTTGATGTCTGTATGGTACAGACGAAGCATATGGTAAAGGGAGACAAGAGAGAACGCATAGACAGCTTTATATTTCCTGGAAAGAGGTGAGAAGAGCTCTTCCGGAACTTTATCAAATAATCTATTCAAAATCGATCCACCTTTTATGTTTTGACAACTATAGTAAATTATAAACTATAATAGGTTTTCAATACAATAAAACAAGAGGGAAAAATGTCACTTTTTTTGACGGAGAAAAAAGAGAGCATTCTCTTTCTCATCAAGCAGAAGACATTTGTTCAAAAGTCGAAAAAAGGCACTGTGCGACAGTGCCTGAAAAGTTTCTATTTTCGATAGGCGATGACCTTTTCCGTCTTCTTGTCGGAATAGCGGTTCATTGTTCTGATCAGCTCTTTTTCGTTCTCCTTCATCTTATTGATCTCTTCCTGCATCCGATCGTGAAGGAGAGTTGCAATCTCTTCTCCGGTCATGTTCTCGTATTCCTCTTTGCAGAGAGGCTTAAGGACAGTCACCTGAATCGGATAGACGTGATAGTGGAAGTTCTGATTGAGGACTCTGTCTGTCAGATACATGCAGACAGGAACGATAGGAAGGGAAAGCTTGGTCGCAATCTTGAAGGTTCCGGCATGGAAAGGAAGAAGGGAGAAATCCGGTTTCTTGCTTCTGGTTCCTTCCGGATAGATAAGAAGGGACAAATCCTTGTTCTCCTCTAATTCCTTATGGATAGAGATGAAGGTCTTCAGCTCGCTTCTTAAGTTCCCTCTGTCGAGGAAGAAGCCGTCAACGCATTGGACGACGTTTCCAAAGACAGGCATTTTCTCCACTTCCTTCTTGGCGACAACAGTAAGCGGCATGTCGCTGATGGCATAGAAAAGGATCGGATCGATGACCGAGCAGTGATTTCCAACGTAAAGAGACTGCTCTTTTAAGATGTTCTCTTCTCCTTTTACGACAAAGCGGATGCGGAAACCGCCCGCGCAGAGTTTCTTCGAATACTTGTGAACGACGTCACAGCGGTCTTTCAGAGAATATTTCTCCGGATGCTTCTTATATCTTTTCAGAACGGAATTGGCATGAAGGACAAGTCCGCCGGAGGAAAGTCCTAAACGGATCCACTTGATCATTTTCTATTCTCCTTCCAAGAGGAAAGAAGTCCGTTCTTCTTCTTTAAAAACACAGAGACTGTCTTAGAGGGAACAATGGCAAGGCGGATATAGAATTCACTATCCTCCACCGAGCCGGTATCGTTGAAGATGAGTCTTACATAATCTCCGAAATCGCACATGATGGATTCATTGGAAGGATTGTAGACAAAACTCACCATGGAATTCGGTGTCTGATAGTCGATACGAAGGGCGCCCTTTTCCAGATTGACAAATGTCATATGGGAAGGGACATCCGAATAGTATTCTCCCATCTCCTTGATGAATCTCTTCTTCAGATAAATGGCCTCTAAGAAGAAGTGATAGAGATCTTTTCTCTCAGAGAGAAGGTCATAGTCAAAGCCGTTATCCTTGTCACCCGTGTTATAGGTGTTGGGAATTCCGTTCTTGGAATGTCCGATCTCCTGTCCTTCGTGGAAGAAGGGAATGCCCGCAGCAAAGAGAACGGCCATAGAAAGCATCTTGATTCTCTTTTCGATGTCGGCCTCTTTCTCATCCGGGCAGGCCACCTTGATCTTGTCGTAGAGCGCATTGTTGTCGTGGCACTCCACATAGTTAAGAGACTGCTTATAGGAAGAGAGCATCGGAGGGAAGGCAAGCGGATAGCAAGATCCCATCATGACGTGCTTGAACCCATCGATATAATAGCCATCTCCTAAAAGATAGCCTTTGACAGAGAGCTCCGAAGAAGAACTTCTGCCTTTGGCGACATCGCGGAAGCGGTCGTTGAAGAAAGAGATGTTTGGCATCTTGCCAGAATTGAAGGAACTCGCCTTCTTGTCGTTAGGTAAAGCGGTCCACATATCCCAGCCTTCTCCGTAGAACATGACTTCGTCTTTGACTTTCTTACAGGCTTCCAGTCCTAAGTTAAGGGTATCGACATCGAGAATTCCCATCAGGTCGAAACGGAAGCCGTCCGCATCGTAAAAGTCGATGGCGTGGAGAAGCGAGTCGATGATAAGCTTCCTTGCCATGTATTTTCTCGATTCGATATCGTTTCCGCATCCAGTACCATTGCTCAGGGTTCCATCCTGATTGTAGCGGAAATAGTATTTGGGGACTAAAACGGAAAGGGAATTGAACTTCTCGGAATAGACATGGTTATAGACAACGTCGAAATTGACTCTAAGTCCGTTTTTATGGAAGGTAGAGACAAGTCTTCTCAAGGCTAAGACTCTCTCATACGGGTCATTTGGATTATCCGAATAGCTTCCTTCCGGAGCAAAGTAGAACATCGGGTCATAGCCCCAGTTGTAACTGCCTTTTCTGTTGTCGTCATTGACCGTCTGGAAATCGAGAACCGGCATCAGCTGGATATGGCTTACTCCCAAAGAGGAGAGATAGTCCATTCCCATCGGCATGCCGTCTTTGTTCTTCAGTCCTTCCATGGATAAGGCATCATAAGTTCCGCTATCGGCACGGCCGGTCAAAGAGGTCATGTCTCTTACGGAGCACTCATAGATGATCGCTTTCGTGACATCACAAAAAGAAGGAAGGAAAGAGCGGTTGTCCTCTATCTTTTTCACCTTCTCCGGGTCGATGACATAGGCGCTTCTCGAATTGGAGGAGAGGCTATAGGCATAGGGATCGACAACGCGGTGTATCTTCGAGAAGATCTCCGCCTGATAGATATACTCGCACTCATCCAAATCTCCCTCGACATTGACTTCAAAGACACCGTTTTCGATGTTCTTCTTCATGACGAAGGTCTCTTCATCTGTAGCATCTTTTTTCCTTATGATAAGAATGATACGTGTCGCAAAAGGGGAAAAGACACGGAATGTGGTCTTTTCTTTCGTATAGATAGCACCTAACTG
Source organism: Oscillospiraceae bacterium (assembly GCA_963654365.1). Taxonomy (GTDB): domain Bacteria; phylum Bacillota_I; class Bacilli_A; order RFN20; family CAG-288; genus Enterosoma. Next base: position 40,385 of record CAVJZP010000009.1, read on the forward strand.
ACCATCATATCTATATTTTTCCTCAAACGTATCGTCTAAAGCGAGGAAGGAGATATCGACCGGGATGAAGTAATTCTGTTCCGTCACAATCTCATACTTCTTTCCGACAACAAAAGGAGAATTCTTCAATAGGAATGTATAGATGCGGGAGGAATGGGATTCGCTTTGAGAGACCGAGGTCAGTTCCATCATCCTTTTTCTGTCAACGTAAAGATAGAACTTGGAAAGCTTATTGGCGCAGAACTCCTTGTCCACCGAGATTTCGAGGACTTTTTGGCTTCTTGCAACGGCTGAAAATGTATGGTTCATGAAAGTCTCCTATCTCTTTGTGTAGACAACAGAACGCGGAAACGTCTTGATCTGCTCTAAGAACTTCTTGAAGGAGGAATAGGAGAGTCTCTGAGTGTGACAGATGACCGAGGGATATGTGATATGATTAGGATAGCATCTTGCAAACTCTTTGGAGAGAAGATAGGGAGAGTGAAGGATTCCTAAGTTCTTGACATAGTACTCATTCTGGACTCGGTCATAGAAGGAAGAAGAGATCTTTTTGGGAAGTTTGGACAAGTAGTTGGACATGAAATTGCAGAGTTCGTTTCTCGACGGTGTTCTGAATGTGAGCATGATATAAGAGTCCTCTCCCGCTTCAACGAATTCCGACTTGAGAAGCTCGCTTCTCAAATCCGCAATCGAAGAAAGGAAAATCGGATTCTTCCTGAAGGCGGCATCGAGGAGAAGTTCATAAAAGAAGAACATCGCCTGACCAAAGGCTTCATAGATGACTTTTCTCGCCGGGAACTTGATTCCATAGGTGAGATAGGAGTCATCTTCTCCCTTGATCTCGATGATCTCTTCTGAGACCTTGTCATAGACTTCCTCGTTCTTGTATTCCGTTTCCGGATTGGAAAGAGAAGAAGACGGGAAAGAGAGAGATTTGATCTTGTTGATCACTTCCTTCGGATTGACATCTCCGGAGAAGAAGATGGCAAGGCGGTCTTGTGTATAGTACGATTTTTGGAAACGTTTCAAAGAGGAGGCATGGATAAGTGTCGCTTCCTGTGAGCTAGAAGGATAGACTCCGTTCTGAATCGCTGACTTCAGATAGAGCCCTTTCGGGCAGTATTTCTCCAACTTGAATAAGGGATTTGCTTCTTCCGTCTTCAGTCTTTCCTCATCGAGAAGGCGGAAGGCATCTACCTCCTTCTCTGTATAGGAAGGAGAAGCAATTTTATTCATCAGTTTCTCCAAGGATGGCAAAAAATCTTCGCCATTGCTTGTCAAAGAGTAGCTGGAATAGGAATAGAAGACCTCACTTGTCGCCATGATGTTCTTCTTTGCCTCTTCCTTTTTGAAGTTCTCATCCATGATCACATGGGAAAGATAATACGCCGTTCCCAATGGATATTTCGCTGTTTTCTCATCAGCCTGATATCCGCCTTTGGAAAAAAGGACGGTCACATTATTGGTCTTGCTCTTTCTAGGGATGACATAGATCTCTACACCGCCCTTGAGCTTTTCAAGATAATAGGGGCAGTTAAGATGCCCGTAATCGTTCTTAATCATTTTTCTCTTCCTTTCCAGAGGTCAAAGAAACAGAGGTTGTCACTTCCATGCTCTTCAATGCAGAAAGGACACTTTCTTTCTTCTGATCGACTTTGCCGAAGAAACTCTCCTTATCGATAGAAAGGGAGAAGTCTTTGTATTTTTTCATCTCCTCTAAGCAAAAGAGTGGATAGATGGAGAAGGAGAGCATTTCCGTATTGAACCCGATGAAACTATCATCGTAAGAGGAGTCATCGTGTAAAAAACATCCTTCCTTCTCTTTGAGTGGAATCTTATCTTCTAAAAGAGAGAATTTGCCTTTCCCCGTCTCGATATAGAGATAGGCAGTATCCTTACTAAGGAGAGAGGTATGAAGAGAGAACTGGGATCCATATCCTTTTCTGATCTCTTTCTTCATCTCTTCCTCTAAGACGTAAAGCGCCTGCTTATAGAGAAGATAGTCTTCTTTCTTCTCGATTGGGGAAGAAAAATGGAAAAGATAGATTTTTCCGTCCTTCTCCTTGTTTTCTATATATTCCTTCTTTTCTGTATTCAATGGAGAACAGGGCAATGCAGTCAGATCTTTTTCAAATCCAGGATCCTTGAAGAAGGGATCCTTCTTATCCTCTTCGCCTAAATAGAGATAGTCTCCGATCTTGCTGTTCTGAAAGGCATTCAAAAGGGAGAGAACCTCATCGATCTTGACATCCTTGACTCTCTTCTCATCGAAATCCAATAAGGAAGCATCTGCGTGAAGGTGAGTCAGAAGAGAAGAAAGCACACTAGAGGAAAAGTGTGTCTTGCTGAAAAGTCTCTCTTTGCTGACGGCTAGGCTTTTCTCATCGGAGAGAAGATTGGAGCTGTCGAAATGGACGAGCATCTCATATCCTGCCTTGTAGGGATTCTTCAGGATATAGGAAAGACCTTTGGTCTTCGTCTGAACAAGTCTCGATTCCAAAACATATCCGCCGCGATAAGAGTAAGCCTGATAAGATAGTTCGCCCCCGTAAAGAGAAGCATATCCCTTCTTCTGATAGAGGAAGGAAAGGTTGAGAAGCTCAGTAAGGACTAAGACAACCTCCGGCTTCGCCTCAGAAGAGGATAGATAGGCTCTTCTAAGAAGGATGCGCTGAGCAAATGTATCCGTATATAACATCATCGAAGATTTCATAGTCCCTCCTTCTGGCGAGCGCTGATCGCTGCCGGACCTAAAACGTATTCGCCACCATAGCCCATCATCAGAACATTCTCTGATACCATCGTCGCAAGATAAGTGTCCGCTTTAGAGCCTGACACCTGGAAGTTGCGCACAATGCTTTCCTTTGTCGTGATTCCGGTATGGATGACAAAGTCTTTGACATCATCGTAAAGTCTCTTCTGAGGATCGACCTCTTCTAGAGTCGTCTCCTCTTCCTCTTCTTCCTCCAATTCCAAGAAGGCGCGGTCATAGACCGGGTCTCCTGCTTTCTCCTTGACATAGGCAAGGATAGAATCGATCTCCTCATCGGAGAGGAACGGAGACTGGGCACGGATCAGAGATTTCTTTCCCGGATCCTTGAAGAGAAGGTCTCCTCTTCCTAACAAAGTCTCAGCGCCGTTCTCATCGAGGATGACTCGAGAGTCGACCTGAGCGGAGCAGGACAATCCGATACGGCAAGGAACATTGGCTTTGATCATCATCGGAACCGTGTCTTTGCTCGGTCTCTGCGTGGCGATGATCATATGGATGCCGGCTGCCCTTGCTTTTTGTCCGATCTTCTGTACATTGCTGACAACATCTTTTCCGCCAGTCATCATCAAGTCAGCGAACTCATCGATGACACAGACAAGATATGGCATCTCTTCCATGACCGCTTCCTGACCGACTCTGGCTTTGTTGTATCCTTCGATATTCGCTGCTCTGTACTTGCTGAAGACAGAGAATCTTCTGTTCATCTCATCAACAAGCTTCTTCAAAGCCAGAACCGCTTTCTCCGGCTTTGAGATGACAGGGCAGAAGAGGTGCGAGCACTCCTGATAACGGATGAATTCGACCTGCTTCGGATCGATGAGGATCAGCTTCATCTGAGAAGGATAGTTTCTCATGATGAGAGTCATGATCATCGAATGGACCAAAACCGATTTTCCTGATCCAGTCGTACCGGCGATGAGAAGATGAGGCATCTTGTTCAAAGGGCTGGTGATGATATCGCCAGAGATGTCTTTTCCGATTGGAAGGAGAAGACTGTCGCTGGTATTGGTCTCGACCGATTCAAAGACATCCTTGAAGGAGACCGCCATCGGTTTGGCATTTCCGACTTCGATGCCGGATGTGCTCTTTCCCTGGACAACCGTTTCGACACGGACGGATTTGTCGCCGTTGAGGGCTTTCTGAAGCTCATCCACCAAAGAGGCGAGACGATCGCTTCTTTCGCCAGGCTCTGTCTCGATGTTGAATCGGGTGACAGAGGCACCGACAGTGAAGGAGACCGCTTTTGCTTTCACACCATAGTTTTTGAAGACTTCATTGATGATCGATACCTTGCTGACAGCGGATTCCGTGTTGAGCTGCATCTTTTCGGAATCATCATGTTCCTGAAGAAGGGCATCGGTAGGAAGCGGATAGTGATAGATCTTCGGAGTATCGGAGACAAAGCGCATCAGATTGGCTTTTCTCTCATTCTTTTCTCTCTCTTTCTGCTTGATCTTATCGATGGCGCGCTTCTGCTTTTCCATGAAGTATCGCTTTTCAATCTCTTTTTCCGGTTCTTCCTCCGCTTCCATGATGGCAGGCTGGTCCTTCTTGACCGGCTCTTCCCTCTCTTCGGCAGGATATTCGATAGTGACGGTTGTCGTCACCTCTTTCTTTTCGCGGGGGACGACATTCTTAGCGACATCCTCCAATGGATTTCTCGGCGGATAAGGTGTCTGGAAGACAGGCTTTTCCTCTTCCTTCTTTGTCTCGATGACAGGAGTCACGATTCTCTTTTCTGACTGGTGCTCGACTTCATTTCTCATCGGAACATCAGGAACGATCGGTTCGATGACATCAAACGTCGAACGGTTTTCTCCTTTTGCGCCTTTTTTGAAATCAGCTGCTTCCTTATCGAGATCCAAATCCTTGAAATCTTCAAACGAGGGAGCAGAGAACATGCTCTTCTCTGTTGTCGCTTTTGAAGATGGTGACTTGGTTTCTGTAACAACCGGTTTCTCCACTGTTTTCGGTTCAGTGGCTACCTTCTTTTCCTCTTCCATCGGCTGGAACGGAGAAGAGAAGGGAGAAGCAACCGTCTCTTCTTTCCGACTCTGAATCTCATCAGAGGAGAAAGAGTGTGTCATTGTCGCTTCCAAGACGCTCTCTGCCGGAATAGAGGAAGTTCTCTGCCAATCGTTGGATAACGGTCTTTTCAGTTCCGGATCAATCTCTTCTTTCTTTTCCATGTTTTCAACTGGATGATTTCGGTCCAAGGTCTTCTTCTCTTTTCCTTTCTCCGGATGGAAAGGAGAATTGTATTCGACCTTCTCCGCTTTCTTCTTCTTTATCTTCATGACCTCTTCACGGACAGGAGCAAAGAGAGCAAAGAAGAAACCGAGCAATAAAACGATGACAAAGAAGACCATGTCTCCGACGATTCCCCAGACGGAGGAGAAAAGAGTCAGAAGAGCAAGACCGATAAAGCCGCCTCCTAAGGTGGACATCGCCTCATAGGAGTCGACCGTAAATGGAGTCTGAGCAAAATATTTGATCTTTTTGCCGTAGAAATCAGCAAAATTGACAAAGCTTAACGTGCTGCTTTCCTTAGCGAGAGATATCGATCCTAAGGAAAGAACAGAGAGCAGAATCAGAATAACACCAAAATAAAGGAAGAAGTGATGGCGGACAGGAGGAAACTTCCCTTGGATGATCAAAACAAGGCCCAAAACAATGAAGGCAGCCACAAAAACAGGAAAGAAGGAACCGAAGAGATAAGCAAAGCAATAGGCAAGGAATTCACCGACAGCGGTCTTTCCTGTGAGTGCGATGATCGAGAAGGAGATAAGAAGAATGCCTAGGCATAGCTTGATATGCTTGGACAAGGACAAAGATTGATTCTTTTCATTATCTGTTTCCATAATAGCCACCTTATATATAAATATTTAAATACAAAAGTTAACAATAAAAAGTATAACACACAGAAAAGATATTTTTTGATAGAATATGGAGAAAATCGGAAATTCCCTCAAGATTGCATAAGAAAAACCCCTTGCGGGGCTTTTCTTATTTTTCGTTGACTGCGACAACAAATCTGAGAACGCCTTGATAGCCTTTTTTGTCCTGCTTATAGACGCCAGCGTATTCAAGGACCTTCATGAAGACAAGTCCAACTTCATCATCGAGGATCTTATCGATGTTGTCCTTGTTGATGTCATCATGTTTCTTCTTGAATTCATTGACCCATTCATAGTGAGAGGAAATCTCAGGGTCAGAGGAGAAGTCCCGCCCTTCCAGAATAGCCTCCTTGACAAGGGTGAGTTCCTTCTTCAGACGGGAAGGAAGGACAGCAAGTCCCATTGCTTCAATGAGTCCGATATTCTCTTTCTTGATGTGCCAGCATTCCTGATGAGGATGATAGACGCCAAGCGGGAACTCTTCTGTCGTGATGTTGTTTCTCAAGACGAGATCAAAAGCGAATTCATCGCCAATCTTATGACAGATAGGGGAGATGGTATTATGTGGAACACCATCGGTTTCTGCATAAATGTACGAAGCATCATCGGTATATCCTCTCCAGACAGTCAGAATCTTGTCCGCAAGGGCAAGGAGCTGTTTCTTATTCTTGGACTGGATGCGGATCACGCTCAGCGGCCATTTGAGATAGCTCGCCTTGACTGCCGGGAATCCTTCGAAATGGAGGTCCATGATCTTCTTTGCCTTGAACATCGGGAACATGTATTTCCCGCCCTGATAGTGATCGTGGGTGAGAATACTGCCTCCGACGATAGGAAGGTCGGCATTGCTTCCTAAGATGTAATGCGGGAACATTTCGACAAAGTCCAAAAGGTGAAGGAAGCACTTCTTGTCGATGACCATCGGAATATGTTCCGAATTGAAGACGATGCAGTGCTCATTGTAGTAGGAATAGGGAGAGTACTGCAAGTTGTACATGCCATCACCTAACTGAATCGGAATGATACGGATAGTTTCTCTGGCAGGATGGTTGACTCTTCCTCTATACCCCATGTTCTCTTCGCAGAGCATGCATTTCGGATAGGAAGTGTTCTTCAGAAGCTTTGCAGCGGCGATGGCTTTGGGATCTTTCTCCGGTTTGGAAAGATTGATGGAGATATCCAACATTCCGTATTTGGTCTTTGTCTTCCATCTGAGATCCTTCTTGACTCGGTAGTCGCGGATATAGTCCGTATCCTTGCTGAACTGGTAAAACCAGTCTGTAGCAGCTTTCGGTCCATATTCATTATAGAGTCCGGCAAAAGTTTCCACGACCTCGTACGGTCTTGGTGTGAAGCAGTTC
>CAVJZP010000010.1:0-46112 GCA_963654365.1 Oscillospiraceae bacterium
AAGTATTCCGATACAATCTTGTCATTGATTATAGGAACGATCGTTCCTTGTTGAACCAGATTATAAATTATTCCTGGGTATGATTCGGGCTTGAGAACAGAACTAACTAGAACATTAGTATCAACAACTACATAGAATTTCATTTGCTTTCGGCTTTTCTAGCGTCTATGGTTTCTCTAGCCAATCTGATTTCCTCGTTAATTTCATCTAGGGTCATTTCGGAGTTGTCATTTTCTTTCGAAGATGTGGCGATTTGCTACATGGAATATTTATCTGCCAAAGGAAAATTGAACGGAATACTCTATCCCATCAGGAATCTAGTGATCGAAAAGTCAGAGCTGAATCGATCCATTGAAATCGACGGGATTGCCAAGGATAATCATTCTTTGCTAGTAGTCGAATGCAAATACACAAATAAGAAAAAAACGGTTTCTGGTTATGAAAAAATGAAGGAAAATGTTTCCATCAAGATGTTTTCAGACATAAAAAGAACGGATTTCTATATCATTTCAAAGTGTGGATTTGATGATAGTCTGCGGCACCTGAAAGAGGATAATCTGCACCTCATCACCATCGATGATATGTTTCGGTTTTGATGGCATATATAAGAGGAATATATGTCTTTGATAGTTTCCAACTTTTATACCTTTCAGAAATATGATATGTGTTTATTTTCAATAAACTATAGTGCTAATTCAGATAAAGCATCATTCCAATGGCAAAAGATTCTCTCTAAGTCCCTTCGGAAGATAGTTTTTGACTTTTCCTTTTACATTCTTTCCGAATCCTAAGGGAAGAGAATGATAGGTGATGACAGAAAGTCCATCTTTCGTAGTAGAATCCACCTTGATTTCATTTCCTTTGACATATTCGATTGCCTGCTTTTCATCCACATCGATATGAGGGATATCTTTTACGACTTTTGAATAAGCGTGATCATACTCACATTTTGGATGTTCGGAATCATCTTTGATCTTGATTCCAGGAGCAAGGTACGGAAGCTCGGTCAATTCCTTATACATCTTGTCTACAACATATCGGTTCTTCCTATATTCGAAGATGGCTTTCTCTTCTTTGCCTTTGAGATTCTTCATCTCTGTCATAATAGGAGAAGATCCTGACTTCTTTCTAAGTAGACAGAAATAGATCCCTTCTCCATCATAGATACCAGGAATCATATGATAACCTAATTCCTCGATTCCTTTGTTCATTCCTTTTCTCTCCTCGATATCGATTTTCTCCATATCCGGATGCTTTTTCATAAACTTCTTTACCTGCTCTTCATCCTCTTCAACAGAGAGGGAACAAGTACTATAAGCTAAGACACCCCCATTTTTCAAAAGCTGATATCCTTTTTCCAATAGGTTTTCCTGAATCGGAAGAAGACGTTGGACTTTCTCGATAGACCAGTCCTCTTTCATCTTCTCCTCCTTTCGGATCATTCCGCTTCCTGAGCAGGGAACATCCAAAATGATGCAGTCAAAATAAGGATATAGAAATAGCTTCTGTGGATCGATAGAGAGGGTAAGGACATTAGTAAGGCCTAAGCGTTCGACATTCTTACGGATTTCATTCGCTCTTGAATAGGAGATATCATTGCAAAGATAGAATCCATCCTTCCTTCGCATCGCGAGAGATATCGTCTTTCCGCCTGGTGCACCGCAAAGATCAAGACAGGTGAAGTCTTTCGGAAGATAATCCTTCAGGTAATAGCTGATTGTAGCACTGGAAGGGTCTAGGATATAAAAGGCACCAGAAAAATGATCCGCGCTTTTTCCTAAAGGAAGGTCATTCTTGTCAAAGCGGTATAGAAGATCATCTTCCTCATCCTGTTTTATCAGAGGATAGGAAGGAGAAAAAGAGGTGTAAGTATTGACAAGGAAGGAAGAGACAGGGACATCATAAAGATGAGAAAGGAAGATCTCTTTTTCTTCCACTGTGCAATAGGGAGTGATCAGTTCTGAGAAAACAGAAGAATGCGCTTTGCTTTGGTTCATAGTACACCTCGATTCTTGGCTTATTTTATCATGGTTTGACAAAATCCTATTCCATTTTTGAAAATTGAATTGATTTTCCATGATTTTTAATGGAAAAAGTTAAAAAACAATATAAAACAGCATAAAATCAAAGGGCTTACATTCCAACAAATATTGAAAAAGTATGAAAATAACTGTAAAAAACTTGTAATTTTGAAAATATCATTTGCAATTGCAAAGAATGGTTTTATATTATTAGTGTAGATTCCATTTCATGGAAGCGGAGGAAACTAATATGTCACCAAAGAAAACCTATGTAAAGGTATGTTCCGACTCAGACAAGGACGTCAAGCCGTTGCAGGCAAAGCCGTTATCCGAAGCGAGCAAATGCATAGAAGTAGAGAAAGGAGTGGATGTCTACCTCGTTCAGGAGAACGTAAGACATCAGCTCTATGAACAGGCTTCTCCTTTCTTCGGAGGCGTAGAATACGTCTTCAAAGGAACGCTCGTCCAAGGTTCTCAGGTCTGCTTCGCACATCATGACGGAAGGAAGATTCCGGTCCATGAGGCAAGCGACTGCGGATACACCTTAGTTGGAAAAGCAAAGCGCTATTTCGAAGCCAAACGTGCCTTATGTGCAAATGGCGAGACAAGCGACGATCAGGAATACGTCTACATCAATCAGAATTCTGCCTTGTATTATGTCGGCGAGACAGGAGAGCATTCCCTGTTCATCCGAGTCTATGACAATCTCAACGGAATTGATAACGACCGCTGGGTTGTGATCTACATGGATTGATTGATGAAACGGCCATCCTTACAAGGATGGCTTTTATGGTATAATTTTCCCGAGGTTTAATTATGGACATTATCAGCATTATCGAAAAGAAGAAACGCGGTGAGCAGTTGACAAAGGATGAGATTCAGTTCTGGATTGATGGATACACGAAAGGTTCCATTCCGGACTATCAGGTATCCGCTCTTTTGATGGCCATCCGACTCAAAGGAATGACAAAGAAAGAGACTTTTGATTTGACCGACTCCATGCTTCACTCCGGTGATGTCGTCGATCTTTCCAAAATCAGCGGAGTCAAAGTCGATAAGCATTCTACCGGTGGTGTCGGAGATAAGACCAGCATGGCCTTATGCCCGATGATCGCAAGTGTCAGTCCTGCCATCAAGGTCGCCAAGATGTCCGGAAGAGGCCTCGGATTCACGGGTGGAACGTTAGATAAGCTAGAGTCCATTCCGGGAATGAGAATCGATCTTTCCATCAAGCAGTTTATGGACGATGTCGCCAAAAATGGCATGTCCATCATCGGTCAGAGCAAGAATCTCGATCCCGCTGATAAAAAGCTTTACGCCTTAAGAGACGTGACAGGAACGGTAGACTCCATGCCTCTTATCGCCTCCTCCATCATGAGCAAGAAGTTAGCCGCTGGATGTGACTGCATCCTTCTAGACGTCAAATACGGAAGCGGCGCTTTCATGCAGACAAAAGAAGATGCGGAAGAGCTCGCCAAGATGATGGTCGAGATCGGTGTCTATTTCAACCGCGATGTCCGCGCTGAGATCACGAGCATGAATCAGCCTTTAGGACTTGCCATCGGAAACTCTCTGGAAGTCAAGGAAGCGGTCATGACTTTACATGGCAAAGGCCCTAGTGACTTCACCGAGCTCTGCCTTTCCTCTGGTGCAACGATGCTAGTCCAGGCTAAGGTCTTCTCCAACAGAGAAGAAGCCATCAGCGCCTTAAAGGAAGTCATCAACAATGATAAGGCCTATAAAGTATTCAAATCCTTCGTCAAGGCACAGGGTGGAGATACCGACTATATCGATGACTTATCCAAATTCCCGACGGCGATGTATCAGATTCCTGTCCACTCCCTCAAGAGCGGATACATCAAGAGCATCAACACGATGGAATTAGGTCTGACGAGCATGAAATTAGGTGCCGGACGTGAAACAAAGGATGATGTGATCGATATGGCTGCCGGCATTGTCTTGAACAAGAAGTTAGGAGACAAAGTCTCAAAAGGCGATCTTCTGCTTACGATGTACAGCGAACGCCCGGAGATGAATTCCTTGGTCCCTTCTGTCATGAACTATTTCGACTTCTCCGATGAACCGGTCGATGTTCCTCCTATCGTTGAGGAGCTGATCTCCTACGATAAGGAAAAAGGCGATTTTGTCATTGAAAAAGAATAAATCATGATATGGATGTCTTACTGAATGTTCAGGGCGTCACAAAGGAGTTTTCCGGTGAGCGGTTATTTGAACCGGTCTCTTTTATCGTGCGAGATCACGATAGAACCGCAATCATCGGACCGAATGGTGCTGGAAAATCGACCTTGATCAAGATACTTCTTGGCCAGGAAGAGGCATCCTCAGGACAGGTCATCCTCTCTAAGAATGTCCGCATCGGATATCTTTCCCAAGATGTCATCGAAAATCCGGATAACACGCTCTATGAAGAGGCGCTTTCTGTCTTCCGTCCTTTGATGGAAGAGGAGAAAAGGCTTGCTGAACTCTCTATGAAGATTTCAGCCAATCCCGACGATGAAAAACTGTTGAATGAATATTCGAGAAGGCAGGAAGCCTTTGAGAGTACAGGCGGATACAATTACAAGTACAAGATCAACATGATTCTGAACATGTTCTCCTTCCACAAGGATAGCTATGAAAGAAAAATATCCACCTTTTCCGGAGGAGAGAAGACGAGAGTTGCATTCGCAAAGCTCCTTTTGATGAATCCCGATATTCTCATACTGGATGAGCCTACTAACCATCTCGATATTATCTCAATAGAATGGTTAGAAGATTATCTCTCATCTTATCAGGGCGCTGTTTTATTTGTCTCACATGATATCGCCTTTGTCAAAAGACTTGCCGATCATATCCTGGATATCGATAACCACGTCTATACGATGTATAACACCAACTATGACAACTTTGCCAAGATGAAGAAGGACAATTACGAAAACACCCTTCAGCAATTCAAGGCACAGGAAGAAGAGAAAGCCAAATTAGAGCGTTTCATCACTTTCTATATGCCAAAGCCGCGCTTTGCTTCCCGCGCTCACGACAGGGAGAAGAAACTGGCAAGACTGGAAGCAAACAGCATTAAAGATCCGACCCTGAGAGAGAAGAGGAATCTTTCCATCGATCTGAAGGGCGAGATCCGAGAAGGAAAGAAGCTGATGGACTTCTCCTCTGTCTCTATCGGCTATGAAAAGCCTCTTATCTCCGATATCAGCTTTACCCTGTTCGGAAGAGACCATCTCGCTGTCATGGGTGCAAACGGAATCGGAAAATCAACCTTTGGAAAAGTGCTTCTGAATGAGTTAAAGCCGCTCTGTGGTGATATCAGAAGATACTTTCATATGAGTATTGGTGTCTTAAGACAGGATATCCGTTCCTACTCTTCGGAGGAGACTCTTTTTGAGCATTTCAGAAATCTCTATCCTAGAATGTCTAACGAAGAAATCTACTCCGGACTTGGCCGCTACGCTTTCACATATCAGGAAAGCAACGAAAAGAGACTCTGCGACTTAAGCGGCGGTGAACTGATGAGGATTGAAATTCTTCATCTCTCTTTGGAAAACTATGATCTTCTCCTCCTTGATGAGCCGACCAACCATCTCGACATGCTCTCCATCTCTGAACTTGTCGATGCCTTGAACGATTACGAAGGAACTCTTGTCATCGTCTCACACGACCGTGACTTTGTGGATAAGACCTGCAACAAACTTCTCTATCTTTACAATGGAAAAGGATATTATTACGAAGGTCCTTATGAGGAATTCAAAGAAAAGCAGCTTGTAAAGATCATTCAGGAAGAGAAAGAGAAGATTGAAGAAGAAAACAACGCCAAAAAGGAAGAAAAGAGATACGAATACCTAGAAAAGAAGGAAGAAAAAGCGGAAGTCAAAAAGACAAGACTTACAAGAGAATCCCCAGAGAAGATACTAGAGAAGATTGACCGCGCGGAGAAGAAAAAGAAAGAGCTCACCGATGCCTGCTATCTCGAAGACAACTATACCGACAGCAAAAAAATGAGCGAGTTAGAGAGTCAGATTGCAAAACTCGATGCGGAATTAGCCAAGCTCTACGACGACCTGAATCTTGCAATGTAAACATTTTCACCGCTTTTTTGAAACAAAAGCATTTATTTATTAGTTTTGTATATATATAATACTAAAGTTTGTTTTTATGATGATTTTTAGATGTAAGGAGATTGCTTATGAACGATAAAATCAGAAATGTTGCTATCATTGCCCATGTCGACCACGGCAAGACAACCCTTGTCGACGCTTTATTGAAGACGAGCGGTACTTTCCGCGACAACGAGAAAGTCATGGTCCGCGCCTTGGATTCGAATCCTCTCGAACACGAAAGAGGCATCACCATCCTCGCTAAAACGACCGCTATCGACTACAAGGGAACCAAGATCAATATTGTCGACACTCCTGGCCACGCCGATTTCTCCGGTGAGGTCGAGAGAATCATGAACATGGTCGATGGCGTCTGCCTTCTTATCGATGCTTTCGATGGACCGATGCCTCAGACCCGCTTCGTTCTCAAACAGGCCATTTCTTATCATCTTAAGACCGTTGTCGTCATCAACAAGGTCGACCGTCCTGGTGCCGACCCGGAACGTGCCCTCAATGCCGTTCTGGAGCTCTTCATGGATCTCGGCGCTGATGATTCTCAGCTCGATTTCCCTGTTGTCTACACCTCTGCCTTGAACATGACATCCTCCTATTCGGATAAAGTCGAAGACCAGAAGCCTGGCATGGATCCTCTCTTCGAGACGATCCTTAAGACCATCCCTGCCCCAGCAGCAGATGAGAGCAAGCCTCTTCAGTTCCAGCCTTCCCTTCTCGACTACAACAAGTATGTCGGAAGAATCGGTATCGGAAGAGTCGATAGAGGAACTGTCCATCTCAATGACACCGTCTCCTGCATCCGTCTCGATGGCTCCACAACCCAGTTCAAAGTTGCAAAGCTATTCGCTTTCCACGGCTTAGACAGAATCGATGTCAACGAAGTCAAAGCCGGTGACATCTGCGGTATCGCCGGTCTTCCCGACATCATGGTCGGTGAGACGGTCTGCCAGAGCGATTGCTTAGAAGCTCTTCCGCTTCTCCGTATCGATGAACCGACCATGCGTATGACATTCGCAGCCAACTCCTCTCCGTTCAGCGGACATGAGGGAACCTTGCTCACCGCACAGAAGATTCAGGACCGTCTCTATGAGGAATCTCAGAGAGATGTCTCCATGAAATTCGATATCGACCATTCCGATCAGTCCTTCGTCGTCACAGGACGCGGTGAACTTCACCTCTCCGTCTTGATCGAGACGATGAGAAGAGAAGGATTCGAACTTCAGGTCTCCAAGCCTCAGGTCATCATCAAAGTCATCGACGGCGTCGAATGCGAACCGTACGAAGACCTTCAGATCGATGTCCCGGATGAATTCGCCGGCTCTGTCATGCAGCTCGTCGGCAACCGTTCCGCCGAAACGATTAACATGAGCAGTGAAAACGGTCAGACAAGACTTGTCTACGTCATTCCTTCCCGCGGTCTGATCTCCTTCATGAACCAGTTCATGACCGCAACAAAGGGATACGGCATCATCAACCACTCCTTCAAGGAATTCCGTCCAAAGGTCAATAAGGCAATCGGACAGAGAAGCTCTGGTGTCCTTGTCGCTACCGACGAAGGAAAATCCACCGCCTACGCATTGAAGTATGCAGAAGAGCGTGGAACCCTCTTCATCGGTCCTGGTGTCGAAGTCTATGAGGGTATGATCGTCGGCGAGAACAAGTACAACTCTGACTTGGCTGTCAATGTCGTCAAGACCAAATCTTTAGGCAACCAGCGTTCCGCCAACAAGGATGTGACCGTTGTCTTAAAATCTCCTCGCAGAATGTCTTTGGAAGACTGCCTTGACTACATCAACACCGATGAACTCTGTGAAATCACTCCAAAATCCATCCGTATGAGAAAGAAGATTCTCAACACTGCGGAAAGAAAGAAATACGAAGCTCACCATCCGGAAGAGTTCGAAAAATAATCGATTACTACACAAGGACTGCTAACTTATTCGACTGTTTCCTATCTTTTGCTACGGAATAGTTGGATAGCTTGCAGTCCTTTTTCCGCATAAAGTCATGTAACGAAATCAAAATGTTCCTTTGCGATTTTATCCAACTGGTTTTTAATCTCAGAAAAAGGCATATTCAAATCTAGTGTTCTGACTATAATTTGGTTGCCATGCATAAGATATATATTGTCTGGTTGAATTTCTTCCTCCGTTTTTGCATACAAAAGCATTCCAGAAACCTTGTGCTTCTCATTGCCAAATTGATAATCTCGATTTTTAACATATGTAAATATCTGATACATATTTTGAGAATGTAGAGTATGTTTATCAAAACGAACTTGGGTTGTTTGACTATAGTATTTCGCGTCAATAATAAGTACTACATTTCCTTTTCTCAAACAAATATCACTTTGCATCAAAGGAAGCATTGTTCCATTTCCATCATCAAGCGACCATGGAATTTGTGAAGCTGTGATAGTAAGCATTGGAAAATGCATTGCATAGTACTCAAAAATGAATTTTTCGTACAAGCGACACATTCTTTGTTCATCAAGAAATGACGCCAATCTATAATCTCCATTTTCAGTTGTCAAAAGCAATCCCTCAATTATCAATTGACAAATACTAATTAGCATCCGATAATGCTGATTATTTTTTTGAAATCGAAAGGATGGCCATTTTATTGCGTTGGGATCTAACGTATCTACATTGGAAAAGAATAGCATTTTCTTTTTCAAATCATTTTTATATTGTTTCTTGACACTGCCATGTTTTAAAAGTAGCATAACAGTTGTTTTTAACACCTGATTAAACATATTGTTTTCCGAAAGTTCATCAAATTCACAAGTCAACATTTGTTTTCTAGTCAATCGATTACTGATTGTTCCTGGAATGTTTAACTTGCCACGCATAATAGCTAAATCTTCTTGATGATTGACATATTCCTTATATATTCCTTGCTTCAACTGAAATCCAATACCTTTAGCAAGGATAGCAGCAAAAAGATTATGCATATCTTCAAAATCTTCCACTGCAACATCTTCATATTGAGATTTGTTCAAAGCTTGAAAGGCATAAGAAAGCATATAATAAATATTTTTTATTAAAATACTTTTATCCTTAATCATTGAAAGATACCATGCAATCTGCTTTCCCAATGCTGTACTTTATCAAAATCATCAAACCAATACTCTGAAAGCATCGGGAGTATATCAAAATCGACGACATCATTTAGCCATGCTTTCATATCTTCTTTTGTCGTAGATTCTTTTGCACCACAGAAATAACTATGTCCAATACAGAAGCCTTTTCCAAGAGATTTATCCTTTGCGATTTCTCCATTGAGTTCTACAATTTCATCAATCAGCGAATTAAAAGTCTCATTATTCAAGTTCTTCTGATATTTTTTAAATCCTTCGGAATCAAAACCGGGTTCCATATCAAAGAAACTAAATCTTCTGCGAAGCGCATAATCAATCATAGCCAAACTTCTATCCGCAGTATTCATCATGCCAATGATATGTAATCTATCTGGCACAGAAAAGCTTTGACCATTATAAGCCAATGTGATTTCTGTACCACGGTATTGTTTTTCGATAAGCATTAATAACTCGCCAAAAATTTTACTCATGTTTCCTCGATTGATTTCATCAATGATGAAGAAATAATCCTTATCAGGATTGTTTGCTGCTTCTTTGCAAAAACGATAGAAGATTCCTTCCTTAAGTACAAAAGAATCTCCTTGTGGCTTATAACCCATAATAAAATCTTCATAAGAATAATTCTGATGAAACTGGACAAATCCTATTCTACTATCGTCCTTTTCCCCCATTATGGAATATGCCAGTCTTTTAGCTGCAAAAGTCTTTCCGACGCCAGGTGCCCCCTGAAGAATGATATTCTTTTTCTTTAAAAGGACGGATACAAGACGATTGTATTTTTCCTTCGTGATATATACTTCATCAAGGAATTGTTCCTGTGAATACGTTTCAATTTTTCTCTCGAAAACCGATGGGTTTTTTTCATGAATCTTATTCATCAGGAATTCATATTCATCTTTTGTAAGTTTAAATAAGCTTCCCTGTCGTTTGACAATATATTCCATATTTTTAAGTTCAGGGCATTCTTTTAAGGAAGAATACTCAATCGGATTCGATAGTTGCTCTGTTTTCTCAAAATAAATCTCTTGGCCCTCTTTAACTTCCGATACTTTTCCAATCGCAACAATTTTCTGCACTGGCCTTGATTCATACCCAATAATTTTATCACCTGTTTTTGCGTCCAAAAAATTTTTAAAAACGCGACGCTTCTTCTTTTGTTCAGTGTAAAATGTATATTGCTTCTTATCACCGATAGCAATATCTGAAAATTTCCATATGCCAGGACTAGCATTTAGCCACCAATATCTTTCTTCATCCCCTTTATTAATAGTTGGTGCTTTTTTTTCATCAGAGGGTTTATAGATATAAAATCCCACATTCATAGTAAGAGTTATAAATTCCGGATCCGAATAACATGTATTGGTAAGATTAGACTTCAGCAGATTTACAAGATCATTATCTTTTCTTAGTTCATTACGCAACTCTTCATATAACGCATAAGAATTTTTGAGGTTATCCCGATGCTTTCCTTTTTTGAATACAAGTTTGCTTTTTAGTTCTTCGGCAATCTTCTTTACAGCTTCAAATTTAAAGATGTAACATTTTTCAGGAAATTTCAACCACAAATAAACACTGATTGCATTCTCTTTTTGATAGTGAGATTTTTTATCATTTCCGTAATTCACTAGTAGTTTCTCAGCGCTTTCCTTAAATTTTTTGATTCTTTGATAAACATCCTGCTTTTCATCATAAAGATCAGAAAACATTGCCCTCACTTCTTCAGGGGCAGTTTTTGCAAAAAACTCAATCATACGTTTAGGATAATTATTCTTGGACTGCAACAGACTATTTGTTTTTTCCAATGAACGATGTAGCATTTCTGCAAAATCAGAGGCTTTGATATCCCAATTATCCTGGAAATGTTTTATTGCCTCCCATATGTATTTTTCGTGTGGCCACCAATTCTTTACAAAATCTTTTTTGTAACCAGACAATATTTCCTTTAATCTTTTGGTATCGATCATTTTGTATTGCACCTCTGTTTTATCTATATTTTCATTTTCATCTTATTAAAACGATTCTACTCTAAACACTCCCAACACAAGTCTGATTGTCAAATTTAAAACCATTATTATAATAACTTCTCTCCTTAGTTTTTCAAATACCCCTATTATTTGAGCGAACACTCTGACTTGCATTTCTGTTATTTTCCATAATTTCGCCATTAAACCACAAATCGAATAGCAACTGCCAGTATTGCTAGATTTTCCGTATCAGAATACTGTTTTTAATTATTTTGCACTTTTCTCATAAGAATGATTGAGTCTTGAATATGGAGATGCTTTTTTTGATGTCATTCCTTTACTTGAAGAAGTCTCTCTTGTTGAATCCTGCAAACAGGAATCTTCTGAATGCACGTCTGTTGGTCAGCCACATGATTCTGGCATTGTTCTTCTTGTTCTTTATCATCCTAGGGACACAGTAATTGACGATGGTCTCGGGATAGTCTCCTAAGATGTTATAGACCTTCTTTGTCTTTTCCGGAAGTTCTATCTTGGTATTTCCGCCATTGGCAGTCTTGATAAAGTCTGTGATCATAATGCCAGGGGTAAGACGACAAACTTTTACTTTGCCATCTGTCACATCATCGGATTCCTTTGCTAACGCCAATGTGAAGTAGGTGATTGCCCTTTTTGCTGTTCCATAGATAGATAATCCTGTCATCATCGCGTCATTAGAACCATATCCTTCTACATTGTAGATCTGACCGAATCCTTGCTCCTTCATCTTCCCAAACGCAAGTTTCGATCCGTAGATGGCACCTTTCAGATCGATGTCGAGCATGAAGTCAATCTCCTTTTGACTCAGCTGATAAACGGGTTTGTCCGGTTGATTGACTCCCGCATTATTGATCCAGATATCGACTGCTTTGAATTCTTTCACAGCCTCTGTATAGAGAATCTCTAAGTCGGAATAAACTGTCACGTCGCATCTGACCATGTGGACTTTTGTCTTCTCTGGATTGATCTGATTCAGTTTCTCATATGCAATCTTCAGATTCTCCTCGTTGACATCCGAGATGACAACATTCCATCCTAACTCCTTAAACTTCTTCGCCTGCTCAAAGCCAAAGCCTCTTGCAGATCCTGTAATAACGACAGTGCTCATTTCCCGTTCTCCTTTCTTTCGAGTCCTTCATAATACGATAGCATCTGTACAGCCCAATCAGTCTGTACAAAATCAAATCCTTTTCTATAATAGTATCCCCATCCAATATCCTTGTCCTTCAGCAAAGCCATATCATCGGTATGAACAGAACCGATGATCTTCCTCTCATCATAAATGATGCTATTCGCATGTACCATGATTTTATTCTGATGAAGGTAGGATAGAAATTCATCAGATACAAGGGGGTCTTCCTCTGTTTCGAAGAGAGTCTCCACAACAGCAAGACGGATATTTCTCTTTCTGTATCGATCGATAGAGTCATCCTTTTTTGATACGACCATCATCACCATAAGGTCAGGAGCATATTTCTCTATTTCATCAACATACTTTTCCTCATTCGGAATCTTGACTAGGACCTGCTTTTCCACACCAGTTTCTCTGATCTCTTCTGTGATTCCTTTGATATCCATCCAATACTTATCAACAGCGATATAAGTCTTTCCCTTCAAAAGCAATAACGCTTCTTTCAATGTGGAAACCGGATAGGAAGTCACAGTCTCATCCTGGTTCTGATAACAGAAAGAGAGGACCTCTTCTAAGTTGCATTCCGGAATTCGTTTTCCATTCTTTAAGAAGATATCCTCTTTCCCAGGATGGAAGATGACATGGTTTCCATCCTTTGTCGTATCGACATCGATCTCAATGACATCCGCTCTACTCTCTGCTGCAATCTGATAGGAGGCAAGAGTGTTACAAGGAATATTTCCACTCGATAATCCACGATGAGAAACGACAAAAGGTCTCTTTCCCTTATTCTCGAATAAGGACTTATCAAAATCAAACATGAATCACTTTTCTCCTTTCACAAGGATCTTCTTGGATAAGACGATATCGTGTGCGCTTTTTCCAATCAGAATCTGGAAGGTCCCTGGTTTTACTCGGTCAGAGTCATATGCGACAGAATAATAAGAGAATGCTAAGCGGTTCAGTTTCATCGTAACCTGTACTTTCTCATGCGCTTTGACAAAGACCTTTGCAAAATCCTTCAGTTCATATTTCGGACGATACACTTCCGGAACCATCTCTGAGACATAAAGCTCTGCGATTTCCTTTCCGTCTACATCCGATGTGTTTTCCATCTCAAAGGTGACAAGATATCCGTCTTCCTCTTCCTTCACTTCCAAAGAGGAGTATTCGAAACTGGAATAGGATAATCCGTATCCAAAGGGGAAAAGGACTGGCTTTTTGAAGGTTTCAAAGTAACGGTAACCGATATTGAGTCCTTCCGTATAATTGATGACTAATCCATCATGGTAGGAGTTCACAGATGGAACATCTTCTAAATGAAGTGGGAAGGTTTCTGATAGCTTTCCACTTGGATTCACCTTTCCGACAAGTACTTCACTGAGTGCTTTATGACCAAGCTCTCCTCCATATCCCATATAGATGATGGCATCCACTTCATCGATAAAGGATGACATATCAATCGGAGCACCCGCTTCGATGACAAGGATGAGATGAGAGACTGTCTTGCTCAACTGATGAATGACGATTTCCTCTTCCTCGGTCAGTCTCATCGATTCTCTGTCGGCGCCTTCCGTCTCTTTGTCCGCCGGGTCACCGACAGTCAGTATGACGTAGTCGGACTGAACCGCTTTTTCAAGACATGTCTTGATGTTACCGACTCTTCCTAATCCAGAGCCGATATTCCATATACTCTCAAGATAAGTAGCATCCATTCCTTCCTCTTTCAACGCATCTGCCAATGGGATGAATTCCGATTCCGGAACGACATTGCTCGATCCTCCTCCATAGTAATACTCGATAGCAGGATGACCTGTGACCAATACGGATTTCCCCTTTTTCATAGGAAGGATATTGTCTTTGTTCTTCAATAAGACAATTCCTTCTTCCGCTGTCTTAATAGCAATCCCACGTCTTTCCTCTAAAGTCATATCCATCTTTCTATGCTTTTTCGCCTCTTCGCATTTTTCGGCAAGATGGATGACTCGATTCGCTGC
Source organism: Oscillospiraceae bacterium (assembly GCA_963654365.1). Lineage (GTDB taxonomy): Bacteria > Bacillota_I > Bacilli_A > RFN20 > CAG-288 > Enterosoma. Next base: position 14,375 of record CAVJZP010000010.1, read on the forward strand.
TTCCTCTAGTTTTATCGGATTTAGTTTTCCTTGTCTTGCTTTCTCCATCATCATGAGATGGTGTTCTTCGTTATAGGGCATCTCTAAGTCAAGCCCGGCATTTAAAGAGACTTCGGAATCTTTGACAGCATCCCAGTCTGACATGATGAGGCCATCAAATCCGAATTCATCAAGAATCAGATCAAAGAATTTCCGGTTTTCACTCATTCTGCATCCGTTGACTAGATTGTAGGAGCACATCAAAGACCACGGCTTTGCCTCTAATGCAATTTCAAATGGTTTCAGATAAATCTCACGCAATGTCCTCTCATCCACTTCCATCGATGCCCAGTGGCGGGAGAATTCGAGATTGTTGCAGCAGAAGTGCTTCAGACAGGTGCCTACATTCATCGACTGAACACCGAGAACGTATTCCTTAGCGATGATACCCGCTAAATATGGGTCTTCGGAATAGTATTCGAAGTTTCTGCCACAGAGAGGATGTCTTTTGATGTTGATGGCAGGGCCTAGTATCACATCCACATTCTTTTCAATGCAGTCATTTCCAATTGCTTTTCCATATTGACACGCCATCTCTCTGTTCCATGTCTGTGATAAGACTTGACTCGAAGGATATGCGATAGATGGTATTGTTATCTCTTTATCCGATCCGTCTATTTTCTTCGGATGTCTTACTCCGACTGGACCATCGGAGAGCACAAACGGATAAAGCTGACCATTCAGAGTGTCATTGCTCCAACAGTCAGCTCCCATAATCAGTCTTGTTTTTTCACAGGCAGTCAATTTTTTTCTATCCATAAATAGCCTCCTTGAGATATCGATATATCTATCTTGTAAGCGCTTATACAATACGATAATACAATACACATTATCCAAAGAAAGGTAAACACTTTTCCTCATTTTCATTCCTGGTAATGAATGATAGAATAAGGGAAACATACAAGGAGGAGTTATGTTCCACAAAGAGATTCACCTGAAAAAGCATTATCCGTTAGAAAATGATCCGATATTGGAGATCAATCGTCCCATCTTATCCGATGATGAGAAAAATCAGCCCAACACCAAAGCCATCCTAGTCATACCAGGAGGAGGTTATTCCTTTGTCTCGAAAAGAGAAGCTGATCCTGTTGTCGCTGAATTCTTAGCCGACTCCTATTGTTGCTTCACTCTGAACTATACCATCTCTAAGCCATATCCTGTTCCACAGATGGAAGTCATGGCTGCTGTTGACTACATCAAAAGGCACGCAAAAAGTCTTCACATCGATAAAGACAAGATTGCGCTGATTGGATTTTCAGCCGGTGGTCATCTCGCTTCTAGCTATGGAATGCTAGAGAACGATACTAAACTTCATTCCTTATTGAAAATCGAAAACAGAGACACCAGTGTTTCTGCTCTTGTCCTCTGTTATCCTGTCATCACAATGACAGATGCTACAGCAACAAAAGAAGTGATCACCGGCGGAAGAGAAGACTTGATAGACTTGCTCTCCATAGAGAAGCATATCGAAAAAGACTATCCGCCTACCTTCCTCTGGGCTACAGAAGAGGATGACCTCATTCCTGTTTATCATACAAAAATGATGAATGAGGCATTAAAGAAAGCCCACGTCAAACACGAATGCATCCTCTATCCTCATCTTGGACACGGATTATCTACTGCAAAAAGAATGATCAATCTTCCAAAATACGATAACGATGAAAAAGAGTTCAGGCATGTTGCAACTTGGATAGATAAAGCAAAGCTCTTCTTAGATAAAGTTATGAAGTGATACTGAAAATCAAAAAGGATTGTATGCTCCATTTAAAGAACATCACAATCCTTTTTTCGTTTTACTTCACTTCAGCGACCTGCCCGTAGAAGAGCGGTAAGTCACCTGCCATGGAAGCAAAGTAGAATGTCTTATCGAAAGTGAATTCGAAGTCTGCTTTCTTTTCCTTGCCATCCGATGTTGGTGCGTTGTAGGTAAAGGACGTCCCATAGACGCCATTCCTATCAAAGCGGAATCGATTAAGTTGTCTTTCCGCCCTTCCATTCCGAAGTCCCTTTGTGCTATCGGTCGCAATCTCAAATTTTGGAATACGGACATCGATCAATCCCGAAGTCATCTCCCGAGTAAAGATCAGGCTAGGATTGACTGTCTTTCCTTCTTTTGGCATCAATACACGGAATGTCGTGGCGGATAATTCCAATTCCACTATCGCCATATCATCATTTTCAAAGTATTTTCCGTTTTTGAAGTAAGAAACATAAGTGACTTTTCCGCCTCCATTGAAAGCAAGAGGTCCTGTCTCACTGCATTCTGTCTTGAAGGCATCCTTGAGACAGAAATAAGAATAATAGTAGATGCCAGCATCGCTGACAGTATCCATATCAACCTTGAAATAATCTCTGATATCCTTGTTCAGCTCATCTGGTGTTCCTTCAAAGGTAGCAACTTTCTTATTGTATTTTCCGCCATCCTTGAATCCTTTCGTGGCTGCAGTGGCAAAGGTATCTTTCAGAGTCAGATTCTCCGTCTCTACATTCATCATCTCATACAGTTCCTCAAATCCGGAATCATCATTCAAATACTGACTGATCAGCTTGGAGCCGATAGGAGAATAAAGCCCGTTCTCAATTCCAAAATCATTTTCAAGACATTTGTCCCTCAATGTCTGGCACAGATCATTGGAGACAGTCGGTATAGAAGTCAAAGCCTTTCTTGTGTCCTTGAATTCACTCTTTTGCGAACATGAGATCAATAGAGGCAGAAGCATCAAGCATTTCAACTGTTTTTTCATTTTCATTTCCTCGCTTTCTTTATTCTGGTTTCATCTTCAGACAGTGGTTTTGACAATATGCGTAGGTGAAAAAGCGGAGGCAACGCAGAAGAGGAATGAAAGGTTCAATAATTTAAATCTAGACATTCTTTATGCCCTCCTAAAAATATTATATACGAAAAATCAAGCCTTTTTTAACTTCAGTCATTTTTATTCGTTTTCAACGCAATTTTAAGCAAAAGCGTTGTTTTCTCGATGCTTTTCTTTGACAAAAGTGTATTTTCGTCAAAATGTGATTTATGGCTCAACCCAAAATTTAGTCTTTCAATCCCTGAATTCAGTCTAAAATCACTCTGTTCTCAATGCAACCACAGGATCCTTCTTAGCAGCAGAACGGGATGGAATCAGTCCAGCGATGGTCGTAAGCAGGATAGATACAATGATGATAATAACTGCAGAGAGAGGAGACAAAGATGCGATTGTTGTAATCATCGGATAAAGATGGTGGATGACCGCATTCAAAATGACCTGAATGATATAGGTGATGATAATGCCAAAGACACCAGACATCGCACCGATGATGAAGGTCTCCGCATTAAAGAGGTGCGAAACATCCTTCTTTCTTCCGCCTAATGCACGGATAATACCGATTTCCTTGATACGTTCCATGACAGAGACATAGGTGATAATGCCGATCATGACAGTAGAGACAACCAAGGACAAAGCAGTAAAGCAGACTAAAGCGATCGTAACGATGTCGATGATATTGTTGATCATAGAGATGACAACCTGAAGATTGTCCTGATAGGTGATGGATTTTCTATCTTCTGATTTGATTTCTTTTCCGTTGACGGTCAGAATATCATCACTGTTCCATTTATCGAGATAATCAGTGACGAGATATTTGTCATCGAACGACTTCGGGTAGAAAGAGATTCCGGATGGAAGCTTGTTTCCACCAACCGCATTCAGAGTCAGAGTTGTCGATACCATAGAACCAGAAGAACCCGTGAACATACTTAAAAGGCTTGCCATGGAATTGCTGTCACCAAGGAAGCCATAATTCGTCTCGTATCTTGTTCCTTCATATTCTAGCGGGAAGGTATAGTAAATTCCGTAATAGACTGTCTGCGTATAACCTAATATCGTTCTTTCATAGGATCCGGACGGATAACCGGTCGCATTGCTGTTCTCTTCAAGATAATCACGAATGAAAGAGGAAATCTTAGAGTCATAGTTGTCCTTCAGATATTTCTCCGTGAACTTTGTCGTATAGAAGAAGCCCGTGCTTAAGGAACTGTACTGTCTTCCTTCCTTCGGCTTCAAGACACCGACAACCTTCAGTTTCAGTCCCGTATTCCAGGAAGTATCTCCCGTATAGGAGTAAAGGAAAGGCCTTGTCTTCTTGCTTGAAGTGCTATTGTTCTCTGTGATAATTGTATCATTCGGATAGTAATAGAACTCCTTATTCATCAATTCCGTAAGAGCAATCTTTTTAGATTCTTGGAACTTGGCATCATCATATTTCTCGTTTCCGCTGAATTTATAAATCAAATTCATAAAGGTGTCCTGACTATAGTATCCTAACAGCGTAAGCAAGAAGTCTGTTATGTTCTCATCCTTGCTTAAGACAATCATGATCTCATCTTCTTCCATTGCTACTTTTCCTTCGACAATGTCATATTGATTGAGAAGATAATCCGTATTGCTCAAAGACTGAGAGAAACTGCTTCCCATGGAACTGATGATGCTAGAGTAAGAGGAATAGTCCGTTTTTCCTAATATCGCCGTAGCGATAGAAAGGATTGCAGAAAGAGAGAAGCGCGTATCGCTATCGTATCCATCGATATTATCCGTCGTATAGATATTGTTATTGACATTGATTCCATATCGATAGGAGATGTCCTCATAGTAATCCTTTGGCATCTCTTTGACGTAATCGACATAGTCTTCTGTGATATCATTGCTGATCATCATGCTTCCCATCTGCTCTGCAGAATTGATCAAGGACTCCACCATAAAATCGACATTGACATAACCATCCTTGATTCCTTCCTTCACGGTAGAGGACTGAGTCGAGAATCCTGTTCCGCTCATCAGCTTGCTTAAGTCATAGCCTTCCTTATCCACTGTGATCGGATTTCCCGACAACATCTCATCCTGCATCGAGTTGATATAGCCTGTGACACCGCCGGAAACAGAAAGAACAGCCGAGACACCGATGATGCCAATGGATGCTGCGATGATGATCATCGCCGTTCTCTTTGCTTTGACCCAAAGGTTCTTCGCCGACAAGGTAAAGGCTGTCAGCCAGCTCATCTTCGCCTTTTCCTTTGCCTGATAGGATTGCCTGTTTTCTCTTTCCTTCTCTTCTTCCTCTTCTGTATAAGGATTCGTATCATTGACAACCTGACCATCCAATAAGGAAATGATTCGAGAAGAATACTTTTCAGCCAGTTCCGGATTGTGGGTGACCATGATAACAAGGCGTTCCTTGGAGATCTCTTTGATCAGGTCCATGATCTGAACGGACGTCTTGGAATCCAAAGCGCCCGTCGGTTCATCCGCCAACAGAATCTCCGGTTCATTGACTAACGCTCTTGCGATAGCAACTCTCTGACACTGACCACCAGAAAGCTGATTCGGCTTCTTCTTATAAAGGTCCTTCAGTCCAACGCGGTCAAGAGCATTCTTTGCTCTTTCCTCTCTTTCTTCCTTTGAGATACCACCGATGGTAAGAGCAAGTTCAACGTTTTCTAAAATATTCTCCTGAGGAATCAGGTTGTAGCTCTGGAAGATGAAACCGATACGATGGTTGCGGTAGACATCCCAATCTCTGTCGTTGAAGTTCTTCGTAGACTTCCCATCGATGATAAGGTTTCCAGAAGTGTAATGATCCAATCCGCCAAGGATATTGAGCAGAGTTGTCTTACCGCATCCGGATGGTCCTAAAATCGAGACGAATTCATTCTGTCGGAAGCAGATGGAAATATCTTTCAGCGCTTTTACTTCAGCGCCTTTCATTTCATAGTTTTTGACAATGTGTTCCAGTTTTAACATAGCGAATACCTCCAAAAGAATGATCTTCGATATTATAAACAAAATTGAGTGAATCTCTTATCATTCCATGAATACTTTTCCTACTTTTTTCTTATCTGAAATCGCTTCTTTTATTATCGTCTTGAAAAGTGTAAGATATTAGTATGAAAAAAGATTACTTAGCCATCGATTTAGGTACCGACAACACAACGATATATTCTTCCCAGAGCAATCAGGTCATCTATTCTGAACCCACCTGCATCGCTTACGATTCCCTTACTCATTCGGTGAAGGATATCGGTTTTTTGGCTAGCAAGATAAAAGGAAAATCACCCTATAATTTCGAAGTCATCAATCCGATCGTCAACGGACTGATCAATGATGATGAGGCCTGTTATCAGTTCTTACAGGCCATCTTCTCCCAGCTGAAATTCGATAAGAGAAATAAAATCACATCCCTCATTTTCACAACACCATCCTTCAGCGGAAAAGTGAACAGAAAAGTCCTTGTCGAATTAGGAAAGAAATTATTCGCCAAAGAGATTTTCATTGAACCAGAGGCAAAGATTGCCGCCTTAGGTACCGGAGAGAATGTCTATGCGCCGACCTCTACTCTGATCCTCGATATCGGAGCCGGTGTCAGCGACATCGCACTATTGAGCATGGGCGAGGTCATCTCATCTGATTCCACCTTAGTCGCAGGACACACCTTCGATGAAGCCATCCGCCGTTACATGATACAGAAACAGCACCTCAATATCGGATGGAAGACGGCAGAGAACATCAAGATGAGAATTGCGAATATCGCACCTGTCACCGAAAACAAACTGATTGAAGTCAAAGGAAGAGATACGATCACCTCTCTTCCCTCTTCCATCGTTGTCTCTTCCGGAGAGCTGAAATCCGTCTTGACTCCCTTAGCCAATTACATCGCACTGAAGGTCACGGACATCATCTCCACTGTCCCTCCGGAACTCGCCGCCGACTTAACGAAGAACGGATTGATCCTGACAGGCGGAGGCGCTCTCTTAAACGGCATGAAAGACTATCTTCAGGACACGTTGTCTCTTCCTGTAAGATTGTCGGCCAAGCCGATGGAAACGATAGTAGAAGGATTCAAAGTATATATCGATCATCTGAAAAAAGAATGACGAAGAAAAGGAGTAAGCATATGGTTACATTATTAGATCTGAAGAAAGCAAAGATGACAGCATTGAAGGAACATGATTCCAATGCGCAGATCGTCTTAGGACTTGTCATCTCCTCCTATCAGAAGATGCAGATTGACAAGCAGGGAAAAGGTCAGCGGATGACAGATGCCGACATGGTATCCATCCTTAACAAGACGCTCAAAGAGCTCGCTGATGAAAAAGAGATGTATGAAGCGAACGGAAGACATGAACAGGCAGAAGCTGATGAGAAGCAGATGGAGATTGTCAAATCCTATCTTCCCAAGATGATGAGTGAAGAAGAAATCAGAGCCGTCATTGAAAAGTTGGATGACCATTCCATCAAGTCTGTCATGACTGAGTTCAAGACGAACTATGCCGGAAAAGCCGATATGGGTCTCGTATCCAGAATTGCAAAAGAATATCAGAAGTAAACATTCAGCGGAAGAGGAGAATTTCCTCTTCCGTCTTCCTTATTTTTAAATTGACTTTTGTCTTCTTTTTCTATAAGATATTCCTTGCTGTTCTCACTGGGGGAATAGTTAAATGGCATAACAGCGGTCTCCAAAACCGTTATTGAGAGTTCGATTCTTTCTTCCCCCGCCAGTCGAATCTAATACGAACTCGTTGGTTCGTTACTATATATGAGGAGCTGTTAAAGCATTTGGCTGATTCCTAGCGGAAGCTAGGAACCGGCCAGAGGGCTTACAGCCCCTTTTTTAATTCAGTCTGTACAAGATTTGAACGGTATCATTTCAGAGTAATGAGCAAAACCGAAAGTTTTTTATTAACGTGTCCTTGACAATGGGTACAAATTAGTTCAGTTTACATTTGTGGACAGTTTATGTTTTTCCAGCTTTTAAAGACGGATACTTATAAATGTTTCGGCTATCGTTTCTGTGATATAAGCAAACTCATCATTTTTTATATTTTTTAGGTTATTGCGAACTGTTGCTAAGAACTGCGAACTCATGTATAATATAATTGCGAACTGGGAGGATTATGCGAATTGATTTCTATAAAAAAGAGGCCAACGAATACTTAAGGCAAAGAAAGGCAGAATGTTCACATATCGAATACAAAGCAAGCGAAGCTCAACTCGAAAAAATACTGAAAACCATCTGTGCCTTTGCAAACAATTACTACGATAATGAGTTTTCCTTTCTTTTCATCGGCGTGGAAGAAGCAAATGACGAATGCGAAAAATCCGTTCCCGTTTTACCGATAAAAGGAATTGCTGAAGGATATTTGGAAAAAGCGAAGAACAAGATAAACTCTTTGAGATCATATCTCTATCCAAATGTCAGATTTGATGTACTGACAAACGAATTCGGAGGGAGATATTATCTTTTGGTTGTTATCGAAAGACAGAATCAGGGCCCATATGCCGTATCTGACAAAGTACTGCATGACAAAAACATTCCATCATTGAAGCCAGGCAGATACGTAAGAATCGAGAGTGAATCGAGGATTGCAAAGATCAATGAAGAATATGATCTGCTGAGAAAATTTTCAAATTATCATTATTCATCCGCTATCAGCGAAATTGCAACACTGGATGATTTAGACTACGATTATATGAGAGAATACCTACGTCTTACAAGCAAACGAGATTTATCCGATTCGTTGACAAAAACTGAAATTGCAAGTATGCTCAAATTATTCCCGAAGAATGAAGTTACCACTTCAAGAGTCACCAATTACGCTTTGCTGATGTTTGCCAAAAGACCAGATGACTTCATACCTTACTCCTATGTCGAAATCATAACCGACACATTAGGAAGCAAAAGCAGAATGGAAGCAAAAGATTTCAAAGGGCCAATCTGGAAGCAATATTATATGGCCTTAAAGTACATCGAAGATGCTTTTATCCGTACAATAACATTAAGAGAAGATGGAAAGGCAAACAATATCAAAATCAGCAATTTTCCCTTCAAAGCAGTAGAAGAGCTTCTCGCAAATGCCATCGTCCATAAGAATTATGAAGAAGGAAAAACTATCCAGGTCTATATCACCGATGAAGAAATCAATATTATCAATTACAATAAGCCTCTTCCTCCCATCACATTGGAAGACCTAAACAGCAAATCTATCTTTATGGAACGGGATTCTGTCAATCCAGAAGTTCGAGACATGTTCAAGGACTTGGGCATCATAGAGAGCTATGGCACAGGAGTCGGAGAAGCAAAAAGGGCCTGCAGAGCAAACGGAAGCAAATCGATATACTACAAACTGTTTGATGACAATGCCAATATCACCTCTGTTGTCATCCCATGCAGCGATAAATATTGCGAACTGACAGGAACAAAACTGCGAACTGATAGTTCAAAATTGCGAACCGAAAAGAAAAAAACGAAGATTGAATCCTTAATAGAAAGCAGCGATTATTCAACAAAAGCAAAAAACAACATGGATAAGATTTACATCGCCTTCCAGGAATCTATCTTCTGTCCTAAGGACATCATCCAACTACTTTCTGTCGCACCGAACACTGCTACAAGCTACATCAACAAATTTTTAAGCCTGAACGCTCTCGATAAAATCGAGGGCGTTGGGCAAAGCAAATACCGCTTCAGGAAATAATCGTTTTCTTTTCTCATAAAAGGACTAGATTATCTATCCTGTTCGTGCATAATCTTTAAAGAATGATTTCTTATATATATAGGAGGAGAAAAACATGGAAGAATCCAAGAATAGCAAAAGCAGAGCATTCAAGATTATCCTATCCATCCTTGTTGGACTGAATTTCGTTGTGACTGTTGTCTTATTAGGTCTTAAGATCAACGATACGGTAAAGAGCAACAATGAAACAACGAAGTATACGCTCTATATCGGAACCAATGACAAGGATACCTACACAAACTTGATTCCATTTGATACCTGCAAGGAGAAAGTGACAGAAATCTGTGTCAAATACACAGATGGCTGCACCATCTTCGATGCGACAGGCTACTGGAAAGACGAGAAGAACAATATCACGACAGAGAAGACCGTCGGATGCATCCTCGAGGACATCAAGATAGCGACCGTCTATCAGATCTGCGACGAAATCATCATCGCCTTGAATCAGAACTCCATCCTGATTGAGACGGACAAGGTCAATACCCTCTTCTATTCCACTCCCTCCAAATAAACTATCCTTTGAAAGCACAGTTCAATCTAACAACCGTGCTTTTCTTTCTCTGAAAGAAAAAAGCGTTTTCTTTTTCTATGAAACAAAAAAGGAAAGCAATCTGCGCATTCTTTGACTGAACCATCCTGAAATACTCTTTGTTTCGTGCATTTTGCGCATAAATCATTCAAAAATTAATCGAAACTCTTGTTTCAAACTACTAAAAATTGTGAAAAATATAGATATTTATCAAAAAAATTAATAAAATGTGCCTTTTTTATTCAAATATTTCATGCTAGACTACTACATGAAAGGTAGAACAATATGATTAAGAAAACAACTCATATTCAAGACACTTTAAATCTGTTAGGTGCTTTGCCTACATTGAAAGCACCAGTCCCGGAATATCTCTACATTGCCACTGACAATGCCAGATGCCCGAAATTCGAAATCTTCATCAAAGAGGGAGATTACGTAAAATGCGGTCAGACGATCGGTATCCGTCATGCCGCCTTCTTCGATCAGCCGATTCAGTCCACCTGTTCTGGAACATTCGTCGGCTACGAAAAACATTATCACCGAAGCGGAAAACTCGTCAACTTCATGAAGTTCCACAACGACTTCAAGGATACAATGGATGAAAGCATCCACACGAGAAGTGATGAGGAGATTGCAAAGCTGACGAAGGATGATATGACACAGATTCTCAAAGACTGTGCGTCCGTCGGCTTAGGAGGATCCTCCTTCCCGACTTACATCAAGTTCCAGACGCAGGAAAAAATCAACACTATCCTGATCAATGCCATCGAATGCGAACCGTACATCAACGCCGACCATAGAGCCGCCATTGAAGAGCCGGAGAAAATCATCGAAGGCATCAAGTTCATTCAACAGGCCTTCCAATGCCATGATGCAAGAATTTGTATCAAATCAAAGTATCATGACTTGGAGATGATCTATACGGATATGCTCCGCCGTTATCCTGACTCCGGAATCACGCTTTGCAAAGTCGGAAACTACTATCCGCAAGGTTGGGAGATCAAGATGATCAAAGAGGCAACCGGCATCGATGTCAAGACCGGAACCCTTCCTGCCAAGTACGGAATCATCAACTTCAACCTCTCCACGGTCTTAGGAATCCAGCAGAACATCCGTGAGAACAAGGCGGTCATGGAACGCCATATGACTGTCACCGGAAACGGAATCACCTATCCTTCCAACTTCATCGTCCGTATCGGAACTCCGGTCTGCGACCTGATTGAAAGATGCGGAGGATATAAGAACCCGGATAAGAAAAAAGTATTCATCCTCGGTGGTCCGATGATGGGTGCATCGCTTCCTAGCGATGACTGCATCTGCACCAAGACGGTCACTTCTGTCATCGTTCTCGATGAAAAGGAATACAAGGAGGAACCTTGCATCCGCTGCGGTTCCTGCGTTTTGTCCTGTCCTGTCCATCTTAAGCCCGTTGAGATCATGAACACCATGAGAAGCATGCCCGTCAACAAAGAGAAGATCAAATTCCTCAATCCGCTGAAGTGCATCGAATGCGGCTTATGCACTTACAGCTGCACAAGCAAGATTCCTGTCACAGATTATGTGAGAAAAGCCAAAGTCATAGCGAGGTTAAAATAATGCAGATCATCAAAGAGAGTGCACCGCATCTTAGAAGAAAAGATAACCTGGCAATGATGATGATGGATGTCATCATCGCTCTGCTTCCGACCATCATCTTTTCCTTAGTCATCTTCAAATTAGATGCTTTACGCAATATCCTTATCTCCGTTGCAACAATGGAATTATGCGAATTCGTCTTCGTTCTGATCAAAAACAGAATCCCATATGATGGGACAAAGCATACGATCAAAGAGCATTTTCAGGTACAGAAGAAAGCCTACACCATCAACAACTTCCTCGTTCCGCTTGTCTCCGCCTTGATCTTTGCTCTCATCATGCCGGCATCGAGCAATCCAGGCTCCATCATCTATGTCGCCTTAGTCTTAGGTGCTGCGTTTGGTCTTATCATCGGAAAATTAGTCTTCGGCGGAACTGGAAAGAACATCTTCAACCCCGCCGCTGTCGGTATGGTCTTTGCCAAGCTCTGCTTCGGAAGCTATTATACCTATCCGGAAAACTCCTACTTCGCATCCCATGCCGCTGATGGCACCATCAGCACCGGAGCTACTCCGTTAAGCTATATCAATTACACAGACAAGACCTTTGATTTCAGCAACTATTCCTTGCTGGATCTCTTCTTAGGAAAGACTCCAGGAACGATTGGTGAAGTCTTCAAAGTCACAATCCTTGTCGGGCTTGTCTATCTTATCATCCGTCATGCTATCGACTGGAGAATCCCGCTTTTCTACCTCGGTGTCTTCGCTTTCGATATGCTCATCGTCGGGCTGATCCTTTCTGGCGCAAAGAATGTCAACTGCTTTGACTATCTGATGTATAACCTTCTCTCCGGCGGTCTGCTCTTCGGCGCTACCTTCATGGCGACAGACCCTGTCACCGCTCCGATCACAAGGCCAGGAAAGATGATGTATGGCGCTGTGTTAGGATCCTTGACTGTCATCATCCGACTCTTTGCCGCCCTTCCGGAAGGTGTCGCCTTCTCCATCCTTTTAGCCAATATCTCAACTTCCGTCATTGACTATTACAAGTGGTCCACAGATGAATTCAATTGGAAGAATCTTCTCTCCCTTGGCCTTATCATCCTTCTTCCGCTTCTTGTCATCATCTGGGCTATGTGCGTGGAGGTGTTCTAAATGCAGAATACAGTGAAAAAATATCTTGTTGTCTCTTTGACACTCGGCATCATTGCAGGCGGTTCCGCTCTTCTTATCGGACTAACCAACTTGCTTACTGCAGACAAGATCAAGGAAAACAAAGTCAAGAAGGAAGAGAACGGTCTGAAGCAAGTCTTCACCAATGAGGACCAGACGTTCACAACCGTCAGTTTCGATACTTCCTTCGAGTACATCGAAAAGATCTGGCAGGCAAAAGATGGTAGCGATAACGATATCGGCTACATCTATAAGACCACCGGAAAGAACAGCTATGGTGAAGTCTCCCTTCTCATCGGATTCGATGCCGAAAAGAACTTTGCCAACATGGTCGTCTTAGAGAACACAGAAACCTATGGCACCACCTTACAGGATAACTACATCACTCCTGTCAACGAAAAGAGCAAGGACTTCTCTTCCGTCAGCTGCGGTGCCACATACGGTGCAAAGCTGATCAACAGCATGTATACGGAAGCAAAAGAAGATATCAGTAAGAGGTGAATTATGAAAGACAATAAACATAAGAATTCATTCCTCAACGGAATCGTAAAAGAGAACCCTCTCTTTGTCTCTGTTCTAGGCACCTGCCCGGCTTTGGCTGTCACCAAAAGCTTAGAGGCCGCCTTCGGCATGGGACTTCTCTTCCTCTTCGTTCTGACCTGCTCCAATGTCATCATCTCCTTGATTCGAAAACTCATCCCGGAAGAGGCGAGAACACCTTGCGAGATTGTTGTCATCGCCGCCTTCGTCACCATCACCAAGATGTTGACAGAAGCGTTCCTTCCGGAACTTTATTCCTCTCTCGGTGTCTTCCTATCTCTCCTTGTCGTCAACTGCATCGTCTTAGGACGCGCCGAAGCCTTTGCCAAGGATAACACAGTCTTCGATTCCTTCCTTGACGGTATCGGAAACGGCATCGGTTACACCTGGGCCATCTGCCTGATCGCCATCATCCGTGAAATCTTAGGAACTGGACAGATCACATTCGGAAAGATCTTCACCTTCATCCCACTTACAAAGCTTCCGATTCTGAAAGGAAACGGATATGACTTCTCCATGTCCTTCTTCTCCAACCCGGCCGGCGGCTTCATCGTCTTCGGTCTGATCTTAGCCGTCATCGCCGCTATCCAGCAGAGAAAAGCAAAAGTCGAGAAGTTCAGATTACAGCAAGAGATGAAAAAAGCCTTGCATACGGAGGGAAAGTAAAATGTCTGCAACACCATATATTTATTCCTTCCTGCTCGCCATCATCTCCTCCATGCTGATCGACAACGTCGTTTTATCCCGCTTCTACGGCATCTGCTCCTTCATCGGTGTCTCTAACCGCATCAAATCCGCTTTCTCCATGGGTGTCGCGGTCATGGCAGTCATCCTCCTTTCCGCCCTTGTCTGCTGGCCGATCTACACCTACATCCTCACTCCTTTGAACATCCCCTTCATGGATACGTTGACCTACATCCTTGTCATTGCCTCACTGGTTCAGGTCACCGGACTTATCATCAAGAAGTATTCTCCTTCCCTCTATAAGGCTTTCGGTATCTATCTTCCTTTGATCACAACCAACTGCGCCGTCTTAGGTGTCGTTCAGTCCAATACAGACAGCTCCTTAGGATTCGGTCTTTCCATGGCTAACGCCTTAGGCACTTCCTTCGGTTTCCTCATCGTCATCGTCCTCTTCTCCTTCATCCGTGTCAGAATCGAGGAATACAACGGAAACAAGGCCTTCAAAGGCGTTCCGCTCGCTCTTATTGTCGCTTCCCTGATGGCAATGGCCTTCATGGGACTGATGGGAATCGGCGCTTAGACTATGTCTGACGGATTACGGATCTTTCTCGCTGTTCTCATCATCGCCGTTCTCATCATCATCTTCATCGTCACATTCATCCTCTATAAGAAAACTCCTGTCCCAAAAGGATGCGAAGATCTAGGACCCAGCGAAGAAAAGTGCTCCTCTTGCAAAGAAGAGCGCTGTCATCTGAATATTTATGCGACTCATAAGGGGGAAAAGAAAAAATGAAAGAATATCTTCTCTACGCGCTCTACGCGTTTCTGATTCTGTTAGCCTTAGGATTGATTCTCGGCGCTGTCCTAGTCTGGGCCGAAAAGGTCTTCCACGTCGAAGAGGACACGAGAATCGCTGATGTCGAGAAGATGCTTCCGAACTTCAACTGCGGCGCCTGCGGACACGCAGGATGCCATGCAATGGCGGAAAGCATCGTCAAAGGCGAACAGAAGAAGCTCTCTGCCTGTAAACCAGGAAAGAAGGACAAGAACTTCGATCCCATCATCAAATACATGGAAGAGCATCCCGACAAAGACGGAACAAAACATATCCCTACTATCTGAAATGCGATAGAATATCTGCGGCAAAGGCAACACTTTGCCGCTTATTTTTTTAAGGAGGAACCATGAGAGAAAAGATTGACATGACGACATATAAGAAGAGAAACCAGTACCAGTGGTTCAGAAACTATCCCTCTTCCGCCTACGGCTTTGATGTGAATATCGATGTGACAGAGCTAGTCAGGATATCCAAGTTGAGAAATCAGTCCTTCTTTCCTTATTTCCTCTATGCGGTCATGAAGGGAGTCAACAGCATCAAAGAGATGAGGATGAGAATCGTAGACGGTATACCCTACTTATACGATCAGATCCATCCCACCTTCACTGTCATGACAAAAGAGGATGTCTATCAGAACTGCGGATTTGAAATGACAGATGATTTCTTAGAATTCTATAAAAGGACGAAGGATACCATCGAAGTTGTCAAGAATATGCCAGTCAGCGATGAGCTTGACCGCTTCCCCATCTGTCAGACACCGAATGTCGTCTTCGCCACCTGCATTCCTCTTCTGAACTTCAAATCGATGACGCATCCTCTCCCGACAGGAAACCAGGAATCTCTATCCATTCCTCGTATCTGCTGGGGAAAGTATCATGAAGAGAACGGTAAATATTTCGTCACGCTCAATATCACCGTCTCCCATGCCTTTGTCGACGGCTATCCGTTGGCTCACTGCTTTGAAGAGATCCAGAAGACTGTGAACCGCGTAGAAAACTGGTAAAAACCAACAGATGAAATCAAAAAGGAATTAGTGTAAACTAAATAGGTTTTAGGAGGTCAATTATGGCTGATTATATTTTAAGCACAACATCTACATGCGATTTATCAGAAAAACATTTCTTGGACAGAGACATTCACTATGCCTGTTTCCACTTCTCGTTGGACGGAAAAGAATACAAGGATGATTTAGGAAAATCCATCGCCTTCCACGATTTCTATCAGATGATGGAAAAAGGAGCGATGACGAAGACAAGTCAGCTCTCTGTCGGAGAATATCTCGATTACTTCACTCCCCTTGTCGAAGGAGGAAAAGACATCCTTCACGTCACACTTTCCTCTGGTCTGAGCGGCGACTACAATTCCGCACTGACTGCTTCCCACATGCTGATGGAGAAATATCCAGAAAGAAAGATCTATATCGTCGATTCCTTAGGCGCTTCCTCCGGTTATGGCCTTCTCATGGATAAGCTTGCCGACTTAAGAGACGAAGGTTATTCCCTTTCTGATTTAAGAGAATGGGCCGAAGAGCATAAACTCGAAGTCCATCACTGGTTCTTCTCCACTGACTTGAAATATTATGTCCGTGGCGGAAGAATCTCCAAGAGCTCTGGCTTCTTAGGAAATCTCCTTCACATCTGTCCTCTTCTCAACATGGATGAGGCAGGACATCTTATCCCGAGAGAGAAGATCAGAACCATCAAGAAGGTCGAAGCCGCCATTGTCGATAAGATGAAGACCTATGCAAAAGATGGTGCCAACTATGCAGAGAAAGTCTATATCTCTGAATCTGATTGTATGGATTATGCAACTGCTGTTGCCAAGATGGTAGAAGAAGCATTCCCTCATATGAAAGGAAAAGTTGAAATCAACAGCATCGGTACCACCATCGGTTCTCACACCGGCCCTGGAACTGTCGCTCTCTTCTTCTTCGGAAATAAGAGAACAAACTAAAACACTACTTAGCCCATTATGGATGATATCCGTGATGGGCTTTTTCCGTAGTGAGTTTTACGATACTAATATCGTCAGACAAGCATCCAAAAAACAGTATGCCCATACGACAGTGTTGCTATTTTCATTCAGTTCTAAAGTGTTACCTCTTTACCTTTTACATCAATTTTAGCTTGCACCCTTATTGAAAGCTGAACCAAGAATGCAGATAAAGACGCCCTAGTCTTGCAGTTCTTTGAACACTCTGTTAACTTGTCTTTCAGAGCATTCAGTTCATTTACATATAAAGAAAAGTATATCGAATAATCATCGGTCTCGTTTTGACTTGCAAATTCGTCTTTGATCAGATGAATCATCTCTTCATACAAATCATATACATCGTAACGGAATGTTTTTTCTTCTTTATTGTTGCTGATTTTCGCATTCAACAGCAATGTTTCTAATTCATCAATCTTATTTAGAACCTTTTCGCTTTTCATAAATTCTGTCCCCCCTAGTTCTAAGAATTATATCATCTTTGAGATGGAATATAATAGGTCACGAGCAGAATAATTTAGATGGTTTCATATACGCTATCTATAGAAATCGATGAATAGAACAAAAAAAGACTGATGCATTGACATCAATCTTATCATTTCAATGGTGGCGGGGGCAGGACTTGAACCTACGGCCTCCAGGTTATGAGCCTGACGAGCTACCACTGCTCTACCCCGCGATGTATGCCTTTTCGATAGGCTAGGATATTATAATGTCAAGGGATTCGTTTTTCAAGTTTTATTTGTGTTTTCTCTCAAAACAATTAAAATATTGCTATGTCATTTCATGGTTTATGCGTCTTCAATTCGTTCTCTGACAATGTCAACAACGAATACAAATATCAGCGTCTGAAAGAAGAATTCCTCCCTTATGATGTTGTTTTGGATAAGACAGATGCCTTATCCATCCTTCCTCTTTGCTATGGAGACAAGACTGTCATAGAAGGATTAGATGACTATGATTTTGTTATCTATCTCGATAAGGACAATTATCTTGCCAAAGCGATTTCGGATAAGCTCCCTCTTTTCAATTCCTATGAATCCCTGATTCTCTCCGATGACAAGATGCTCTCTCTTCTTCAGTTAGAGAAATATGATATCCCCTGTCCTCTTACGATCCCTGCTCCTCTTTGCTATGTCGATGAGGTCAAAGAAGAGAAGAAGCAGAGATTCTTTTCCACCTTGGAAAAGAATCTAACCTATCCTTTCGTATTCAAAGAGAATTACGGATCTCTCGGTAGACAGGTAAAGCTCATCCACAATAGGGAAGAACTAGAATCCACCTACGAAAAATACAAAAAAGTGCCTCATCTCTATGAGAGATTCTTATCCAAAAATCAGGGACACGATTACCGTCTCATCGTGATCGACAAAAAGGTCATCGCCGTGATGGAGAGGATCAACGAAAAGGATTTCCGTTCCAATATCGCACTCGGAGGAATCGGAGTCGATGCGACAGATACGATACCGGAAAGCTACAAGGAAATCGCTGTGAAAGCCAGCGAGGCACTGAAACTAGACTATGCCGGCATCGATATCGGAATAGATGATGACGGAAAACCAATGTTCTTAGAAGCAAATGGAAATGCTTTCTTCACCGAAATCGAGAAAGTGACGAAAATCAATATTGCAAAAGAAATTGTAAAGATGATTTTATCCAGAATCGAAAAGACCGCTTGAGCAAAGCGGTCTTTTCTCATCAGGCCTTCTTCTTACTCGCGTCGATTGTCGCTTTCAGTTTGGCTTCTCTTTCCTTTTTTCTTTCTTTTCTTCTCTTATGAACGGCGTGGACTCTGACTTTCTCAAGGATGACAGCAGCAATGATAAGGACGATGAAGAGGATGATCAGAACATAAGCCCAGATCGGAAGGGAATTGCTTTTGACTCTTTCCCACATCGTGACGATCTTCTGATTCTGGTTTCCGAAGTCTTCCATGATGGCAAGAGTCGGAAGGACAGTGGCGTCCGGATACTGAGAATCAAACTGTCTGGCATATTGGCTGCCGACAAGATAGAATGTCGTATCCTCGATATCATATTCTTCTAAGGTGTTTTTCGTTCCATCGCTGAAGAAATAGGAGATATCTTTGGCATAGGCATAATTGTCGATATCCGGATTCTTCGTTCCATCCTCTAAGAAGGACAAGCCCTGGACTTCACTTCTGTCGACAATCGTATATTCGTCAAGAAGTCCATCATCGAGTTTTTCTTCCTCTTCATCCCATCTTAAATCATAGTTGGAAAGGACAAGGGAGAGGATGTCATCACCGGCGATGACCGGCGTATAGCCGATGTAATCCATATTGATGGCGGCATTGCTTGGCATAGAGAGGAAATCGACAAAGCGTTCTGCCCAGATCTTGTTGGTGTCTGTGATGCCTTTTGGCATGACCCATCCATCGAACCAGATGTTGGCACCCGTCTCCGGGATTGCATATTTGAGAGTGGTCGGTTCGAATCCGTCCTCATACTCTCCTGTCTCCTCATCGTAGTGGGATGCATTGTATTCATCCGCCATATCCATAGCCCATGCAGCATCGCCGGACCAGGCTAAGTTGATAGCGAACTTATTTCCCTGCGCCATATCGACTTTTCCGGAATCGACTTCAAAGCCAAAGGAGTTGTCTCTTAAGCTCTTCAGTTCCTTTTCGACCGTTGCGATTGTCGTATCATCGCACTTATTGAAAATCTGAGTCAACGTCTTGTTATAGACTTCCTCTGTGATTTCCTTGTTGTCATATTTTCTCTTCAATGTGGCTAAGCCATCGGAGAGATTTCCGTTCTCATCGGTATAGTCATCATTGTAGGCCTTGAAGATACCAGCAGCATAAGTATCTCTCATGCTGTCTTTGATAGCGAGAAGGTTATCGTATTTGTCATCCCAGAGGCTGAGCCAGGAATTCATGTCCTCATCCATCTCTTTGGCGGTGATACCCTTAAGATTGAGCATGCCATAGCTATCGTTATAGAGGATAGCGAGAGTTCCCCACATATATCCTCTAGCATAGGAGTTGACAATTTTCTTCTCTCCATTGACTTCAATGTTTCCAATCTTGTTGTAGACGAAAGGAGAGACATATTTATCATAATTCGGAGTAGATCCCTCATCGAAAGGAACAATCATATCCTTTGCAATCATCTTCTGAATGACATAGTCGCTCGGGCAGACAAGATCGAATGTCTTTCCTAAATCGAGCTGTGCTAACATCGTCTCATTGGTATCGAAGGTAGAGTAGACGACTGTGACATCCGTATCGTACTCTTCCTTGCAATAGTCTTCAAACATCGAGATGAGATCCGGCTCTTCTTCCTCCGTTGTCGAATCATCTTCGGCGATATAATCCTCAGAATTGTAGACGCTGAGGTAGATTTTCTCCCCGCCAGGAAGATACTTCCTTGCCCCTTTGATAGAGCCTTCCAATACCCCATAGGAATCGGAAACCATCAAAGAGATGGCAGCGAGAAAGAGAGATGTCTTAATCAAGCGGAGTCGTGACATGGTATGTATTCCTCCTTTTTGCGTGGCTATTGGCAAAGCCTTTCTTCATTCTCTTGCTCTGGATGTTGTTGTAGATAGACTGACCGACAACGACCGCTAAGACAATGAGGAAGAGGATAGTAGTCAAAGCTCTCATCTCCGGAGGGACAGCTCCCTTCTTGATCTTAGCCTGAACAAGAGTGGAGAGAGTCTCAATCTGACTGGTTCCGGAAAGAAGACCACTGCCTCTAGTGAATGCAGTGACGATGAAGTCATCCAAGGATAAGGTGAAGGAGAGAAGAAGGCCAGAGAAGATGCCCGGGATAATCTGAGGGATGATGACTTTGTGAAGAGCCTGAGAGGAAGAGCATCCCAAGTCCAAGGCAGCCTCATAAAGAGCTGGATCCATCTGCTGAAGCTTCGGTTTGACATTGAGATAGACAAAAGGAACCGCAAGACAGCAGTGACCGATAAGCAGAGTCCAGAAGGAGAACAGAGCCTGACCGTTGAACATCTTCGTTCCGATGAAGACGAACATGACAGTCAAAGACATGGCAAGAACGATTTCCGCATTGACGACAGGAATCTGGTTGATATTCTCAACAAGAGTGCGGAAACCTTTTTTGCAGTAAAAGATGCCGATGGCGCCAAGGGTACCGATCACCGTGGAAAGGAGGGAAGCGATGACAGCGATGATAAGAGTATTGCCTAAGGCAGACATGACTTCCTTGTTGTGGAACAGCTTGGAATAGAGGCTGAAGGTGAATCCAGACCACTGACCAAGAATTGTCGAGCTTGTAAAGGAATAAACGATAAGGTATAAGACAGGAAGATAAAGGAGAAGGAGAATCAGATAGATGTAACTGTAAGCTAAGATTTTCTTTACCATGATGCGCCTCCTTTCTCCGAGCTTTTGCCCTGGAACCTCTTCGTAGCTAACATGACGACAAAGATGATGACAAGCATGATAAGAGACATAAAGGAACCATCGTTCCAGTTGCTGGAGGAGAAGGAAAGGTAGATGGAGTTGCCAAAGAGCATGATCTTACCTTCACTCAACGTATCCGAGATGACATAGGAAGAGATAGTCGGCATAAAGACCATCATGCTGGCGGAGACAATGCCAGGCATCGCCTGAGGGATGATTGCCTTCACAAAAGTCTGGAATCCATCGCATCCCAAGTCGCGAGCTGCTTCAATCTGACTCTTGTCAAGTTTCAGCAACGTAGAGTACAAAGGAAGGATAGTAAACGGAATATAGTTGATTACCATACCGACCATCGTACAGAAAAGCGGATGTTTTCCAGTGCTTGTTCCCATACTGGTTAGGATCAAGGAGAGAAGGTCTCTTAAAGCACCGGTTCTCAGAACGAAGTTGATCCACATCGGCATGACGAAGAGCATGACAAGCATATAGTTCTTATTGAACTTCGGATTGGAGAGAAGATAGGCAAGTGGGAAGCCGATAAGCAAGCATAAGGCAGTGTTGAACAATCCGATGAGGATAGAGATCAGAAGGACGTTAAGCTTTGTCGTAGAAGTGAAGAAGGAGACAAAGGCCTCCATCGTGAAATATCCATCGGCATCCGTAAAGGCGTAATAGACGATGAAGAGAATCGGAATCACAACGAACAGGACTAAAAACAGGACAAACGGAATAGCAAGGGATTTCCGTGCGATTTTATATCTCATAGTCTGAAATATCTCCTTTCAGACGCATTGAGATATTTTCCTTCTGGACTCTTAAGCCGACGATATCGCCAAAGTTGTAAGTGTCCGGAGTGGAAACAAGGAAATCCTCATCATCTTCGCTGCGAACCAAGATGACATAGTGATCGCCCTTGTAGACCGAGTTGATGACCTCACCTGTGATCTGTGCATCCGAGGTGTTGTCACTGATCATGATGTCAGTCGGTTTGATGGTGCAGACAACATCCGCATCAGCAAAATCGTATCTCTTCTTATCGAAAATAACGATGCCGTCCTCATCCACAGAAGAGTTGGCGATCAATTTGCTTAGGTCAGCGTCAAAGGGCATATCGTCGATATAGACCATATGATCTTTTCCAATATAGGAATCAGTATAGATGTTGATGTCCTCCTGCTTGTGCATGAGGTGAAGTCCATCCGGAAGGATGCTGAGGTAAATCGGCATAGTGGCATCGTAATTGTCGATGGACTGCGCTAAGACTTCATCGTGTCCGACCATGATGACATACTGATAATGAATGCCTTTGAAAACCTTGGCAGAAATCTTTCCGGCGATGTAGCCATCCTTCGGTTCAGAGGAAAGCTTGATGTCTTCTGGACGGATAACAACATCAACACGCTCATTGACCGGGAAATCATCCACACAGGCAAAATTGGAGTTGAGGATTCTGACTTTCTTCTCAGCGATAACCGTACCGTTATAGATATTGCTAGAGCCAATGAAGTCAGCGACATAGGCGTTGACGGGCTCATTGTAGATATCCTCTGGAGAGCCGATCTGCTGAATGACACCGTTGTTCATGACAATGATGGTGTCCGACATCGTAAGGGCCTCTTCCTGGTCGTGTGTGACATAGATGAAGGTGATGCCTAAACGCTTATGCATCTCCTTCAGTTCAATCTGCATGTCTTTTCTCATCTTCAGATCGAGAGCGCCCAAAGGCTCATCCAAAAGAAGGATCTGAGGCTCGCAGATAATAGAGCGTGCAATAGCGACACGCTGCTGCTGACCACCGGAAAGAGTAGAGATATCTCTGTCTTCCAATTCATCCAAGTCAACGATGGACAAAGCGCGGACAACCTTCTCATCGATTTCCTCTTCGGAAAGATGTTTGAATTTATATGCCTGCACCGGATTGGAATAGGTGTCTTCCAATTTCTTGTTCAAGTCCTCTAAACGAGTGGCCTTCTCTGTCGGGTCGATGATCTTATCCTTCTGAATTCTTTTGATCTGGGATTTCAGATATTTGATCTGTGCCTTGTTGACCTTCATGACAGGATTTCCATCCTTATCCTTCAGGGCAACTGGTATTTTCTTGTTTCTTAAGCCGAAGGCGACATTGTCATAGACATCGAGATTCGGAAAGAGTGCATAGTGTTGGAATACGGTATTGATTGGTCTTTTGTTCGGCGGAACAGGAGTGATATCCTTTCCGGAGAGAAGGATGTCTCCGCTATCAGGAGTTTCAAAACCTGCAATCATTCTTAATGTCGTGGATTTACCACAGCCAGACGGACCTAATAAAGTGACAAATTCACCACGCTTGATGTTCAGATTCATCTTATCGATGACTGTGACACCATCGAAAATCTTTGTGACGTTTTTCAGTTGGATGATATAGTCGTCACCAGTTTGCTTTTCAGCAGAGAAATCGACAGGTTTCATTTAATTTCAACCCCCCTTTTACAAGCGAAAAATATAAATGAAATCGTTTAAAAAAACAACACTTTTTTTGATTATTTTCTTCACTCAGTTTTTCTAAAAGGAAATGTGTTGTTAAAATTGAAAGTCCCTAATTTCACAATTTATAACCAATATTGTCACTTATTATATAGCACTATGCTTAAAAACTTTTTACTGAATATATAAGTTTTATTAAAAATACCATTGAATTTTTTCTTCCTTTTTTTCACGCGTTTTTCAAGATATTTTCAAACTTCGCAATCAAAATGATTTCTTTCTTGGATTTTCATGGTAAGATTAGATGGTTTCTAGGAGGCAATTTATGAAAAATATCATACCGCAGGCATTCGTATTCGATATGGATGGAACCATCGTTTCTACGATCGAGGATATCGCAGACAGCGTCAATTACGCTTTGAAGAAACACGGCCTGAAACAGCACAGTTATGAAGAGGTTTCTACCTATATCGGAGATGGGTCTGTCCTGATGGTTCAGCGCGCCTTAGGAAAAGAGAATCTCTCTCATTTCGATGAGGTATTCAAAACCTATTATGACTATTATCTTAAAAATTTCTGCGTCAAGACGAAACCGTATGATGGACTGATTGAAAGTTTGGAATATGCAAAGAAGAAAGGCGTTCTCCTTTTCATCTATACCAATAAGCCACACGACATCGCAAAAGAGGTTATGGAACGTTGCTTTCCAAAAGGCATGTTCAATCTTCTAGTCGGAATCCCGTTAGGAGGAGTCACAAAGCCCGATCCTAAAGCTTTCTTTGCTGCGACAGAAAATTATCATCTCGACTATTCGAAGGCGATGTATTTCGGTGACTCTACAACCGATATACAGACCGCATACAATCTCGGTTGCAAAGGAATCTACTCTGTCCTTTGGGGATACAATACCAAAGGGAAACTCCTTTCCTATCCGATTCAGCCAACTTGCTATCTCACAGAAAGAAAAGAGATCAAAGACGTTGTCGACGGCATCATTTAGCCTGATATACCGATTTCATCTTGAAAATATTCAGACACCTTATTAAAATATCTAAAATTCATTGGGGGTATATATGATTATAATAACGGGACCATCCGCATCAGGAAAAACAGCTACTTGTTATTATCTTCAAGAGCATTACGGAATCAAAAAGGTCATCACCCATACGACACGTGAGATGCGAGCAGGTGAGACCAATGATGTGGATTACCACTTCGTCAGCGAAGCGGAATTCCAGAGAATGATCGACAATGATGAATTCATCGAACATGTCTCTTATAACGGGCATCATTATGGAACCAGCAGAAAAGAAGTACGAATCGATAAATGCATGGCCGTTGAGACCAATGGTGCCATGACCTATAAATCCTTTAACGATCCAAAGATCGTTCTTTTCCGCCTGCTTCTCGATGAGGATACCTGCAGAGAGAGGATGCTCTCCCGCGGAGATGATCCAAAGAAGGTAGAATCCAGAATCGAAAACGATAAGGAAGCCTTCCACATCACACCAGAGATGGAGAAGATGATCGACTATAATGTCGATACAAGACTCTATGATCTTCCGACTGTTGCCAAGATTATCTATGAAAAGTATATCGAAATCCTCAAAGAGAGAGGAATCGACTATCAGAAAGAATTAGCTAAGATTGAAAAGTAGTGCATCCTATAATTAGAGCGCGATTTTGTTATGAATACTAAGCAAGGAGGAATCATTATGCAGAATTTAACGAAAGACAAAGAATTCAAGACCTGGGTGAAAGAAATCAGCCATAAGTTCAGGCGTTCTCAAATAAAAGCAGCAATAAAGGTCAATAATGAAATGCTTGCGTTTTATTTTGAACTCGGAAAAGAAATATCTCTGAATTCCTTTAAAGCAATTTACGGATCAGGATTTTACAAAAATTTAAGTAAAGAATTGATTTCAGACTTACCTAATATATCAATGGATTTTCTCCAATCAATCTAAGGTATATGGAGAAATTCTACAATCTATACAAAGATTGTGTCAAAAAAGTCCCACAGCTTGTGGAATAATTATACTTTGTCCCTTGGGGGCATCATCGTTGCATCATCGATAAATGCAAAGAATCCAAAAAAGCATTGTTCTTTGTTCAAAAGACATTAGAAAACAATTGGTCACGCGATACTCTCATAAATTTTCTCGATACGAATCTATACGAAAGAGACGGAAAAGCCATTAACAATTTTGAATTAGTCTTGCCCGATGAAGAAAAGGAACTCGCAAAGCAAATCACAAAAGATCCATATAATTTTGATTTTTTGGCTATAACTAACAATTATAACGAGAAGGAACTGAAAACAGCCTTGATAGATAACATTCAAAAATTTCTTCTTGAACTCGGAACCGGTTTTGCTTTTGTAGGAAGAGAAACTAGACTCTTAGTTGGGGAATCAGAATTCTTCACCGACCTGCTTTTTTATAACATCAAAATACATGCATATGTCGTGATTGAAGTAAAGATATCCAAATTCAAGCCTTCTGATCTCGGGCAACTAGGAACATATGTGTCTTCTATCAATCATCTATTAAAAAGCGGAAACGACAATCCAACTTTAGGAATTTTAATTTGCAAAGACAAGGACGAGATTGTTGCAGAGTATTCCTTGGAAAACTATAACATCCCTATCGGAATATCATCTTATGAATTAAATAAGATACTACCAATCGAGTTAAAAACCTCTTTGCCAACAATTGAAGAATTGGAAAAGGAACTCGGTGAAGATAGCAATTGAATATCCTTCTATTCCATTCAATATTTGGCTCAAACATCCTAATAGTATGATTTCATACTACTGTCCTAGTGTTGTCGGAAATATCCTTACAAATATCTAAACAATTAATATCGCATCTATTTCTTTTCCAGGGAAACCACCTTTTCTGTCAAGGGGTTGTTTCTGATTGTTTCCGAAGAATGAAAATACAGGAATACCATCCACATGTTCCGCTTACTCGGCAAGTTTTCATCTTGTTCAAGCATACCTTGTCTTTCAAGTTGCTTACTATTCTCTTTTTTCTATTCCGTTTCCATTTAAAATGGAAGCATGAAACGCAATGACCGAATCATTCTCGC
The DNA here is from genome assembly GCA_963654365.1 of Oscillospiraceae bacterium. Classification (GTDB taxonomy): domain Bacteria; phylum Bacillota_I; class Bacilli_A; order RFN20; family CAG-288; genus Enterosoma. The sequence continues at coordinate 41,255 of CAVJZP010000010.1, forward strand.
CATCGATCTGAAGTCTTTCTATGCCTCTGTGGAGTGTCTTGACAGAGGGTTGGATCCTTTCAAGACCCCTCTTGTCGTCGCTGACGAGGACAGAGGAGACGGAACGATTGTACTGGCTGCTTCTCCTTATATCAAAGAAAAATATCATGTGAAATCCAGATGCCGTCTCTATGACGTACCGAAGAATATCGACGGTTTGATCATCGCTCAGCCGAAGATGAGACGATATCTTGAGATCAGCGCGACGATCAATGACATCTACTTGGAATATGTCAGCGAGAGCGATCTCTTCATCTACTCCATCGATGAATCCTTCCTCGATGTCACCCATTATCTTAAAAGGCATAACGACACACCGAAAAGCTATGCCAGAAAGATCATCGAGGAAGTCCGTTCCAGGACCGGTCTTACCGTCACTGCCGGAATCGGACTGAACCTCTTCATGGCTAAAGCGGCGATGGATATCGAGGCAAAGCACAAGGCCGACTTCCTAGCCGAATGGAATTATGGCTCCATTCCAGAACATCTATGGAACGTGACTCCCTTAAGCAAGATGTGGGGGATCGGAAGCAGACTGGAGAAGAGACTGAACAACTTAGGATTCTACTGTGTCGGAGATATTGCAGTATCCGATCCGGAATATCTGAAAAACGAATTAGGAGTGATCGGCGAAGAGATCTATTACCATTCCCTTGGATATGATGACGCTCTCTTACAAGAGAGCTACCACAGCAAAAATCATTCTCTAAGCGCCGGTCAGGTTCTATTGCGCGATTACCATAAGGAAGAGATGATCACACAGATCCGAAACATGTCAATTGAGCTATCGGACCGTCTTCACGAAGAGAAGAAGTCCGCTTTGACTTTCCTTCTCTTCCTTCAGAGAAAGGATCACACTGGTTATCAGCTGAAAGCATCCTTCACGACTCCGACTGATTCTGCGGAGAAAATCGGGAAAGCGATGGAAAGACAGTATCTGGAGACTGAGATAGAAGAGGATACGCTCTTCCGCGGCATCTTCATCGTAGCGGTCAATGTAAATAACAGGAATCACTACCAGATGTCCTTGTTTGAGAAGCCAGAGGAAGATAGAGAGATATATAGTCTTGAAGAGACATTGATTCAGATCAGAAGGAAATACGGAACCGAGATGGCAATGCCCTGCTCCGCGCTGACACTGTCATCGAATTTCCGCGAGAGAAGAAATCAGATAGGAGGACACCACGCATGAGAGGCATGATGAAATGGCAGCCGTTCAAATCGCTGAGCGGACAGTATCAGGTCTTAGAAGAGCACAGAAAAGAAAAAGAGAAGATAGCAATGCCGGAACTCTCCGAAGATGAGATAGAGGACATCAACAATCTTCTCGTCTCCTTATCAAAAGGCGACTTTGTGAATGTCACCTACTTTGATGATGGAAGCATCCTTCATTCCTTAGATAGCTTCATCCGCTGTGATACCATTGAAAGGACAATTCAGCTAAAGAGCAGAAGGATCCGTTTTGATATGCTATTAGGCCTTACAAGAGCGGAGTGATTTACATTTTCCGCTGTTAGATGTCAAAGCAAGAAGGTCATATATATCGGCAGATATATCGTGTCGCTATCATAGTTTAACATCTTTGGAGAAATAACTATTTTGTTGAATTTCAGTTGTGGATATTTCAGTTTTAAAGATGATAGGGAAGATGTTGTAAATCTTTTTGTCGACTTCACTTCAATTGCAGTCATCTTTCCTTTTATGAAGACAACAAAATCAATCTCATATCTTTTATCATCATATTCAAATGTATGATAAAAAGCCTTTCTTTCATTGCCTACGAGGCTCTGTACAACTAACGACTCATATAAAATGCCAAAGTTTGCGCCATCAAGATCTCCAGTCCTTATTTTAAGATAGGTTTTCTCACAGTCTTCGTTTACATCTCCGATAAGCGAACTCAACATTAGTCCAACATCCAGCGGATAGAGTTTAAAGTCATTTTCTTCTTTCATAAATGTGCCAAAACTCAAATCTAAAGAGCGATATACTGAATTCACTATTTTCGAATCTTCCAAGTCGATAAGAGCTCTTTGATAGGCCTGTTCCATGTTCGGATTTCTGATGTTTGTCTTTACTCTTCTCGACCATGACTTCAATGCAGGAAGCATTGACTTATAGATATTCAAAGTACGCGTTTTCGATTTGTTATCATGTTTTCTTAAGTCGTCTTCGTATAGTTTCAATATATCCTGCTTTTCTTTTTCGCAGCGCATAAAAGATTTTGTTTCCTGATAAAGAGAAACGACCTTTGGCATTCCACCCAAAGTTATATACAGCCTGAAATCATCCATCAATTGATTATGTACACCTTCACTGATGCTTTTATGCTGATTGAAAATGTCACGTAGCATCTCACATTTCTCATCCCAGCCAAATGCCCAGCAGAATTCCTCAAAGTCCATCGGATGCATTTCTATTCTTCTTTCTTCAGAAGGAATCTGAATGTCCTGAGTATGTTCTCTGATGGAAATCAAAAAACCAGTTTCTATGTAATCAAAGCGCCCATCGATGACAAGTGCTTTGATTGCCTGCCTTGCCAAAGGAAAATGCTGAACCTCATCAAAAATGATCAAGTCTCCTTTTTTCAACGTCTTTCCAAACGACAAAAACAGATCCGAAAAGAATTGGTCCATCGATAAATTATTCGAGGAATCGATTCTCTTGAATAGTTTTCTGGTCTCTGTAGAGGCGTAGGTGAAATCGATATAGATGAAATCATTGTATTCCTTTTTAGCAAATTCCTTAACAATTGTAGTCTTACCCACTCGTCTGGCGCCTTCAATAAGGAGAGCAGAATTCTTATTCTTTTCCTCTTTCCATTCTAACAATTGCTTATATATTTTTCTTTTGAATTCCATAAACACCTCTGTTGCATTTTCTAAATGAAATATCATTCAAAATATAGCATTTTCTAAATGAAATTTCAATGAATTAGTAGCATTTTCTAAATGAAATTCTGTGCAAATAGTAGCATTTTCTAAATGAAATTTTTGTCGTTATATCCTAGAAAGACTCAAAAAACGAATTATTTTCTTCCGTTTTTTCAATAATTCTTGCTTTCCCAGCGAAAAATCATTCATCTTCATCACATCGCTTGCACTCACGACAAGTTTTTTTGATATACTAGTCATTAGTTAAAGCAAACAAATAGGGTGTCTTAATGCCTATATTGAAATGTCCAGAATGCAATCATGATGTCAGCAGTGAGGCACCATTCTGTCCAAACTTCGGTTATCCGATGAGAAAGAAGGAAGAAACATATATAGGACCAGAGCCGATTGATCCTATATGGATAAAGAAATACAAGAAGAAGACACTCCGAATAAAATGCATTCATCTTTTATCACCGCTGCGATTCTTGCTCTCTTCATCGCTCTTTTCTTTATCGATAGAGATGGTCCTGTGTTTGGTAGGACACTCTTAAAACTCATCGTCGGATTCATTCTTATCTGCTTTCTCTCTTCCACATTCTTTATCTGTTTGCTTGTCAAAGCACAGGTATTCAATATCGACGGATATCATGTTGTTGCATACTTAGGATTCTTCAAGGATATATTGATTGTCGAAAATACCCTTATCGATTCCGTGTTCTCCAGCACCTTTCATAGCACAGATATCTTTGCAAAGCTTCCTAACGGAAAAACAATTCTTGCCAGGTTCTCTATCGGCTCTGCTAGCATATGCGAGAATCGAAACTGATTCAGCTATATCTATCCAGTTAGGTATCCAATTATAAAACAAAAATTTAATAAAGCCGAGATACAAATAATCGCATTTCGGCTTTTATATTGGATTAATAGAGGTAATACATATTAACAATTTTATACTTCAGGATAATAAGTTTTTACTTTTTGTCACCCTGTTTTTCATCGATATCCTTCAATATAAAGTTTACCCACTGAAGATCCGGTCTTGTCTTATCCTGGGTGAATGTGACTTCAATAGTGTTTTTCTCTAGACTAACTATATCTGCTTGATTAAAATAAGTAAAATACCTTCCGTTTTCATCCAATCCATCCGCTTTGTCTGTATACTTCATAGAAAGGAACAAAATACCGTCTTTCTTCAGGAAGGAGAGATATTTCTTCAATGCAGTGAAGATATCTTCTCTTTGCAAGTGGAGGAAAGAGGCACAGCACCAGATCAGGTCATATTTTCTTTCTGTCTGATAGGAAAGGATGTCTATATTCTCTACGTCAAGACCTAACTCTTTTGCGTTTTTTACAAAAGCAGCACAGGAATCGATTCCAGAGACCTGATATCCATTCTTCCTGAAATATATCATGTCTCTTGAAGAACCAAATCCAACATCCAAAATCTGACCGTGCTCAGGAATATATTTCCTGACCATAGCATACATAACACTCATATCCTTGTCGATTGTCGAAGCTATATATTCTTCTGCGTGTTCTTCGTAGTATTTCATTATGCAATAAATAAGAGATAGAATCTCTCAACCAGTTTCTCCTCGTTGGCAATCTTCAGTTCTTCTTTTTCTTTTCCGTCTTCTAGAACATTGTACAGTCTTCTGTTTCTATCCTGTAGCTTATCTATCATCCGTTTATCGATGATGCCATTGCTTTTCATAGAATTCGTTTCTTTGTCTGTCAGAACCAGATTTCATATATCATCTCGATACATGAAGGACCACGGTATTACATGATCGACAGAGATATCCTTTTCGAATAACGGCTTATCAGAATAGAAATCCAGTGGAGAAGAATTACGGAATTCATTCTCAAGCAGGAACTTCTTATACTTAGAGAGGGAATTCCTAGGGATGTCCGACTTCGCCGCATCATTGACCTTATTGAGC